>DASRFH010000042.1:0-31160 GCA_035651675.1 Chloroflexota bacterium | reverse complement strand
GGTGCTGCTCTGCCAACGTCGTGCTGCGTTATAGAGCGCCCGCACCAGCGCGACCAGGGAAGCGGTCACGCAACCGTCACGCACGCACGGGGCGCGGGTGGCGGGGCTGGAGACCTACGCCCAGGCCGACCAACCGCCACGCACGCACGGGGCGCGGTCTTGCCGCGCCAGGGCCAAAAGGGAACGTGCCTACCACGAAGTGAGCGTGCCCCTGGGCAGCCCCCGGCCGACGTCCACCGCGCCCGGCCCACCCGCGGCACCATGCGGCCGCCGTTCAGCCCGCCGCTCGAGCACCCTCGAGGTCCCGAGTCCGGTCGCGGTCCGACGGTGTATCCTCCCGGGTCGTGGAGAATTTGCTGGGCCAGCTCTTCCGCCACAACCTCTGGGCGAACCTGACGATGCTCGACGCGTGCCGGGAGCTGACCGACGCCCAGCTCGATTCGGCCGTCCCGGGCACGAGAGGCACGATCCGCGAGACGCTGAAGCACATCGCCGGCGCCGAGGAGCGCTACGTGGCGGCGCTCCGCAGCGAGCCTCGGCCCGAGCCGCGCGAGAGCGCCCCGTGGGAAGGCATCGCCGGCCTGCGCGCATCGCTCGACTCGACCGGCCGGGCGCTGATCGAGATCGCCGAGGCGGAGCAGCCGGGGAGGATCCTGCGCGGCGTACGCGGCAACGAGCCATACGAGCTGCCGGCCTGGCTGCTGTTGACCCAGGCGATCAACCACGCGACCGAGCACCGGTCCCAGATCGCGACGATCCTCACCCAACAGGGGATCCGGCCGCCCGAGATGGACGGCTGGCACTTCTACGAGCAGAGCCGCGGCTAGAAGCGGCGGGTCTGCTCGATCGCGGCGATTCAAGGGACGACGTCGCGGCGCGGCGTGCCGTCCCTGCCGAGCCGCGGGTCACGGGAGCGTCAGTTGGAGACGTCGGTCAGGTACTGCTCGCGCGGCAGCGGCCTGCCGCGGCAGACGTGTTGCCGCGGCGCGCCGGCCATCTCAGCCTGAGGCGGGCTGGAAAGCTGGCACCGTTTATGCCGGATGATGCCGCGATGAACAGCGAACGCGCGCCCGGCTGCAAGCTCGTCCGTCCGACCCAGACGTTCACCGGGAAGCAGGGGTTCTCGTACCTCGCCGGCATCTCGGGCGAGAGTGTGGGAGCCGAGCACATCTGCATGGTCCTGCTCACCGTGCCGCCCGGGCAGTGGGCCCGCCCGCACCAGCACGACGGCCACGAGACGGCGATCTACACGCTCAGCGGGCGGATCGACACGTGGTACGGCGAAGGACTGACCGAGCACTGCGTCGGGAAGGCCGGCGACTTCCTGTACATCCCCCCGGGCGTGCCGCACCTGCCAGCCAACCTCACGCGCAAGCCAGCCGTCTGCCTGATCGCGCGGACCGACCCGAACGAACAGGAGAGCGTCCACGTGCGCGATGACCTCGAGGCTCGGGCCGAGGAGATCAAGGCGATGGTGACCAGGCGCCACCGCCTCGCCGCATAACGTCCTCCGCTCCCCTCTGCCAGACGGCACCCCTCTTTCTGCTAGTCTGCCGGCATGCCCGCGTACGAGCAGCACCAACCGGTCTTCCCCGGCGGCGCCCGCTGCGCCGCCTGTCTGACGTTCGACTTCGACGCCGAGTCCGGCTGGCTCTCCCGCGACCCGTCGGTGAAGGACCGCCCTGGCGTCATCTCCCAGGGCGTCTACGGCGCGAGGGTCGCGGTGCCGCGCATCCTCGAGCTGCTCGACGCCGAGCAGTTGCGCGCCACGTTCTTCATCCCGGGCTGGGTCGCCGAGCGCCACCCCAAGCCGTCGGAAATGATCCGCGACGCCGGCCACGAGATCGGCCACCACGGCTACCTCCACGAGCGCAACCGGCCCGAGGACCCCGACCAGGAGCGGTGGAACTTCGCGAGGGGGATCGAGGCGCTGCGCGAGGTGCTCGACGTTCGCCCCCTCGGCTACCGTTCGCCGGGCTGGGACCTGACGCCGATCACGCTCGACCTCGTCCGTGACGCGGGGATGCTCTACTCGTCGAACTTGATGGACGACGCCTGGCCGTACGTCCACCCCGGCACGTCGGTCGTCGAGCTGCCGGTGCAGTGGTCGGTCGACGACGCGCCATTCTTCATGTTCCACCCGACCTACGCGAACCGGACGATCCAGATCCCCGAGCTCGTCTACGGCGCGTTCCGCGACGAGCTAGCGGCCGTGCACGAGTGGGGCGGCTTGTTCAACCTGACGATGCACCCCCAGGTGAGCGGCCACCCGGCCCGGCTCAACGAGCTGCGCGGGCTCATGCGCGCGCTCAAGAGCATGGACGGCGTCTGGATCGCGACCTGCGAGGAGATCGCGCGCTTCTGGCTGGAGACGGGATCGAAGCTCGCCCGCTGATGGCCGGACGGATCGTCAACCCACTCCTGACCGCGCGTCCGCCCTCGCACTGAACGCCCGACTGCGCCGCCGGCGGCGGCGCCGAGGCGACGGTCGTGGGCAGGCGAAGCGTGCTGTTCAACGGGGCGCTCGTCGGCGTGGGAGCGCTGGCCGCGATCGCCTGCCGTGGGGCGGGCGTACCAGGCTCGACGGCGACGGCGGCTCCGAGCCCCACGGCGACGCCCGCCGCCCCCAGCCCGACCGCGGGCCAGGCCGTCCCGCCCACTGCCGCCGCCGCCGCGCCGCCCACGGCCACCACCGCCGCTGCCGCGCCGCCCACCACTCCCTCCGCCACCGCCGCGACTCCCGCGCCCCCGTCCCTCGCCTCCCTTTCGGCCGAAACCGTCTACGTCTTCAACGTCGCCTCCCGCGACGTCACGCTGATCGACGCGGCGTCCCGGCGTGTCGTCCAAACCAGGCCGCTCGGCGCCTCCGTGCGCTGGCTCTCGCCGGACGTCACCTACTGGGACGGCCAACGCGTCTGGACCTACGACCACCCCGACGACAAGGTGCAGGCGATCGCGATCGACCTGCGGGCGGTCGCCGTGACCAACACCGTCAAGGACATCGGCACCGGACCGGCGCACAGCCTCGCCGTGCTGCCGGACACGCGCAAGGCTGCGATCAACGTCGCCGGCGACGACGCCATCGCCTTCCTCGACCTCCCCTCCGGCCAGGTCGAGGCGAAGCTGAAGACCGGCGCCTTCCCCTGAGACCTCCACCTATCGCCGGACGGTCGGTTCGGCTACGTCCCCGAGCGCGACGCCGACACCGTCTCGAAGGTCGACATGACGACGCGGCGGATCGTCAAGACCGCCACGTTCCCGCCCGGCAGCAAGCCCTGGATGCTCCGCGTCTCGCCCGACGGCAAGGAGGTCTGGGTGCAGGCCGACGGGAACAGCACCAACGTCGTGCTGAACGCCGACGACCTCTCGACGCTCGCGACGATGCCGTGCGGCAAGGACCCGGTCCGCAACGGCTGGAGCCCCGACGCCAGCAAGTCGCTGGTGCTGAACGCGGGCGACGCGTTCGCCCAGTTGTTCGATGCCAGGACACGCCGGGAGCTCGGGCGGCTCACGGTCGGCCCGGGCGCCTCCAACGTGGGCTTCACGAAGGACGGCCGAACCGCGTTCGTCGTCGTCACCGCCGCGGACGCGATCGCCGTTGTCGACATGGTCCGGATCGAAGTGGTCGACCAGCTAAAGGCCGGCCGCCAGCCTCAGGGCCTGATCATCCGCTGACCCTTTCTCGTACGGGGTTCGCGCTGCACCCGTTGTCTTTGGGAGAGGAAGGCTAAATCGTCCCGTCGATGAGGCCCTTCGCGTATTGCGCCGACCGGCGATCCTGGCTGAGCTGGTCGCCGGTGTTGGCGCCCTCGATCGCCATGTAGCCCTGGTAGTTCGCGGCCTGCATCGCCGAGACGGCGAAGCGGTAGTCGATGTCGCCCAGGTCGAGCGGAACGCGCAGGTAGATCGCCTTCTGGAGCTGCGGGAAGTGCACCTTCTTCAGGTTCTTGCAGTGCCAGTACTTCGCCTTCGGCGCCAGCGCGACGATGGCGGCCTCCATGGTCTCCTCCGGCTCCTCGAACTGCCAGAAGATGTTGCCCAGGTCCGGGTTCACGCCGACGTTCGGCAGCCCGATCAGCTCGACCAGGCGCAGCCCCGACCACGAGTTGTCGGCGATCGAGCCCTGGTGGATCTCGATCGAGACGTCGATCCCCTGATCGGCCGCCCGCTGCCCGACCTCGCGCAGCGCCTTCGCCGTTTCGACGAAGTCGTGCTCGTTGGCGTAGCGGCTCGCGCCCTGCGACACTGGCTCGCCGCGCCGCTCCGAGCCCGGGCCGTTCGGGTGCGTCGCCGGCGTCACGATCGTCGTGTTGACGACCGACGCGCCGATCCAGCCCGCGAAGTCGACGACCTTCGCCATCCGCTCGCGGACGCGCTTGCCCTCCCGAGGGTGGGCGATCGGACCGCCGCCGCGGACGCACACGGCCGGGACCCCGGCGTCGCGCAGCTCGGCACCAAGGTCGCGCGCCAGCTCCTCGGTCGCCGCCACCGCCAGCGACCCGCCGGCCGGAATCTCGACGCCCTCGAAGCCGCTCTCCTTGACGTACTTCAGGTACCTGGCGCGGTGCTCGCGGGCCGGCATCTCGCCGAAGGCGTCGCGCTGGCTCGGGTAGTAGACACCGCGGCGCAGCGCGTAGCAGAGCTTCATGGCCTGACTCCTCGTGTGGGTCTCGCGCGGATCATCGCACAGCCACGCGAGGCGGCCGACATGTCGTCCTGAGCGTGGCGAGGGACCTCTGACGCGCGATGGCCCTGTCTGCCGCGGACGTCCATCGGGCGCGCCCTGGGGCGACGCCGCTAGACCAGCGCCGCGCCCTCGATGCCGAGCAGCTTGCGCTTGATGTCCAGCCCGTAGCTCAACCCGCGCGCGTAGCCGCCGATCTTCCCGCCGGCCGCCAGGATCCGGTGGCAGGGGACCACGATCGGGACCGGGTTGGCGCCGAGCGCGTTCCCGACCGCCCGCGCCGCGCGCGGCACGCCCAGCTTCGCGGCGATGCCGCCGTACGTGTCCCAGCCGCCGAACGGCACCCGCGCCGTCGTCTCGAGCACGGCACGCGTGAACGGCGCGACACGGGAGAGGTCCACGTCGAGCTCGAAGCGCCGCCGTCGGCCCTCGAAGAACTCGTCGAGCTGCCGCTTCAGCGCGTCGTTGTGCCGCTTGTCCCGGATGGGGATCGAGCCCAGGCTGAGGAGCTCGTCGACGAAGCCGCCCTCGCTGCGCCAGAAGGAGATGAGGCGCACGCGGCCGTCCTCGCCGGTCGCCAGGCGCAGCGTCCCGATCGGGCTGTCCATCTCGTCCCAGTACGCTACGCGGAGCGGCGGCGCGGACGGCGGCGCGGGGAACGCCTCCCGTAGAGCCTCTTCGAAGACGTCAGCCATCTGCGTACTCCTTGGCGAACCGCGCCCTGATCTTCTTCACGGCCTGGAACACGTTGGCGCGCGCCGCGTCCTCGCTGCAGCCGAGCACCCCGGCGATCTCGCAGTACTCGCGCCCTTCGACGTGGCGCAGGATCAGCGCGGCGCGCTGCTTCGGCGGCAGCGTCGTCACGAACTGCCCGATCTCGCCGACCAGCTCGGCGGCGTCGCGGTCGTGCTGCTGACCCGCGAGGTCCTCCGGCAGCTCGGCCATCGGCGGCCGGCGCCGCCCGTTCAGGAACAGGTTGTAGGCGATGCGGTACAGCCAGGCGCGGTGGTGGGCGTCGGGCGGCAGGCTGCCGAACGCGCGGAAGGCGCGCAGGAACGTCTCCTGGCACAGGTCCTCCGCGTCGTGGCCGTTGCCGAGGCAGAGCCGGTAGAGGAAGCGGTAGACGGCCGGCTGGTACAGCTCGATTAACGATTCGAAGCTCGGCGCAACCGGCGCGTCCGTCACCTCAGGCCGGCTGGCAGACGCGACAGGCACGGTACCCCTCGGCGATCGCCTCGGCCGCGCTGTCGAACAGCGCCGGCACGTGGCGGATGCGCGCGCCGTAGCGACAGGTCGGGCGGCAGAAGATGCGCGTCGAGCGGGGTCCGATGAGCAGCGACGGCTGGTCGGCCAGCCGCCGCGCGCCCCAGGCGAGGAACTCCTCGTCCTGGCGGGGGACCGCTCCTTCGTGCGCCAGGAGCCACCGCTTCACCGGCGTCGTTCCGCCGTAGCCGACCAGGTCTCCGCCCGCCCCCACGACCCGGTGGCACGGGATGACCAGCGGCAGCGGGTTGTCCCCGTTCGCCGCGCCCACCGCCCGGTGTGCCCGTGGAACGCCGAGCGCGCGGGCCACCTCCCCGTAGGTCCGCGTCCGCCCGTACGGGATGCCGGCCACCTCGATCCACACCCGGCGCTGGAACTCCGTGCCTCCGACGTCGAGCGCCAGGTCGAACACGCGCCGCTCGCCCGCGAAGTACTCGGCGAGCTGGCGCGCCGGCTCGGCGTTCCGCCCATCGTCCTCGAACCCGGCGGCTCGTTCGCCGAGCTGGTTCGGCAGCAGCACCCGCGCCAGCCCGCGCTCGCTCGACCCGAGCGCCACCCGCCCGATCGGCGTGTCGACCTCCGACCACCACAGCATCACGCACTCCCGGCGAATTCTCGTAGCTCTACAACACCAGGCGTGGCGCGGCGTGAAAACCAACAGCGATGGTAAAGTTGGTGGCATGAAAGTTGCCATCGATCGTGCCGGCAGGCTGGTCATTCCGAAGCGGATCAGGGACCGTGCCGGCATCGCGCCGGGTATGAAGCTCGATATCCGCGTCGTCGACGGGAAGATCGAGATCGAGCCCGCCTACTTGCCGGTCGAGCTCGTCCATGACGGACGGTTCCTCGTCATGCGGGCGCCGCCGGGCACGCCGCCACTGACGAGCGAACAGGTAAGGCAGGTCATGGAAGATACGCGCCGCGAGCGAGCTATGCGGAGCTGGTTTGGCGATCTTCCTTCCTGATACGAGCTGCATCATCGCGCGCATCGCCGTTTGGCACGAGCACCATCGCTCCGCCCGGGCCGAGATCGAACAGCGCTTGGGCCGGGGCGATGAGATGATCCTGGCGGCGCATAGCCTGATCGAAAGTTACGCGACGCTGACGTCGTTCCCACCGACCCAGCGCGTCTCCCCCTCAGAGGCGCTGAGCGCTCTCCGGGAGAGCTTCGTGGGCCGATGGCGCGTCGTCGCACTCGAACCAGCCGACTACGCCTTCCTTCTCGACGACGCACGCAGACGTGCGATCACGGGTGGCTCGATCTACGACGCCGCCATCGCCGCTTGCGCACGGAAGGGTGGCGCGACAACGCTGCTCACGTTCAACGCCCGCCACTTCACGCCGTTGGCGGGGCCGGACCTGGAGATCGTCGTTCCGAGCTAGGCTGGGCGGCGCTCGCCCCTGGGCGCGCCGCCCGCCTCCACCGGTGAGCGGAGGATCGGCTTGACCTTGCGACGACGGCGGTGCGCTGCTGCGGCCCGCCGCGCAGCTCGCGCCAGACACGCTTGGCGAGGCGACCACGGGAGGCTCGGAGCGTGGCTGTTCGCCAGACGTACGCCGGTATACTGGCGACAAGCGCGTGGGGAGGAAGCAGCGATGACGACGCGACGACGGTTCGTTCTGGGCATGGCGGCGCTGCCGATCCTGGCGGCGTGCGGTGGCGCCACGGCGCCGACACCGGCGCCGACCTCGAAGCCGGGCGGGGCCGCGACGACCGCGCCCGCCGCGGGCGCGAACGCGGCCCCGCAGGCCGCCGCCACCGGCGCGCCGCAGGCCGCCGCGCCGGCGAAGTCGACGGCGCCGGTCACACTGATCTGGGACACCTTCCGGGGCGTCGGCACGCCGTACCCGGACGCGGTGATCAAGCCCTTCCAGGCGAAGTACCCGAACGTGACGATCGAGTTCCGGCCTCTGCCGACCAGCCAGACGGACTCGTACCCCAAGCTCTACTCGATGTGGGCGGCCGGCAACATCGGCGACCTCTACTCGTTCGACCCGGTCGACTACGAGTTCTACCGGGCGGTGCCGCAGGGGCTCGTCAAGTCGCTGGACGACTACATCGCGGCCGAGAAGTTCGACACCAAGCAGTTCTACGACACGTTCTGGGAGCTCCAGAAGCTCAACGGCAAGGTCTGGGGCCTGCCGGCCTGGGGCCATCCGGGCGACGGCGGATACGTCTTCAACCAACTCGCGCTCGACGAGGTCGGCGTCAAGCTGCCCGACTACACGTCGCCCGAGTGGACGATGGACAACCTCCGGCAGATCATCGTCAAGCTCCACAAGGCGAGCGGCGGCACCGTTCAGCGCTACGGCACCAGCCTCGGCCTCGCGCTCCGCCACCAGACCGTCATCTGCCGGGCCTTCAGCGGCGAGATCCTCTCGGAGGACGGCAAGAAATCGATCATCACCGAGCCGAACCCCACCAAGGGGATGCGCTGGACCTACGACCTCTGCCAGACAGACAAGGTCGTCGCCCTCCCTGGCAGCTTCCAGGGGACGGCCGACGCGCTCTTCGGCTCCGGCAAGCTCGGCTCGATGCAGGCCGGCGCGCTGGCGATGTTCAACCTCAAGGACTCGATCAAGGACCCCAACGTCGTCAAGCTGAAGGCGGTGCTCTTCCCGCGGCGGCCCGACGGCATCTACCCGTCGCAGACGCGCGGCGGCACCTGGCAGGTGGGCGCCCGGACGAAGGCCCCCGAGTGGGGCTGGGAGTTCGTGAAGCACCTCTCGAGCCGGGACGGCTGCCTGGCCTTCACGAAGCTCTCGAAGTCGTCGGTCGCGCTCGTCCGGCCCGACATCATGGACGACCCCTTCTTCAACGACCCGAACTTCACGCCGTACAAGGAGACGCTGTTGAAGGGGCAGCCGAACGTCGTCCCGGCCAACGCGCGCGGCACCGAGCTCCAGGACGCCTTCGCCCAGGCCCACCAGGTGATGTACCTCGGCAAGGTCGGCTTCGAGCAGGGACTCAAGGACCTGAACGACGCCTTGCAGCGGGTCTTGGACAAGCCGACGACCTAGATGGCCTCGCCCCTCCGCCGCCGCCACGTCGTCGAGGGTTACCTCTTCCTCGCGCCCTGGCTGATCGGCTACGTCGTCTTCACCGCCGGGCCGGTGCTCGCATCGCTCGCGCTCAGCTTCACATCCTACAACCTGATCTCGGCGCCGCGGTTCGTCGGTTTCGCCAACTACGTCGAGGCGTTCACGAAGGACCAGCAGTTCTGGCCGTCGCTGGGGCGCACGTTCCAGTACGCGGTCGTCAGCGTGCCGCTCGGCGTGGTCGGCTCGCTGCTGGTCGCGCTGCTGCTCAACGTCAGGGTGCGCGGCACGTCGGTCTTCCGGACGCTCTTCTTCATGCCCTCGCTCGTGCCGATCGTGGCCGCGGCCGTCCTGTGGATCCAGCTCCTCCAGCCCGACTGGGGGCTGCTGAACGGCGCGATCTACGCGGCGACGGGGCTGCGCGGGCCGCGCTGGTTCGAGGCGCCGGAGTGGGCGATGTGGGGGCTCATCGCGCTCGCGCTCTGGACGAGCGTCGGCGGGACGCGCATGGTGATCTTCCTCGCCGGTCTACAGGGCGTCCCGGCCGAGCTGCACGACGCCGCCTCCATCGACGGCGCCGGCGCCTGGGGTCGCTTCCGGCACGTGACGCTGCCGATGATCACGCCGGTCGTCTTCTTCAACCTTGTCCTCGGCGTCATCACCTCACTCCAGGTGTTCACCTCGGCCTTCGTGGCCACCGGCGGCGGTCCCGCCTACGCGACCTGGTTCTACGCGCTCCACATCTACAAGAACGCGTTCAGCTACTTCAGCATGGGCTACGGCTCGGCGCTCGCCTGGCTCTTCCTGCTGATCATCGTCGCGCTGACCTGGCTGCAGTTCAGGACGTCCCGCCGTTGGGTCTACTACGCCGGGGGGAGCGACTGATGGCCGCGGTCGCGGTCGAGCGGCGCGCCGAGCGCGTCGGCGAGCGGCGACAGACGGTCGGGCTGGCGCTGACCTACGTCGGGCTGCTGCTGGCCGGGCTGATGTTCGCGTTCCCTTTCATCTGGATGATCGCCAGCTCGCTCAAGACGCCGCAGGAGATGCAGACGTTCCCGCCGTCGATCTTGCCCGAGGTCCCGCAGTGGCGCAACTACGCCGAGCTCTGGACGGCCCAGCCGATCGGCAGCTGGATCCTGAACAGCCTCCTGATCGTGGTCGTCTCGGTGCCCGGCGCGATCTTCTCCGGGTCGCTGGTCGCTTACTCCTTCGCACGCTTCGACTACCCGGGGCGCGGGTTCTTCTTCGCGCTGCTGCTCAGCACGCTGATGCTGCCGTTCGAGGTCACGCTGATCCCGCAGTACCTGCTGTTCTACCAGCTCCACTGGATCGATACGTTCCTGCCGCTGACGGTCCCGGCCTGGTTCGGCAACAGCGCGGTCACCGTCTTCTTGCTGCGGCAGTTCTTCATGACGATCCCGCGCGACCTCGACGACGCGGCGCGCGTCGACGGCGCCGGATCGTTCCGCATCCTCTGGAGCATCATCCTGCCGCTCTCGCGCTCGGCGCTCGCGACCGTCGCGATCCTCCAGTTCCTCACCCACTGGAACGACTTTCTCGGCCCGCTCGTCTACCTCAACAACCGCAACCTGTTCACGATGTCGATCGGCCTGCGCTACTTCCAGACGGTGCCCGAGCAGCTCGGCGCCACGAAGGACCACCTCCTGATGGGTGCGGCCGCGATCATGACGCTCCCGGCGATCCTGTTGTTCTTCGCCGCGCAGCGCTACTTCGTCCGCGGCATCGTCATGACCGGGTTGAAGCTCTAGCGCGAGCGCGTTGGCCCCGGAAAGCCGGTACTCTTTGCCCGTGGCTCACGCCGATGGCGAGCTGCTGCGCGCGCTCATGGACGGCGTCGACGACGCCATCTTCGTCAAGGACCGGGAGGGCCGCTACCTCGTCGTCAACGAGGCGGCGGCGCGCGTCCTGGGCCGACCGCCCGCCGAAGTAATCGGGCTGGACGATCGAGTCTTCTTCCCGGCCGACGTCGCCGAGCTGCTGCGCGCCGCCGACCGTAAGGTCGTCGAGACCGGCGAAACCGTCCAGAGCGAGACCGACATGGTCACCGCGATTGGCCACCGGACGTTTCTCTCGACGAAGTCCCCCTACCGCGATGCCGAAGGGCGCGTCGTCGGCGTGCTCGGCGTCTCGCAGGACATCACCGAGATGAAGCGGGCCGAGCGGGCGCAGCAGTTCCTGGCCGAGGCGTCGAAGGCGCTGGCCGGCTCGCTCGACCAGGCGGCCGTGCTCGACACCCTGACCGGGCTGGCCGTCCCGCGGCTCGCCGACCGCTGCGCCGTCGACGTCGCCGACGCCGACGGCTCCCTCCGGCGCCTGGCCGTCCAGGGCACCGATCCCGAGGGCGTGCAGCTCCTCGAAGAGATGCGGCGCCGGTACCCCTTGGACGCCAGCAAGCCACACCCGGCGCTGCGGGTGGTCGCGACCAAGCGCTCCGAGCTGCTCGCCCGCGTGACCGACGACGATCGCCGGCGGGTGGCGCAGGACGCCGAGCACCTGGCGATGCTCCAGCGGCTCGGCGTGCGCTCGACGATGACCGTGCCGCTCCTGACGCGCGGCAGGGTCTTCGGCGCGCTGACCCTCGCGAGGGTCACGGACCCGCGCCCGTACGACGAGAAGGACCTCGAGCTCGCCGAAGAGTTGGCGCGGCGCGCCGCCCTGGCGCTCGACAACGCCAGGCTGTACGAGGACTCGCAGGCGCAGGCGCGCCGGCTCGGCCTGCTCGCCGAGGCGTCCGAGGCTTTCGCGGCGGCGACGCTCGACCTTCCGTCGCTCTACGAGGCAGCCGTCCGGCGTGTCGCCGAGACGTTGGGCGACGGCTGCATCCTCTACCTCGTCCGACCAGACGACCCGCGTATGGAGGTCCCGGCGGTCTACCACCGGGACCCCGAGGCGCTCCGGCTGGCGCGCGAGCACGTCGCCGCCTACTCCGGGCGCATCGACCGCGGGATCGCCGCCGAGGTGGCGCGCACCCTGAAGGCTCAGTTCATGGCAGACCTGCCGCCCGAGCAGATGCGCGCGCTGCTGCCACCCGAATACGCGCCGTACGTCGACCGCTTCGGGCTGCACAGCCTCGCCGCCGCGCCGCTGCGGCTCAGGGGGCAGATGACGGGGCTGCTGGTCGCCTGGCGCGACGTGACGAAGCGCCCGCTCGACGCCGGCGACGCGCGGCTGCTCGACGACCTGGCCGACCGCGCCGCGCTCGCCATCGGCAACGCGCGGCTGTACCGGCAGGCACAGGAGGCGATCCGCGCGCGCGACGAGTTCCTCTCGATCGCCTCGCACGAGCTGCGCACGCCCGTCACCTCCATCAAAGGCTTCGCGCAAGTGGCGATGCGCGCCCACTCGATGGGACGGCTCGACGAGGAGCGGCTGTTGAAGTCGCTCGGCGCCATCAACCGGGTGAGCGACCGCCTCGCCAAGCTGATCGAGGACCTGCTCGACGTGTCGCGGATGCGCACCGAGCGGCTCCGGGTGAGCGCCCAGCGGGTCGACCTGGCCGCGTTCGTGAACAGCTTGCTCACGCGCTACGCCGATCAGCTCGACGAGCACCACCGGCTGGTGCGCGCCATCCCGCGGCGCTGCGTCGTCCAGGCCGACCCCATACGGCTCGATCAGGTGCTGTGGAACGTTCTCGAGAACGCGGTCAGGTACTCGCCGGAGGGTGGCGAGGTGCGGGTCCGCGTCGCGTGCGCGGCCGACGAGGCGGTCGTGTCCGTGACCGACCAGGGCATCGGCGTGCCGGCCAACCAGATCGAGGCGATTTTCGCGCCGTTCGGCCGCGCCCGGAACGCGGAGGAGTTGGCGATCCCGGGCATGGGGCTCGGGCTCTACATCTGCCGCGGCATCGTCGAGCGGCTGGGCGGGCGCATCTGGGCGGAGAGCCCGGGCGAAGGGAAAGGCACAACCGTTTCGATCGCGCTTCCGCGGCGGGCGCCCGCGACGGCCAGGTCACCCTTCCGCGAGCGCCGTGGCCAACGCGCGTAATACGTCGACCGCCGCGCGAGGGCCCGCCAGCGCGAGCTCCGCGGCGGCTCCGGTGCGTCCGGCGTAACGACGGCGATCCCCAACCTTCGGTCGCACGAAGGAGCCGCATGTCGCCCGACACGCGCGAGGGCCGGTTGAACGACGTTCGATGCGCGGACGCGCGGCTAATCGCGCAGGAACGGCACCAGATCCACCCGCCGTCCCTCGGCGGCCGATACGTAAGCCCCGTAGATCGTCGCGACGACGTCGCGGGCCAGCGCACCGCCCGACAGCGGCTCGCGGTCCTCCTGAGCGGCCCGGACGAAGTCGGCGATCTCCTGCGGGTAGCCGGTGATGAAGTCCTCGTCCGGCGACGGGAACGTCCACCCGCCCTTCGTCTCGATCTTCTCGGTGATGTACTCGTCGCCGAAGATGTCGGGAGCAGGCGCGTACGCCTGGACGGCCGTGTTGGGGTTGATGTTCGCCTGGACGACCGCGTTCGATCCGTAGGCGACGAGGTAGTTCTTGATGCCGCCCAGCACCGTGTCGGCGGCGGTGATCTGGGCGACCGAGCCGTCGTCGAAGTGGACGACCATGGTCCCCCAGTCCTCGACGTCCACCCAGCCGGTCTGGATGAAGCCGGGCTTGAACGAGGGCATCGCCGTGAGGCGCGCCGTGGAGGCGACGACCGAGACGGGGCGGATCGGCTTCCCGCTCCGCGCCTCTCCCTCCCAGCGCTTGAGGTAGAGCGCCGCGCCGAGCGGGTGGCAGCCCTTGCCGAGCAGCGAGCCGCCGCCGGCGGTCGCCCAGCGCCGAGAGTAGCTGGCGTGCGAGCCGGAGTGCGACTCCTCGCCCTCGACGCGGATGATCGGTCCCTTCGCGGCCGCGAAGAGCCGCCGCGCCTTCTGGATCGGCGGCGCGTAGACCCAGTTCTCGGCGTAGCAGAGCCTGACGCCGGCGGCCCGGACCGCGTCGAGCATCCGGTCGGCGTTGCCGAGCGCCTCGTCGAGCAGCCCGGCGGCGTCGCCGACGCGCTCGAACGCGCCGGTCAGCGGCTTCTCGACGACGACGTGCTTGCCGGCCCGCGCGGCCCGGACGGCGAAGGGCGCGTGCAGGTGGTTCGGGACGCAGAGGTCGACGAGGTCCACCTCGTCGCGCAGCAACTCCTCCAGGTCGACGGCGACGCGTTCGACGCCGAACTCCTCGGCGAAGTGCTCGGCGCGCTCGCGCCGGCTGGCGCAGACCGCGCGCAGCTCGACGGCCTGCCCCGGCAGCCGCCGGTACGCGTCGGCGTGGATGCGGGCGACGAACCCCGCGCCGACGAGGCCGACACGGAGCGGTCTGGCCACGCCTAACCCCCCCTGCCAGCGGGGGAGGGGACCAGCCGAGCGCGTACCTCCTCGTCGAACATCTGGAGCTGCTTCAGCACGTCGTCGTGGTCGTCGCCGTGGATGCGCAGGATCGGGTACGTGATCCCGCACTCCGCGTAGACCGCCAGGTCCTTCAGATACGCCTCGGCCGGGCCCGAAAGCCACGTCCCGGAACCGGAGACCCGTGTGTCCTCGACCGCGTCGACGCGCTTACCGTTCTTGAGCATCTTCACGTTGTAGAAGCAGCCGATCTCGATCTCGTCGTCGGCCCGCCCGTTCTCCGCCAGCCTCTTGCGCAGCAGCGGCACGTGCTCGCGCAGGAAGTCCGGAGACATGTGCGAGAGCAGCCAGCCCGTACCGTACTTCGCGACGCGCCGGATCGTCGGCTTCGACTCGCCGCCGATCCAGATCGGCGGGTGCGGCTTCTGGACGGGCTTCGGCTCGAAGTCCACCTCGTCGAAGTTGTACCAGCGGCCGTGGAAGCTCGGCGTCTTCTCGGTCCAGAGCGCGCGGATGCACTCGATCGACTCGTCCGTGTACGCGCCGCGCGCCTCGAAGTCCTTGAAGCCGATCGCTTCCATCTCCTGGCGGTTCCAGCCGACCGCCGTGCCGAGGATGGCGCGTCCGCCCGAGAGCTGATCGAGCGTCGCGATCATCTTGGCCAGCATCACGGCGTTGTAGTACGGCATCGGGTGGACCGAGCAGCCGAGCCGCACCTTCGTCGTCCGCCCCGCCACGTAGGCGAGCGTCGTCTGCACGCCGTAGCTCGGCACGTACGACCACTTCACCAGCTTCCACGGCCGCCCGGGCGGCCACTCGTAGTCGGGCTCGTGGGCCGGGATCGGGTGCTCGTTGCACCACACGCCGTCGTAGCCCCGCCGCTCGGCCTCCTCGGCCAGGTCGCGGATCAGCTCCGGCGTGGCGAGCGGGCCGGAGTTGGCGATGTACAGACCGAACTTCAATGGCCGGGGCACAGGACTACCCTCCGTCGGGGAGTGGGCCAGGTCGCGTAGGGGCGGCGCTAGGACGCGGTCGCGATCCGGGCGCGGCCGTTGAGCTCGCCGTGCCGGGCGGGGGGGCCGGCGGAGCCGCGTACGACAAGGTGGTGGGCCACGATGCGCGACTCGACAGAGCCTTTGGCCGGTCCGAGCGCGGCCAGCACCGCCTCCATCGCCACCGCCCCCATCTCCTGCCGCGGCATGGAGACGCTGGTGAGCGCGGGAACCGATTGGCGCGCCCGAGCCGTGTCGCCGAAGCCGACAACCGTGACGTCATCCGGGACCCTCAGTCTAGCTTCCCGGACGGCGGCCAGCGCGCCGATGCCCATCTCGTCGTTGGCGGCGAACAGCGCGGTCGGCCGGCATGCCAGCAGTCGGGCCGCGGCGGCCTGCCCGCCCGCGTAGGTGAAGCCGCCCTCTGCGACCAGGCTCGACTCGACGCCGGCCGCCGCCGCCGCGTCGCGGAAGCCGCTGAGCCGCAGCTGGGCGGTCTGCACCACGCCCGGCCCGGCGATGAATCCGATCCGGCGGTGGCCCAACTCGATCAGGTACTCGGCCATCTCGCGGGCACCGGCCCGGTGGTCGACGTCGACGGTTGGCAGGTCGCCGCGCTCGCCAGCCAACGCCATCGCCACGGTGCCGTTGCGCCGAGCCAGCGCGATCTCCTGCTCGAGCTGCCTGCGCCCCTCCTCGTCGTGGAAGTCGCCGCCCAGGAAGAGGATCGCGTCGGCACGGTAGTCGCGCAGCGTCGCGACGTAGCGCCGTTCGGTGGCCGGGTCGCGGTCGGTGTTGCACACGACGACCATGTAGCCAGCGCGGCGCGCGACGTCCTCGACGCCGCGTACGATCTCGGCGAAATACGGATCGACGATGTCGCCGACGATCGCACCGACGATGCGCGAGCGCCGGGTGACGAGCGCCCGAGCGATCGCCGAGGGCGAGTACTGGACCGCCTCGGCGGCGGCCAGCACGCGCTGCCGAGTCGGCGCGGCGATCGGATAGCCGGCAACTGGGTTGAGGACCCGCGAGGCCGTCGTGATCGACACGCCGGCGAGACGGGCGACGTCGGTGATGCTCGCCATCGCGCTTTACGCCCCTCGCTCGAGCCGGGACGCGCGCACGGGCACGCCTCGGGCGAACCGTCCGGCCACGTCAGGCCAGAAGCGGCGTGGCTTGGGTCTCGATGGTCTTGGCCGCGTCGGCCAACGACTTCTCCCCCGACCGGACCAGCGTGATGTTGTCGTTGACGATCTTCTCGACCTCGAGCCACTTCGGGATGATCGGGAGGATGTACGCCTCGCCGGCGTCGAACGCGTCGAGCACTGCCCTGGCGTTCTTGACCGGGCTCTTCTCCAGGAAGTACTGGCGGTTCTCCTCGAACATCGCCATGTCGGTGTACTTGTCGATGTAGGCCTTGTTCTGGCCGAGCGGGTCGAACGCCATCCACTTCCACGCCTCGTCGGCGTTCTTCGTCGCGGCCGGCATGGAGGTTGAGTTCGGCTTGTAGATCGTGCGGCGGTAGCCCGTCTTCGGGCTCTTCGGCAGGGGTGCGACCGCCCAGTCGAAGTCCTTGACGTTGCGCGTATCGGCGCCGGTCCAGATGCCGCTGATGAACATGCCGAGCTTCTTGGCCATGAACGCCTTGACGTCGCCGCCGAGCACCTGCGACTCCTCGGGCAGCGGCGCGACCTTGTGCACCCGGATCATGTCGATCTGGAACTGGATCGCCTCGAGCGTCTCGGGCATGCTGATGACGACCTTTTTCTTGTCGTCGCTCAGCACTTTGCCGCCGTTCGAGCCGATGAAACTGTAGACGGCCGACGAGAGCGGGTAGGAGCTTGCCCCAAAGACCTTATCCACGCCCGAGCCCTTGGTCAGCTTCTTGGCGGCGTCGAGGTAGGCGTTCCAATCCCACTTGCCGGCCTTATCCTGCTCGATCGGGTTGGGGATGCCGGCCTCCTTGAACATGTTGTCGTTGAAGTAGATGATCCGCGGTGTGTCGCCGGCGTGGACCTTCGAGTAGACCTTCCCCTCCGCCGAGTGGTGGTCGGGCAGTGGCCAGAACCCCTTGATGACCTGGTGGCTCGTGTACTCCTTGTCCTTCGCCAGGTAGTCGTCGAGCGGCCGCAGCAGCTTCTTGTTGACGAAGTCGGGGAACCAGTAGGCGTCCACCATCATCACGTGCGGCAGGTCGCCGCCCGCGATCATGGTGAGCAGCTTGTCGCGGTAGTTCGGCCACGGCACGCCGATCGGCTCGATCGTGTAGTTGGGGTTGGCGTCGGTGAACCGCTTGTCGACGTCGACCTCGATCTGCATCTGGTCTGGACTGCCCCAGTACATCCTGCGCAGCGTCACCTTCTGTGCACCAGCGGCGGGCTGGGCAGCGGCCGGCTGCGGGGCCGTCGTCGCCGCCGGGGCCACGGCGGCGCTGGAGCCGGCCGCCTGCGCCGGGGGCGGCGCGGCAGTCGGAGCGGCTGCCTGACCGCAGGCGGCGAGCAACCCGAGGGCCGATAGGCCAAGCGCTTCGCGAACCAGGTTCCGTCGGGTCATGCGGGCCATGTCTCTCCCTCCTCCAAACGTTTTGAGCAATCTACGGAGGGGGTCCGACCCGGTCAATGGCTCCACGGGATCTGTGCCCTAAGCTTTTGGGTTTTGACGGCGCCGAGCTTCACGAGGCGGCAACCTTCACCGGCACGCCACCGCCGCGGACCGACTCCAGCGCGGCCATCGCGGTGGCGAAGCTCGGCCAGTTGTCGGCGACGTCGCACTGGTGTGGCCGCCCCTCCCGGATCGCATCGACCAACTCACGCACCATCAGGTTCATCGTCGCGTTACCGACCGTCCCGTTGTTCACGTAGCTAACCGGCCCGACCGCGAGTTGCTGCTGACGCGGGTCGGGACTGGGCAGCCGCCGCGAATACGTCACCGCCGGTCCGTTGCCGTCCCACGTCAGCGCGCCCTCGTCGCCGACGATTGTGATGACGCCATGCCAGCTCGTCTGAGGCCGCGACTCGGCCCGGCAGGCGAGGTAGTGGACGTGCGTGCCGTCCTCGAGGGTGGCGCGCATCGAATAGCCGAACCTGCGGCCGGGCGGGTTCCAGGACGGGTTGAAGGGGTCGGCGCGGATCTCGACGATCCGCTGGCCGGTCGCGTACCACCACATGTCGAAGTGGTGGACGCTCATCTCCGGGATGGCACTGTCGAGGTCGTGCGCCCAGTGCGCCGCGCGCGAGGGCGTGTGCATCCGGAGGAACTGATGCTCGATGTAGCCAACCCGGCCGATCAAGCCCGATTGGACCGCGCGCCGCAGGTTCTCCACCCCGTCGGCGAACCGGTACTGCTCGCCGATCATGTACCGGCGGTCGTACGTCGCGACGGCGTCGCGCAGCTCGCGGCCCTCCTCGAGGCTGGCCGCCAGCGGTTTCTCGCAGATCACGTGGCGGCCGGCCTCGAGCGCGGCCAGGCTCAGCGGCTTGTGCAGCGGCGTCGGCACAGCCAAGACGACCACGTCGGCTGGCGCCGCGAGCGCGGCCTCGAAGCTCGCGAAGCGGTTCGCGTGCGGCACGCCGAGCTCGTCGCCGACCCGCCCGAGCTTCTCTTCGTCGAGATCGACGATGCCGGCGAGCTGGATGTCGCGCGCTTTGGCCGCCTCGCGCGCCCACGCCGCCCCACGGACGAGACCCACCACAAGCAAAGACGTCACGAGCCAGACGTTATCCCAAGCAACGGGCGCGACACGATTGGCTTTGATCTTTGAGGCTTCCGGTCCCAGCGCGGACGGACAGATACTCCGACCGTAGCCTCCAAAAAGTCCATGGTGACACGTCGTTTGGTCCTCGCCGCGGTGGGTGACTTCGTCCCAACCGCGTGGGCCTCATTCGACCGATCCACCTCCACGACAGACGGCGACATCGGCGGGAGCGGCGCTGGCGCCGACCGAGCGTCCAGCCACGGGATCGCCACGATCGGCCCGCACGGCTGATAGGATGGAGCGCGCAGGAAGGGGCCGGACCGATGGGTAAGGCGATCAAGCTCGGCGTGATCGGCGCCGGCAGCGCAACGTTCTCGCTGGGGCTGGTCCGCGACCTCTGTCTGGCAGACTCGCTGCGGGGCAGTCTCGTCACTTTCATGGACGTGGACCGGCGGCGCCTAGAGCGGATCTTGGACCTAGCCCAGCGCTACGTGGCCGAGCTTGGCATAGACCTGCGGTTCGAGGCGACGCTTGAGCGCGAGGCCGCACTGCGCGATGCCGACTTTGTGCTGAACACGGCGCTGGTTGGCAGCCACACGTGGGAGGAGGAATGGCGCCGGCTTGCCGATCAACTCGGCTTCTACCGCGGCCTGCGCATCCAGACCCACCTCCACCAACTCGACCTGATGCTCTCGGTCGCCCGCGACGTCGAACGTATCTGTCCGAACGCCTGGCTAATCCAGTCGTCGAACCCGGTCTTCGAGGGCTGCACGATCATAGCGCGCGAAACAGGCGCGAAGGTCGTCGGCCTCTGCCACGGCACGTACCACGGCCTGCCGCGGCTGTGCGATGCGATCGGCGTCCCGTTCGAGGAGGTCGAGTGGGAGGCGCCAGGCGTCAACCACTGGGTCTATTTGACCCATTTCCGCCACAGGGGCCGTGACCTCTACCCGCTGCTCGACGAGTGGATCGCGACGAAGGCGGCCGACTACTGGCGGGACTTCCGGGGCGGATTCAGCGACACGCAGCTCTCGCGCGCGGCGGTCGACCACTACCGCCGCGTCGGCCTTATGCCGATCGGCGACGCCTCGCGCTGCTTCTCCGAGTGGTACTACCACGTAGACCTGGCGACGAAGCAGCGCTGGTGGGGCCACCTCGGCGGCTTCGACTCGGAGCTCGGCTGGAGCCGGTACCTTGCGCGACTCGACGCGCGACTCGACCAGATCGCGGCCGTCGCGGCTGACCGTTCGGCGCGCGTGACCGATGCCTTTCCGCCCGAGCGGACGCGGGAGATCCAGGTGCCGATCATAGACGCGATCGCCAATGACCACCCGGGTATCTTCCAGGTCAACGTGCGCAACGACGGCGCAATCCCGGGCATCGCCGACGACGTGGTTGTGGAGGGGAAGGCGCTGGTGGACGCTGGCGGCATCCGGCTGCTCCAAGTGCCACGGCTGCCCGAGAAGCTGATGCGCATGGTGCTCTGGCCGCGCATCCAGCTCGCCGAGATGCACCTCCTCGCCTACACCTCGAGCGACCGCGCCGTCCTCGTCCAGTGCATCCTGGATGACCACCGCTGCCAGACGTTGGAGCAGGCCGAGCGCGCCGTCGAGGCGCTGCTAGCCCTGCCGTGGAACCAAGACCTAGCCGTGCGGTTCGGGGCGGCTCCTGCGCCTCTGCCGGAGTACGCGTTGAAGGAAGGAGTATTGGCATGACGAAGCTCGCGTCGCGTCGCACGTTCCTGCTGGCCGGGTCAGCCATCCTGTTGGCGGCCTGCGGAGGCCCGCCGGCCGCTCCGACGGCCGCGCCAGCCGTCTCAGGGAGCGCCGGCGGCACCCAGCCCAACGCGGCTCAAGCGCCCGCTGGCGGTGGGGCGAAGGTGAAGCTGCGCCGGGCGTTCTGGGGCAGCCCGGACCAGATCGACATCGCCAAGCAGACCGATAAGCGGTTCCTCGACGCCAACCCGGACATCGAGATGGACTTCATCGCGATCCCGTGGGAGAACTATCGGGACAAGCTAATAACGATGATCGCCGGCGGCGACGTGCCCGACATTATGGGAGTCGACGCCTACTGGGTGCTCAACTTCGTCGAGCGCAAGATGCTGCGCCCGCTCGACGACAAGGTCCAGGCCGACAAGGAGTACGCGAGCGTCAAGGTGATCAAAGGGATGTTTCCCATCCCCGACCACCACGCCGTCGCCGGCAAGACGTATTCGAACGTCACGGTCGAGAGCCCGCGCATCCTCTTCTACAACGAGACGATGTTCAAGGACGCCGGCATCCCGACGCCGTACGAGCAGGACAAGGCCGGCAAGTGGGACTGGAACGCTTACCTCGACACCGCCAAGAAGCTCACCAAGGGCTCGGGCGCCGACAAGGTGTTCGGCACAGGCTCGTACCCGCTCTCTAACTCGGTCTACCCGTTCATCCAGTCGAACGGCGCGGACACGATGAACAAGGAGAAGACGAAGGCGACGCTCCAGTCAGCAGAACTGCTCGAGGCGGTGCAGTTCCAGATCGACTTGATCAAGGTCCACAAGGTCGCGCCGCTGCCCGAGGAGAACCAGGCGCTCGGCGGCGATTACAAGGCGTTCCAGGCCAAGAAGCTGGCCATGCTGGTCACCGGCATCTGGGGCGGCGCCGACTTCCGGAACATCAAGGACTTCGACTGGGCGATCGCACCGATACCGAAGAGCCCGCGCACCGGGTATCGGCGCACCGTCTACAAGCCAAACGCGACGGCGCTCCCGGCCGGTTCGAAGAGCGTCGACCAGGCATGGCGCTACCTCTCGTTCGACCCACTCGGCCAGAACAAGTCGAATATCGACAAATACACGTCGATGACGGCGTTCGAGGACAACAAGCAGTACTTCCTCGAGAAGAGCCCGGTGAAGAACGCGCGTGTCGTGTTCGACGCGTTCGAGAACAACGAAATCAGCTACGTGCCGCTGACCACCAAGTGGCTCGAGATGGAGAAGATCCTCAACGACGAGATCACGCTCGCCCGTAACGGCGAGAAGTCACTCGCCGACGCGATGAAGACCGCCGAGCCGAAGATAAACGCCCTCTTCGGAGGCTGAGGAAGGTGCTGGGGTCCAGGGGTGCAGCCCCGGCGTGTCCAGGACAGGGCGCGCCGGGGGGCCCTGGGGGTGCCACCCCCAAGACGCCCCTTTCTCCTCTCGCCTCCGGGGAGGTGAGGCCAAGGACTGAGGGGCGACTTTGACGCGCGCCCAGCGCCGCGAGGCCCTCGAGGGTTACCTCTGCATCGCCCCCTGGCTGATCGGCTTCGTGCTCTTCGTCGGCGGCCCGATCCTCGGCTCGCTGGGGGTCAGCCTGACCGACTGGTCGCTGCTGGCGCCGCCCGACTTCATCGGGCTCAAGAATTACGCAGATCTGGTGGTTGACCCGATCTTCTGGCTCTCGCTCAAGGTGACGCTGATCTACACGGCCGTCCACGTGCCGCTGTCGATCGCGCTCGGCTTCGGGCTGGCGCTGCTGCTCAACCAGAACGTCCGCTTCGTCGCGTTGTGGCGCACGGTCTTCTACCTGCCAGCCGTCGTGTCTGGCGTTGCCGTCGCTCTTCTCTGGCTCTGGGTCTTCAACCCCGAGCTCGGCCTGGCTAACCGGTTCCTCGCCCTGTTCGGCATCGAGCCGCTCGGTTGGCTCCTCAGCACGCGCTGGGCGCTCCCGGCGCTGATCATCATCGGGCTCTGGAACGTCGGCGGCGGCATCGTGATCTACCTCGCCGGGCTGCAGGGGATCCCTACCGAGCTCTTCGAGGCCGCGCAAATCGACGGCGCCAGCGCCCTTCGGCGCTTCTGGAACGTGACCGTACCGCTGATGACCCCCGTCCTCTTCTTCCAGCTCATCGTCGGGATGATCGGCGCTTTCCAGGTGTTCACGAACCCGTACGTGCTGACTAACGGCGGCCCGGCGAACGCCACGATGGTGTACGTGCTCTACCTGTACTTGAACGGCTTCTCCTTCCTCAAGATGGGCTACGCCGCCGCGCTCGGCTGGATCCTGTTCCTCCTCGCTCTGGCGCTCACGATCCTCTCCTTCTGGAGCTCGAGCCGTTGGGTCTACTACGAGGCCGGCGAGCGGAGGGCGCGGTGAGCCAGACCGCGGTCGCCGCGCCAGCGCGCACGCAACGGCAGTGGAACCTGCGCATCTGGCGGTACGTCGGCCGCACCCTGACCTACGCGGTGATCCTGGCGGTCGGCGCGTTCGTCTCCGTGCCGTTCGTCTGGATGATCTCAGCCTCGCTGAAGGACGAAAGCCAGATCTTCGCTTCGCCGCCGATCTGGATCCCGGTACCTGTCTACTGGAACAACTACCCGGAGGCAGTGCGGCTCCTCCCCTTCCACATTTTCTTGAGGAACACCGTGGTCGTCACCGGCGCGGCGATGCTCGGCGACATCTTGAGCTGCTCGCTCGTCGCCTACGGGTTCGCGCGGCTCCGCTTCCCTGGCCGCGGGCCACTCTTCACCTGCGTGCTGGCGACGATCCTGCTGCCGGTCTACGCGGTTGCGATCCCGCGCTTCATCCTCTTCCGCCAGCTCGGCTGGACGAACACGCTGCTGCCGCTGACCATCCCGGCCTTCTTCGGGTCGAGCGCGTTCTTCATCTTCCTCTTCCGACAGTTCTTCCTGACGATCCCGTTCGAGCTCGAGGACGCCGCGCGCATCGACGGCGCCAACACCTTCACCTGCTACAGCCGGATCATCCTGCCGATGTCGAAGCCGGTGCTCGGCGCTGTCGCGATCTTCTCTTTCGTGTTCCACTGGAACGACTTCTTCTTCCCGCTCATCTACCTGAACTCGCAGGAGAACTACACGCTCGCGATCGGGCTGAACATGCTGCGCGTGTCGCAGGGCGGGATGCGCTGGAACTACCTGATGGCGATGTCGGTCCTCGTAATGCTGCCTTGCCTGCTGCTGTTCTTCTTCTTCCAGCGGATCTTCATCCAGGGCGTCGTGTTCACCGGCGTCAAGGGCTGAGATCGGCGTAGGGCTCCCGCAGGCCTGGCATCATCGGGAAGTGCTTCAGGTTCCGCGTCCACAGCTCCGCGCCGAGCAGCTCCACGGTCGCCGCGATGACGAGGTCGACGGGGTCGACGCCCGGATGCGACCCGAGGTAGCGGCGGCCGAGCTCACCCGCGCGGTCGGCGATCCTCCGGTCGACCGGCACCCACTCGAAGAGGCGAAGCAGCCGGTGGGTCGGCAGCTCCTCGCTCGGGCGCATGCCGGTCAGCACCTCGACACGGGTCATCACCGACCCGACCAGCGTCCCCCGCGATTCGACGGCGGCGGCGAGCAGGCTCGTGGCCCGCGGGTCGTTCCGCAGGTGGTCGACGATGACCGACGTGTCGACGACGATCAGCGCGCCAGCCGCCGCCCTATCCCCCGCCGCAGCTTCTCGACGTACGCCGCGCCGTCCGCGCCATCCTCGGCGCGGTACGCCCAGGCGCCGGCCGTCTCGCGCAGCACCTTCAGCGGGTCGTCCGCGCCTTCGGCCGGATACGCCATGTCGACGGCGCGCCGCACCAGCTCGCCCAGCGACGCGCCGGTCCGTGCCGACTCCCGGCTCAGCCTCTCGTACAGGTCGTCGGTCAGGACGACCTGCGTCCTTCTACTCATAGTGATGTAACTATACATCACGAGCCAGACGCCCGCAAGCTCCTACCGCATACCGGAGAGCGAGATGCCCTGGACGAAGAACCTCTGCCCGGCGAAGAACAGCACGATCAGCGGCAGCACGGCGACCGTCGAGCTCGCCATCAGCACCGGCACGTGCAGGAAGTTCTGCTCGGTCTGGAAGGCGCGCAGGCCGACCGAGATCGTGAACTGGTCCTTGGTCGACAGGTAGATGAGCGGCTCGGTGAACTCGTTCCAGCGGGTGACGATCGCCATCATCGCGACGACGCCGATCGCCGGCTTGGCTAGCGGCAGCGCGATCCGCCAGAAGAGGTCGAGGAAGCCGGCGCCGTCGATCCGCGCCGCGTCGTCCACCTCGTAGGAGATCGTCAGGAAGAACTGGCGCAGCAGGAAGACCGCCAGCGGGGTCGAGAACCAGTACGGCACGATCAGCGGCAGCCAGGTATTCACCCAGCCGAGGAGGCGGAAGAGGATGTAATGGGGGATGAGCGTGACGTGCTGCGGCAGCATCAGCGTCGCCAGCAGCAGGATGAACAGCTTGTCGCGCCCACGGAAGCGCAGCCGCGCGAAGCCGAAGGCGACCAGCGACGACGAGAGCACGTCGCCGAGCACGGCCAGCCCCGCGACGATCACCGTGTTGCGCAGGAAGAGCCCGGTCGGCTGGATCGTGAACACGTCGAGGTAGGTCGACCACTTGACGGGGTCGGGGATCCAGATCGGCGGGAAGACGAACGCCTGGGCCTCCTCTTTCAGCGAGGTGGAGAGCATCCAGGCGAACGGCACGACGAACAGGACCGCACCGCCGAACGCGGCGACCGCCCACAGGACCTCGAGCGGTGCCCTGCGCAGCAGCTTCGCCCGGGCCCGGGCACGCTCCTCGGCCTGGCTGCCGACGACGACCGCCGCGCTCACGTCCCCGGCCCCGTCCGCCGCAGACCGCCCTCGTAGTACACCCACGCGCTCGACGAGCGGAAGACCAGCAGCGTGAAGAGCAGGATGATCATGAACAACACCCAGGCGACCGCCGAGGCGTAGCCCATCTGGAACTCCTGGAACGCCTTCCGATAGACGTAGAGCACCATCGTCAGCGTCGCGTTGTTCGGCCCACCGTTGGTCAGGATGTAGGCGTTCAGGAAGACCTGGTACGAGAAGATGATGCCGGTGATCAGGGTGTAAAAGAGGGTCGGCGAGATCATCGGCAGCGTGATCCGGAAGAACTTGCGCGCCGGCCCGGCCCCGTCGAGCGAGGCCGCCTCGTACAGCTCGACCGGCACGCCGCGCAGACCCGCGAGGTAGATCAGCATCGAGCTCCCGACGCCCCAGAGGCTGACGACGATCAGCCCCGGCAGCGCCCACTCCTCGGTCCAGATCCAGCCCGGCCCCCGGATGCCGAAGAGCGCCAGGAAGCTGTTGATCAGCCCGTAGTCCGGGTTGAACATCCAGATCCAGAGCAGTGCGACCGCCACGCCGCTGGTGACCGACGGCAGGAAGTAGAGGGTGCGCATACCGCGCACGCCCCACCGGTCGCGGTTGAGCAGCAGCGCGATCGACAGCCCGATCACGATCACGAACGGCATGCGCCCGAGCGCGTAGACCGCGGTGTTGCCGAGCGCCTTGAAGAACGTGTCGTCGTCGATCAGCCGCTCGAAGTTCCGGGTGCCGACGAAGGTCGGCGGGCTCAGGAAGTCGGCCTTCAGGAACGACATGGCCAACGCGGTCACCATCGCGCCGGCCTGGAAGACCACGAACCCGATCAGCCAGGGCAGGATGAAGAGGTAGCCGGCCAGCTCCTCCTTGCGCGAGAAGCTGAGCCGGCTGTACCAACCGAGCACGGGCGGTTACCCTTCCTTCTGGGCTTTCTCCGCGGCGGCCTGCATCTTCTGCATCGCCTCTTCGACCGTGATCTTGTTCACGACGAAGAGCTCCTCGTTGATCGGCTTGATCGCGTTCCAGGTTGGCGCGGCGTTGTTCCACATCGACCGCGGGTCCGGGCGTGCCTCGTCGGTCGTCGACAGGACAGCCTTGACGTTCTTGTCCGGGAACATCGAGGTGTAGGTGTCGAAGCCCGACCTGCGGGACGGGATCAGGTAGGCGGCCTTCGCCTGTGCCTTCTCGACGTCCGGCGAGGTGAGGTCCTTGATCGCATCCCACGACTGGTCGGCGGCCTTGGTGCTCTTGGCGATGATGTAGCCGTCCATCGAGGCGCGCTGGCCCCGCCCACCCGGGCCCTTCGGCGGCGGTAGGACGTCGAATTGCATCTTCAGGCCCTCGGGGATGACGCCGAAGAAGTGCATCCCCTGGAACATCGTGCCGAGCTTGCCGGCCCAGAACGCGTCGCCCTGACTGGCCAGGCCGCCCATGTCGGCGGCGGTGACGGCGCCGATCTTGAGCTTCCAGAAGATGTCGTGGATCCACTGGAACGCCTTGACCGTCTCCGGCTTGGTGAACGTGAACTTGTTGATGTCGTCGGGCGGGTTGATCTGCCCCCCTTGGCCCCAGATCAGCGAGATGACGCGGATGAAGCCGTCGTCGGTCAGGCCGGTCGTGAAGCCGAACCGATCGACTTTGTCGCCGGTCTTCTTGTGCATCTTCGTGATGAACGCCAGCATCTGCTCGTACGAGTAGTCGTTGCCCGGGATCTCAGCGCTCATCTCTTTGGCCGCGTCCTTGTTGACGTAGAGCGCGTTGATGTTGATGTACTGCGGGATGGCGAGCTGCTTGCCGTTGAGCTGCATCCCCTTCCACTGGCCGGGTAGGAAGTCGTTCGTGTCGTCGGCCTTGAAGTCCTTGGACACGTACTGCGTCAGCTCGACGATCTGGTTCTTCTCCATGTAGATGCGGAACCAGTGGCCGTAGACGGCGGCCGTGTCCGGTGCGGCGCCGGCCGCGAGCGCAGCTGTGAGCTTCTGCTCCCAGTCGTTCGGGATCGGCTCGTTCTGGATCTTGATCTTCGAGTTCTTCGCCTCGAAGCCCTTGATCCAGTCCTCCATGAACTTCTGGTAGCGGACGTCGTTTCGGTTCATGACGCGCACGACCGTCTGCCCGGCCGCTGCCTGGACTGGCACCACGGTCGGAGCCGCCGTCGCGGCCGGCGCGCCACCGGGCGGGTTCACCGCGCCGCCGGGCGGGTTGACGTTGGCGGGCGCCGCGGCCGGCTTGGTCGGCTCGGCCGCGGCCGGTTTGGTCGGTTGGGCCGCGGCCGGTTTGGTCGGTTGGGCCGGCGCCGACGTCGGCGCCGGCGCCGAGCCACCGCAGGCAGAGACAGCGGCGGCGGCCGCGGACGTGACCACTGCGCCTAGCACGGCGCGACGCGTGAAGCGAGCGCGGAACATTCCTACTTTCCTCCAGGCGGACGCGAAGAACGACCCACCGGCCTTCCCCCGGTGGGAGAACGCGCGCGCTTGCGAAAAGTGGAACCGCTGTGCGCGCATCTTACCGGCGGCGGGCAGTCCCGGCAAGCGCGCTTTTGGTAAGTGAGCCGACTCGACGACAAGACGCGCCAGCCGGCACTCGACTTGCCCCTTGGCACGCCAGAGCTGGCAAGGTCAGCCCCCGGCTTTCGGAGCCGACCGCAGATGAGGGACCAAGTCGACACGGCGCTGAACGAGGCGCGCACGCTCGTCCTCGTCGTCCACATCTTGGTCGGCTTCGGCCTCGAGGCGCCCTTCGGCCAGCGGTTCCCGAGCCTCCCCTGGTCGTCGCAAGAGGCGAAGCTTGCCGGGCTGGCCCTCCAGCTCGTTGCGCTCGCGCTGCTGCTGTGGCCCTGCGCCTACCACCGCATCGTGCTGCGCGCCGAGGACGTGCCGGAGCTGAAGCAGTTCGTGACCGGCGTGCTGGGGCTGGCGCTGATGCCGTTCGCGATCGGCGTCGCGATCGAGCTGTACGTCGCGGCGGCCGCGATCGTCGGCAACCCGGCTGGGCTCGCGATCGGGCTCGGCGGCGCGGTCGCCGCGCTCGCCTGCTGGTACGGCCTCCCCGAGCTCGACCGGCGCCGCGACCCTCGCCCCGAGCCGCAGGAGGACAACGAGATGCCCGAGCCAACCGACGTCCAGACGAAGGTCAAGAACGTCCTGACCGAGCTGCGCGTCGTCATCCCCGGCGCGCAGGCACTGCTCGGCTTCCAGCTCGCCGGCGTGCTGACCGACGCGTTCGACAAGCTGCCGGCTGTCTCCAAGGAGGTCCACCTCGCCAGCCTGGTGCTGCTAGCGTTGGCCGTGCTCCTGATGATGACGCCGCCGGCCTACCACCGGATCGCCGAGCGTGGCGAGGACACCGTCCACTTCGAGCGCTTCGCCAGCCGGGTCATGCTCATTTCGATGGTTCCCCTGGCGTTCGGCATCGCCGGTGACGTGTACGTCGTCTACGCGAAAGTCACGGGGTCGGCGACCGCTGGCGCGGTCGCCGGTGCGCTGCTGCTCGTCGGCTTCCTGGGCATGTGGTTCGGCTACACGTGGTTCAGGCGCCTGACCGGCGCCGCGCCCGCGCGCTGCCGGGACGAACCAAGCCGACGCGAGGCACGTGCCGCCTGAGGCCGTCCTCTCTCCGTCTACCCTGGGAGAGGGCCAGGGTGAGGGCGTGACGCCCAGGCGCCGCTGCTCAAGTGAACCGTATTGGGCCTAGCCCCCGCCAGCCACCGGGACGACGTCCGATCCCGCGTCGCCAGGTCGGGCGATCGTGTTGGTCGGCATCTCGCCCGACGACGGTGCCTCGTCCTCGTCGATCAAGAAGTCGACCGCGGCCTGGTCCCGATTGGTCACCTCGACGGTGTAGATGCCGGCCTCGCCCGTCACCACGTCGTCCTTGATCGCGAACTTCCCGGCGGCCTGACCGTACACCTCCACCGGCGCCTCGTCCGGCCCCAACACGCGCACGTCCAGCTGGGCGCCGTCCCTCGCCGGGAGGATGACAATCTCGGCCACGTCGCCGGGGCCGCCGTAGGTGAACCGGAACCGTGCCGCCTGGCCGGCAAGGAGATGCTCCGCCACCTGGTGGTCGAGCAGGGGCGGGTCGTCGGACGCGGCGCCGGCGGTCGTCGCCCCGGCCAGCGAGGCCGCCACGACCGCGCCGACGGCGGCCGCGCGCGCCAGACCGAGCGGGCGGAATGACCAGTGCGCCATGATCGTTACTCCTCAGATCGTGCGGGATCGGTCCCCGCCTGCCGACGAACATACATTAGTACAGCTAACTATTAGATAAAGGAGAACTAAAGAGCGCACCGTCCAGCCGCGGCGGGGCGCGGCGGCCACATAAGTACTGTGGAGGCGGCCCAGGTCGTCCTCCCGGGGGGTCCTACCTCCTGCGACGTCCCCGCGCGCTCCGCCCGAGTCGCGCCGGTCGTGGACTGCGGCCAAAATAGCGGTCGACCGACACCTCCGGAGGGCAATCCCGTGATCGTCGACTGCCACGCCCACGTCGCCCGCGTGATGACCGGCTTCCGCGAGCCGCTGCGCTACGGGAAGGTGCAGGACCAGGGCCAGGTCGCCCAGATGTTCCCGCCGTCGTTCGACCCACCGGCCAGCCCGCCGGAGGTGCTGCTCGGGTACATGGACCAGGTCGGCGTCGACCACACCTTCCTCGTCCAGCACCACGCCTACGGCAACCAGAACGAGCTCGTCCTGGAGTGCGTCCGGCGCTGGCCGGACCGGTTCAGCGGCTTCGCCTACCTCGGCGGCATGGGCCAGCCCGAGGCGCCCGACCAGCTCGAGCGCCTGGTCGAGAACGGCATGGCCGGCCTCAAGATCGAGTTGCCGTCGACCCTGCGGCTGCGGCCGGCGTTCCGGTTCGACGGCGACGCGGAGATGCGCGTCTTCGAGCGCTTGAACGCCCTCGGCCGACCGTTGGTGATCGACGTCAACGGCGCGCCGCTCGACGTCGTGCCCCAGCTCCGCCGCGTCGTCGAAAGCTTCCCGCGCGTGCACCTGGTCGTCACGCACGTCGGCGGTGCGCCCGGCGAGGGCTGGCAGGAGCGCGCGCGCCTCGCCAACGTCGACCCATCCCGCGGCTGGGTGGACCTGGCCGCGCTCCCGCTGTTCTGGGGGCCCGAGCAGGAGTACCCCTACCCCAAAGCGCAGGAGACGCTCCGCTGGGCAGTCCAGGAGTTCGGCGTCGACCGGATCATGTGGGGCACCGACTACCCGCCCACGCTGAACTACGGCACCTACCGGCAGCTGCTCGACTGGGTGCGGCGCCACTGCGAGTTCCTGAGCGCCGAGGACAAAGCGAAGATCGTCGGCGGCAACGCGGAGCGGTTCCTTAGGGAGGCGTGCGGGTTGAGGGTTGGTTGAGGGTTGGTTGAGGATTGAGGGTTGAGGGAGGAACGACGAGGCCCGCCGCCTTCGACCCTCGGGCGCGGCGGCGGCGCCGGGGAGCGACTCCTGGGTCTTGGGGGAGGGACCGGGGCTCGCCCACCCTCAACCCTCAACCCTCAACCCTCAACCCTCAACCCTCAACCCTCAACCCTCAACCCTCAACC
>DASRFH010000041.1:0-4116 GCA_035651675.1 Chloroflexota bacterium | reverse complement strand
GCGGCTGCGCAACCGGGGATGAGTGCGCCCCGGAGTGGTACGATCCGACCCGTGAGCGTCCGCGAACGGCTGACGATCGCCGACCTGGCCCACATCCCCGACCCCGTCGACGACACCCGCTACGAGCTGATCGACGGAGAGCTGCACGTGTCGACGCAGCCATCCTGGGAGCACCAGTACACGACGATCCAGTTTGGCGGGGCTTTGAGGGAGTGGGACCGTCGGGCTGGCCTCGGCATCATCCTCCCGGCGCCGGGCGTCATCTTCGCGGAGGACGAGGCCGTCGCGCCGGACCTCGTCTGGGTGCGCCGTGAGCGGTTCGCGCACCTCGTCGGCGACGACCACAAGCTCCACGCCGCGCCAGATCTGGTCGTCGAGGTGCTCTCACCCGGACGCCGCAACCGCGAGCGCGACCTGGAGGTGAAGCTCGACCTCTATTCCCGCCGGGGTGTCGAGGAGTACTGGATCGCCGACTGGGTGGACCGCTCCGTCCAAGTCCACCGGCGCAGGGAGGCCCGGCTCCGGCTCGAGCTGACGCTCCGGCAGGGCGACAGGCTGACGAGTCCGCTCCTGCCCGGCTTCGAGGCGGACGTCGGCGAATTGTTCCCGCCCCCCACCTAGGCGACCGGGGCCAGCACGAAGAGCCGCTCGACGGCGCCGGCGGGCAGGGGCCGCGCGAAGTAGTAGCCCTGGCCATGCTCGCAGCCGGTCGCGCGCAGCGCTTCGAGCTGCGCCGCCGTCTCGATGCCCTCGGCGGTGACCTCCAGGCCGAGCGTGTGGGCGAGCCGGACGACCGCGTGGACGATCGCGGTGTCCTCCGGGTCGCGGCCGAGGCCGGCCACGAACGACCGGTCGATCTTGAGCTGGTCGATCGGGAAGCGCTTCAGGTAGCCGAGGCTCGAGTAGCCCGTGCCGAAGTCGTCGATCGCAAGCCGCACGCCGAGCGCCTTGAGGTCGCCCAGGATGGCGCTGGCCGCCTCGGCGGCCTCCATCATCATCCCCTCGGTGATCTCGAGCGTCAGCCGCCGAGGCTCGAGGCCCGAGGCGTGCAGCGCCGCGGCGACTTCGTCGACGAGCGACGGGTGCTGGAACTGGCGAAGCGAGAGGTTGACGCTGACGCCGATGGCCGGCTGGTCGCGGCCGCCGCCACGCCACTGGCTGGCCTGGCGGCACGCCTCGGCAAGCACCCAGCGGCTGAGCGGCAAGATCAGGCTCGACTCCTCGGCGAGCGGTATGAAGTCGCCGGGCGGGATGAACCCGCGCTCAGGGTGCTCCCAGCGGACCAACGCCTCGACGGCGGCGATGCGCCCGGTCGCCAGACGCACCATCGGCTGGTAGTGGACGCGCAGGTCGCCGCGGTCGATGCCGTGGCGCAGCTCGTTCTCCAGCCGCAGCCGCTCCAGCGCGCGTGCCTGCATGCTCGCGTCGAACACCTCGTAGCGCGCCTTCCCGCGGCTCTTGCTCCGGTAGAGCGCCGCGTCGGCGTCGCGCAGCAGGTCGTCCGGCCGAACGCCATGCCCCCCGCTGACGGCGATGCCGATGCTGGCGCTGATGCAGAGCTCGTGGCCGGCGAGCTCGAACGGCGCCTGCATCGCCGCCATGATCCGCTCGGCGACCTGGCCGGCGTCGGCCGCCGCGGCGATGTCCTCGAGCAGCACCGTGAACTCGTCACCGCCGAGCCGGGCGACGGTGTCGCCGCTGCGCACGCAGCCGCGCAGCCGCTGGGCGACCGCGACGAGCAGGTTGTCGCCGACGTCGTGGCCGAGGCTGTCGTTGACCACCTTGAAGCGGTCGAGGTCGAGGAACAGGACGGCGACCGACGCGTGGCGGCGCCCGGCGCGGACGAGCGCGTGGTCGAGCCGATCGACGAACAGCGCGCGGTTGGGCAGGCCGGTCAACACGTCGTGGAACGCCTGGTGGGCGAGCTGCCGTTCGAGCTCCTTGCGCGGCGTGTTGTCGCGCACGATCGCGAGCACCTCGTCCTCGCCGCCGACGACCAGGCGCGCTTCGAAGTCGCGGACGGTGCCGTCGGCCAGCGCGGCCGCGTACTCGTAGGTCTGCATCGCGCGCGAGGCGAGCGTGCGGGCGATCTGGGCGAGGATGGGATCGGCGAACGCCGGCGGCATGACCTCGCCGACCGGGCGGCCGAGCAGCTGCTCGGCCGGCGCGGGCAGCAGCGCCGGGTCGCCGGATGAGGCGGCGACGACGCGACCCTGGCGGTCCAGCCGCAGCAGCAGGTCCGGGCTGGCCGAGAGCATCGCGCCGGTGAGCCGCACCTGCTCGCGCCAGCGGCGGGCCATCCGCGCCTCGGCCGCGTAGAGGCGGAAGGCGTAGCCGGCGATGGCGAGCGGGATGACGAAGGCGACCAGGCCGAGCACGCCGCTGGCGCGGTAGGCCACCGCGATGCCGAGGCCGAGCAGGCCGAGGCCGACGTAGTTCGGCGCGACCCAACGGTAGTCGTCGCGCCAGACGCTGGTGATGGCGCTATGCGTGCTGAGCGCGATCGCGGCGGCGAGGAGGCCGGAGCTGAGGAGGAAGTACGCCGTGATCGCGAGGATCGAGGGCGGGAGCAGCGCCCAGTCGGCGGCCACGGGCTGGGCGGCGCCGCCGAGCCCCGCGTACAGCGCGCCAGCGGCGTAGGCGCTGAGCGTCGGCGCGCCGACGTCGAGCGCCATCTTCCCCAACGGCTTGCGGCGCGGGCGGCAGCACACCACCAGCCCGCTCGCGAGGTTGACCCAGACGGCGGCCGGCGCGCCGAAGGAGACGAGGCTGGCGAAGGTGACCGCGAAGGCGACCGAGACCGAGCGGCGCCCGAAGATCCGCACCGGCATGAGCTGCGCGAGCGCGCCGACGACCCCGAACAGCGCCAGATCGTGCCAGCGGTCGAGCGGCAGGTCGCGGGCCGAGGCGACCAGCGACGCCAGGCCGGCCAGCGCCACGCCGTAGGCGTAGGCCGTGACGGGGGGCCGGGGGATCGGCCACGAGGCGGCGAGGCCCACGATGGTGCTCGACCCGGCTGCGTGCTGCTCTCTCAGCTCGTCCTCTGCCTGGCCAGGGCCAGGTGCCGGCCACTCTGCCGAAACGGCGGCCGCCTGCCTATAGCCCGTTCGGCGCGGGCGCGTTAGCCCATTTCGGCGCCGGCGGCGACCGCGAATCGCCGACCCACGACGCCGGCCGGGCCGCGCGCCGCCGACCTTCCCGACGACCGTGGCGCCGACGGCACAACCGCTGCGCCCGGGCGGCGTCAACCTCGCCGGGGTCGAACGACGTCGGCCACACGACCGATGGTAGGTGATTCTCGTAGGTGACTCCCTTGTTCGGGCAATCCCGACCCTGCTAGGATCGAGGGCTGTGACTACCCGCGGGTGCCGGGGCGCCGCTTGGGACTGGCCGCGCGGTGCGCCGACGCCGCGCCCGCCCCCAGGAGACCCCACTCGATGCCCGCGTCCACCTGTGCCCCAAATACGCGCCGCAGCGGCGCGCCCCTCAGCCGCCTCGGCCGGCGGGGGGCCGTCGCGGCGGCGCCGGTGCTGGCGCTCGCCGCGCTGCTCGCCCCCGGCCGCCCCGTGCCCGCCGCCGCCGCCGCCTGGGCCCCCCAGGCCTCCGGCACGACCCAACACCTCAACCGCGTGGCCGCGGCGTCGGAGACCACCGCCTGGGCCGTCGGCATCGCGGGCACGATCCGCAAGACGACCGACGGCGGGGCCAACTGGGCCGGGCAGGTCTCCCACACGACCACCGTCCTCAAGGGCGTTGCGGCGGCGTCGGCGACGACCGCCTGGGTGGTGGGCGGCACCGTCGGCAGTGGCACGATCCTCAAGACGACCGACGGCGGCACCACCTGGACGGCCCAGAGCTCCGGCACGACCGCCTTCTCCGGCGTGGCGGCGGCGTCGGAGACGACCGCCTGGGCGGTCGGAGATGGGGGCACGATCCTCAAGACGACCGACGGCGGCACCACCTGGACGCCCCAGAGCTCCGGCAAGACCAATAACCTCAACGCCGTGGCGGCGGCGTCGGCGACGACCGCCTGGGCCGTGGGCAGCAGCGGCACGATCCTCAAGACGACCGACGGCGGCACCACCTGGACGCCCCAGAGCTCCGGCAAGACCGTCC
>DASRFH010000040.1:0-3522 GCA_035651675.1 Chloroflexota bacterium | reverse complement strand
GCTGGCGATCGTCCAGGTGCTGCACGACGAGGGCGCGGCCGGAGCGACGGTCCTCCGCGGCCTCGTCGGCTTCGGCGTGCACGGCCGCATCCACACCGCCAACCTGCCCGACCTGGCCGCGCCGCTGCCGATGGTCGTCGAGTGGGTCGACACGCCCGAGCGCGTCGACCGCCTGCTGCCGCGCGTCGTCGATATGGTCGCCGAGGGTTTGATCACCGTCGAGACCGTCCGCATCGCCAAGCATGCGCACCGGGTGCTGCACGACATCGAGAGCAGGCGCCGGGTCGAGGACGCGATGACGCGCGACGTGGCTAGCGTCCGCGAAGACACGCCGATCGACGAGGTCGTGCGGCGGTTGGTCGGCCAGAACTTCCGGGCGCTCCCGGTGGTCGACGCCGACGGCCGCGTCGTCGGCATCGTGACCAGCAACGACCTCGTCGAGCGGGGCGGCCTGCACGCCCGCATCGACAGCCTGGCCGCGCTCGACGCCGACGGGCTCCGCCGGGAGGTGGCACGGTTGGGCCAGGGCAATCAGTTCGCGCGGCACCTGATGACCGCGCCGGTCGTGACGGCGCGGCCCGAGGAGCCGTTGGCGGCCGCGGCGCACCGGATGGTGGTGCGGCGGCTCAAGCGGCTGCCGGTGGTCGACGCCGACGGCAGGCTCGTCGGGATGGTGAGCCGGGTCGACGTCCTGCGGACCGTGGGTGAGGGCTACCCGCGCGACGAGCCGCCGCCGGCCGGCGAGGCGCTCGCCCACGCCCGCACCGTCGGCGAGGTCGCCCGCGCCGACGTCCCGACGGTCGGGTCGGAGGCCGCGATGCCGGAGGTGCTCGACGCGGTCGTCTCGACCCGGCTGCTGCGCGCGGTCGTCGTCGACCGCGACCGGCGTCCGCTGGGCGTGGTCTCTGACGCCGACCTGATCCGCTGCGTCGACCCGGCGGCGCACCCGACGCTGCTCCGGGCGCTCGCGGCCAGGGTGCCGTTCGTGCGGCACAGCCCCGAGGAGCAGGCGCTTTTGCACCGCGCGCCAGCCTGCGCGGCGGACGTCATGACGCGGCCGGCCGTGACGGTGACGGCCGATACCCCCTTGCCGGCGGCGATCAAACGGATGCTCGACGCGCGCAAGAAGATCCTCGTCGTGGTCGACGCCGATGGGCGCGTCGTCGGGGCGGTCGACCGGGCCGACCTGCTGCGCGCGGTCGCGGTCGGCGGCTCACCGCCGTGACGCCCGACCCCCGCGGCGACTACCCCGCGCCGAGCATCCGCCCCAACAGCCAGGCCACGACGAACGACCCGACGGCGAAGAACGCGAACGTTACCCCAGCCACCCGCAGGCAGTACCGGGTGAGGCGCGGCCGGTCGAAGCCGTGGTGCTGGTACTCCTCGTACGTGATCACGTACGCCATCGCCGCCGCGATGGGGGCGGACAGCAGGGCGAGGACCAACGCCAGGCTCAGCACGTCGAGCGCCCGAGCAGCGGCGCGGCTAGACCTCGGCCGGCGGGATGTGGCCGCTGGTCTTGAGCAGCTCCTTGGCCAGGAGGATCAGGCTGGCCAACCGTGGCCGAAGGTAGTCCTTCATGTCCTCGTCCACGGTCCCGAAGGCGTCGCGCAGCACCTCGTCGCGCGACGCCTCGATCGCATGCAGCGCGTGGAGGAGCTGAGTCTGGACGATCGGGCGGACGTCGCGGGCGTCGAACCCGAGCCCGAGCTCGTCGTTCATCTCGGCCAGCTCGGCTTGGAACCGGTGGGCGAGCTCGCGCCACCGGCGGACCCCCTCCGTCTCGCCGTCCCCGGGCGAACACGCCAGCGTCACCAGCGCCTCGGCCAGGCGGATCGCCCGCCCGCTCATCGTCAGCCCGCTCTGGAGCCCGTTCTTCTGCCAGCCACCCAGGTCGAGGTGCTGCTCCGGTGTCGTCGCCACGTGCTGCCTCCCCGGTCGGGCGATCCGGGGAGCCCCTTCCACCGAAACGCCCGTCGCGTCGGTAGAGGCCATCAGCCGCCAGGCGGCGCTCTCGGACGGGGACCGTCCCCACGAGCCTCATCGTGGCGCGCGTGGTCGCGCACCCGAAGTATACCGGCTGGGCCGGCCCGCACCGGCGACTAACCAGCCTCGAGCGCGAAAGGAGGAAGTGCTGCGGCTCGCGACCGCGATCATGGACCGCAACGTCGTCACCATCGCGCCGATCGACGGTCTGCGGCGGGCCGCCGTCGTCATACTCCGGCACGGGGTCGACGCCCCTCCCCGGTTCGTCGATGGAGGCGGGCGCCTCGCCGGGCGGGTGGTGGGCGTCCACGCGCAAGCGGAGGTTTCCGGCGGAGGCCATGTTTCGCGGCGCCGGGCCTGAGACCACGACGGAGGGATACCCGGGTGGACGACCACAACGCACGCGACGTCGAGCCGGTCCACGCGGCGGCCCGGCGGGTCCAGGAGAACGTCGGCCGCGTGATCGTCGGCAAGGAGCCGGCGGTCGAGATGGTGCTTGTCGCGCTGCTGTGCGAGGGGCACGTGCTGCTCGAGGACGTGCCGGGCATCGGCAAGACGATGCTCGCCAAGTCGATCGCTCGCAGCCTGGGGTGCTCCTTCCGGCGCATCCAGTTCACGCCCGACCTGTTGCCGTCGGACGTGACCGGCCTGTCCTTCTTCAACCAGAAGCGCCAGGAGTTCGAGTTCCGGCCCGGCGGCATCTTCGCGCAGGTCGTGCTCGCCGACGAGATCAATCGTGCAACGCCGCGCACGCAGTCGGCGCTGCTCGAGGCGATGGAAGAGCGCCAGGTCACCGTCGAGGGCGAGACACGCCCGCTGCCGCGCCCCTTCCTGGTGCTGGCGACCCAGAACCCGATCGAGCTGGAGGGGACGTTCCCTCTGCCGGAGGCGCAGCTCGATCGCTTCCTGCTCCGGCTCCGCCTCGGCTATCCGTCGGTGGACGAAGAGAAAGCAATCGTGCGCCGCTTCCGCGAGGCGAGCCCACTCGATGAGCTGGCGCCGGTCCTGGCGGCTGACGACCTGCTCGACTTGCAGCGGCGCTGCCGGCGCGTGCACGTCGCCGAGCCGGTCGAGGACTTTCTGCTCGCGATCGTGCGCGGCTCGCGCGAGCACGGCGCGCTCGAGCTGGGCGCGAGCCCACGCGCCACGCTCGCCCTGTACCACACCGCCCAGGCGCTGGCCGCCGTCCGGGGCCGCGCTTTCGTCATCCCTGACGACGTGAAGGCGCTGGCGCCCGCCGTGCTCACGCACCGCCTCATCGTCCGCGCCCAAACGCGCCTGCGCGGCAAGGCGCTGGACGACGTGGTCGCCGAGATCGTCGGCTCGGTGCCGGTCCCGGTCGAGGCCGAAACGCCCGCCGCGCCGACCGCCGCCCCCGCCGAGTAGCGGCCATGTTCGGCGAGGGCTGGCTCGTCGCGATCGGCCTCCTGCTCCTCGCCAGTACCCTGGCGCGCGACGCGCTGCTCTTCCTCATCGCGCTCACGCTCATCCTCGCGACGCTGATCGCCCGCTGGTGGTACCGCCACTGCCTCGACC
>DASRFH010000039.1:0-4470 GCA_035651675.1 Chloroflexota bacterium | reverse complement strand
GCGATCGAAGCCGCGTTCTCGAGCGCCGACCGGGTCACCTTGGCCGGGTCGATGATGCCGGCCTTGACCATGTCGACGTACTCGCCCGAGATCACGTCGTAGCCAAGGTTCTTGTTGCCCTGCTCCTGGGACTTTCGGCGGATCGCCTCGACCAGGACCGAGCCGTCGAGCCCGGCGTTGGTGCCGATGTGGCGCATCGGCTCCTCGAGCGCGCGGCGCAGGATCGTGACGCCGGTCTGCTCGTCGCCTTCGAGCTTCAAGCTGTCGAGCGCCTTCGCGGCGTTGATGAGCGCGACGCCGCCGCCGGGGACGATGCCCTCCTCGACCGCCGCGCGGGTGGCCGAGAGCGCGTCCTCGACGCGGTGCTTCTTCTCCTTCAGCTCCGTCTCGGTGCCGGCGCCGACCTTGATGACGGCGACGCCGCCCGAGAGCTTGGCGAGCCGCTCCTGCAGCTTCTCGCGGTCGTAGTCCGAGGTGGTCTCCTCGATCTGCGACTTGATCTGCTTGATGCGGGCCTGAATCTCGTCCTGCTTGCCGTGGCCCTCGACGATCGTCGTCTCGTCCTTGTTGGCGACGACGCGGCGGGCGCGGCCGAGGTCCTGCAGAGTGGCGGAGTCCAGCTTGCGGCCGGCCTCCTCCGAGATCACCTGGCCGCCGGTCAGCACGGCGATATCGCGCAGCATCTCCTTGCGGCGGTCGCCGAAGCCCGGCGCCTTGACAGCCAGCACGTTGATCGTGCCGCGCAGCTTGTTGACGACCAGCGTCGCGAGCGCCTCACCCTCGACTTCCTCGGCGATGACGACCAGCTCCTTGCGGCCGGTCTGCAGCATCTTCTCGAGGAGCGGCAGGATGTCGGCGATGGCCGAGATCTTCTTGTCGCTGATCAGGATGTACGGCTCTTCGAGCTCGGCGACCATGCGGTCGGAGTTCGTGATGAAGTAGGGCGAGATGTAGCCGCGGTCGAACTCCATGCCCTCGACGAACTCGGTCTCGAAGCGCAGGCCCTTGGACTCCTCGACGGTGATGACGCCGTCCTTGCCGACCTTGTCCATCACCTCGGCGATCAGCTCACCGATCTCGCGGTCCGCGGCGGAGATCGACGCGACGTGCGCGATGTCCTCCTTGCCGTTGACCGGCGTGGCCATCGCCTTGATCTCGTTGACGACCGCCTCCACGGCCTTGTCGAGGCCGCGCTTGAGGAGCATGGCGTTGGCGCCGGCGGCGACGTTGCGCATGCCCTCGTTGACGATCGCCTGCGCCAGGACGGTCGCCGTCGTCGTGCCGTCGCCGGCCACGTCGTTGGTCTTGCTGGCGGCTTCCTTCAGGAGCTGGGCACCCATGTTCTCGAACGGGTCGCTCAGCTCGATGTCCTTGGCGACCGTGACGCCGTCGTGGGTGACGTTCGGCGCGCCGTACTTCTTGTCGAGCGCGACGTTGCGGCCCTTCGGCCCGAGCGTCGTCTTGACCGCCTCGGCGAGCGTGTCCACGCCGCGCTTCAGGGCCTTGCGGGCGTCCTCGCGGAATACGAGCTGCTTAGCAGGCATTCAGTCGTTCCCTCCGTGCTTACTTGACGATCGCCAGGACGTCGGACTCCTTCAGGATCAGGAGCTCCTCGCCGTCGATCTTGACTTCGGTGCCGGCGTACTTCGCGTACAACACGACGTCGCCTTCCTTGACCTCGGGCTTCACGCGGTTGCCCTTGTCGTCCAGGCGGCCAGGTCCGACGGCCAGGACGGTGCCCTCCTGCGGCTTCTCCTTAGCGGTGTCCGGCAGCACGATGCCGCTGACCGTCATCTCCTCCCGCTCGTTCGGGCGGACGACCAGGCGGTCAGCCAACGGCTGTACCTTCGTCGTCGTGCTGGCCTTGGGCTTCGTTGCGGTTGGCATAGTTACTCCTCAGCTCGGGTTGCGGTTCGGGAGTCTAGGGAGCGATTGTTAGAGGCCTGTATGAGCCGGGTTTGTTCTTTCTTAGGAGTTGGACCCGGGCGGGCGCGCTCCTCACGTCCACGCAGCCTGCTCGGGCCGGCCGTTCGGGTCGGGCTGTTCGTCTTCGCGCTCTACCTGCTGAGCTACGGCGGGGGACCGCACGCGGTGGACGAGATCGGGCAGCTCGGGGTGACGGCCAGCCTAGTGAAGCGCGGCGCGCTCGACGCGAACGAGCTGTTTTGGACAATCCCGGCCGCGGGGAACCGCTCCGACGCGCAGGTCGAAGTCGGGCCGACCGGCGACGTTTGGTCGCTGCGTGGCCCGGGCGTCCCGCTGGCGATGGCGCCCTGGTACGCGCTCGCGATGGCGGTGCCGCGGCTCGACCTCTCGTTCACGAGCCTGCTCTTCAACACCGCGATCAGCGCCGCGACCGCCGCCCTGCTCGTCTGGCTCGGCCTGCGGGTCGGGCTGTCGTCGCGGCTGGCCACCGCCGGCGGACTCATCTACGGGATCGCAGGCATGGCCTGGCCCTACGCCAAGCTGGGCTTCGGCGAGCCGTTGATCGCCTTCGGCGTCGTCGGCGCCGCGCTGGCCGGTACGGCGGGGGCGCTCGGCGCCGCGGCCGCCGGAGGCTTCGTCGTCCTCGCCGCGTCGACGAAGTGGTCCGCGGGCGCGCTCGGCCTCCCCTTCGCGCTATCCCTGCTGTTCCCGCTCCGCGTGGACCCGCATGACCGCGGGCCCGCTTGGCGCGTCGTTCAGGCCGTCCTACGGCGGCTCGTCCCGTTCGGCGTCCTCGGCGCGCTCGGGCTGGCCGCGCTCGGGTACTACAACTGGGCGCACTACGGCTCGGCGCTCGCGACCGGGTACGGCTCGGGCGGTCGCGAGGAGTTCACGACGCCGCCGCTCTACGGGCTGCTCGGCCTGCTCGTCTCGGCCTACCGCGGCATCGTCTGGTTCGCACCGGGCGTGGTGGCCGGGGCACTCGTTTTGCCGGTCGCCTACCGGCGGGCGCCGGCGCTCGCGCTCGCGGCCGGTGGGGTCGGGGTCGTCACGCTCGCCACCTTCGCCGCCTGGTGGACCTGGTGGGGCGGCTACACCTGGGGCCCGCGCTTCCTATTGCCGGCCTGCCCGCTGCTCTGTCTGATGATCCCGCTGGCCTGGGAGGGGCTGACGCGCGGCTGGCGCTGGCTCGTCGGCATGCTCGTCGTCCTCTCCGGGCTGGTGCAGCTGCCCGGCGTGCTCGTCGACTTCAACCCATTCGAGAAGGCGCTGCGCGAGACAGCGCCGGGCTTCCCGCGCTCGGGCGGCATCTGGGGGCCCGCCGCTTCGCCCATCCTCGCCCACGCGCGGGCGCTTGTGCGCGAAGGATCATGCGCGCTCGACCTCACGTGGTGGCACTGCGGCCACTTCGACCCGGTGTTGCTGCTGGCGCTGCTCCTGCCGGTCGTCGTCGCCGCGCTGGCGCTCTGGCGCCGCCGGGTCTCGCTCGACGCGCTCACGCTCGTCGCGCTGGTTGGCGGCGTTGGCGTCCTACTGGTGCGCGGCCCAGCTTCGCCGAACGGGCCTCAACGCGAGCTGCTCGCGGCGGCGGCGGCGCGCGACGCAGCCGCCGCGCCCGACGACGGGACCGTCGTGCTCGCCTCACCCGAGGTGCCGGCGCTGTGGGCACACGACCGCTGGCGCGGCGCGACCTACGGCTTCAACCGCGACGACCTGCCAGACGTCGCCGAAGCGCGCACGCTGCTCGGCCTGGCGGTCGCCCGCCACCCGCGCCTGTGGCTCCTGGCCGCGAACGTCCCCCGGGACGACCCCAAGAACCAGGTCGAGCGATGGCTCGACGAGAACGCTTTCGCGACGGATGAGCGCTCATTCGGCTCGGCGCGGCTGCGCGGCTTCGTCACCGGTGCGCAGGCGCTGGCTCCAGCCGCGCAGCCCATCGCGGTCTTCGACGGCGGTGCGATCCGGCTCGCGGCCGCCAGACTCCTCGACGGCAGCGCACCCGTCCGCGTCGAGCTGCTCTGGCAGGCGAGCCGACCAGCCCCGCCGGATCTGAAGGTCTTCGTGCACCTCTACGTGGGTCCGCATCTGGTGGGCCAGCGCGACGGGCGGTTCGACGAGGTTGGGCGTTACCTGGTCGCCCCGTCGCAGCCCGCCGGCGGCGAGGGCAGCGTCGAGGTCGGCCTCTACCGCGGCGACGGCGCGCGGTTGGCGGCGGTGGCCCCGGACGGCCGACGGTACAGCGACGACCGTGTGCCGGTTGGCAGCATCAGCCTCGGCCCCTAACCGGCTGCGCGCCGAGACGGCGGCTCGTAGTAGCCCATCCGCGTGAGCACGTCGGTGGCGCGCAGGTCGAACGCCTTCCATTTCTGGTCGTTGTCGAACACGCCGTAGGCCGCGTGCCCTTTCATGTACGGGTCCTTTTCGAGCTCGTCGGTGAACCAGAAGAAGTCCTGCACGAGCGAGACGTCGTCGACCCGGTTCAGCCAGCCGTCGCCCAGGCCCGACTCGGTGATCACCATCTGAACGTCTTTGATCCCTGCCTTC
>DASRFH010000038.1:0-7614 GCA_035651675.1 Chloroflexota bacterium | reverse complement strand
TCGCCCGTCACTTCGCCGACGTAGATGTCGCCGCGCGAGTCGACCCAGATCGAGTGCGGCGCGTTCTCCTTCCGCGGCGCCACGCTCTGGTAGTCCCAGGACACGATCTCCTCGCCTTCCAGCGTGCGGACGGATATCTGGTGCCTCGACGACGCGAGGTACATCAGCCCGTCGCGCACGAAGACCTGCATGGGGTTCTTGAGCCCGGTCCACTCGGTCAGGTACCCGCCGCTCCGGTCGAACAGCTGGACACGGTCGTTCTCGCGGTCGCAGACCAGCACCCGGTCCTTGTCGTCAACCCAGACGTCGTGCGGCAAGGCGAACTGGCCGGGGCCAGTGCCCTTCTCCCCCCACGACGAGATCAGCTCGCCGTCCCTGCCGAACCGGTGCACCCGGTGCTGGCCGTAGCCGTCTGAGACGTACATCTCCCCGTCCGGCGCCAGGACCGCCTTGGTCGGTTGATTGAACGGCTGGCCGGGCGCGCCTGGCTTCCCCCGCGTGCCCCAGGTCCGCAGCACCTGACCGTCGAGCGTGCAGTGCAGGACGGTGTTCGCGTCGCGGTCGGTCAGGTACAGCTCGTCCCGCGGGCTGACCCAGATGCCGTGCGGGTGCATGAACGTCCCCGCGCCCCAGCGGCTGAGCAGCTTGCCGTTCCGATCGAACACCAGCATCTCGGCGACGGGCGAGCGCTGGAAGAGGTAGACGCGGTCCTGCGAGTCGCCGCTGACGCCCTGCGCCACGCCGAAGCGGCTGAGCGTGCCGTCCCGCCGACCCCAGCTCTTGTCGACCTCGTAGGTGTACTTGCCCGAACCGACGATCTCACTTACAGCCATCTGGTCCTCCATCGACGTCCCCCACCCTCCTCCTCTGGAAGACGGTGGGGACGCATTATCCCACCGACGCTACGCGGCGAAGATCACGCAGCTCGGGCTGCCCGCCCTCACCACCTGACCGGTCGGGAGTAGCCGCGCGCCCTCCTCCTCGATCCGGAACGCGACGACCGTGTCGCTGTCCTGGTTCGCGGCGTAGAGGAACCGCCCGCGCGGGTCGACGTTGAAGTTCCGCGGCGTCCGACCCTGCGTCGGCTCGTGGCCGACCAGCTCCAGCGCACCGTCGGCGGCCGCCACGCGGAAGATGGCGATCGAATCGTGGCCTCGGTTGGAGCCGTAGACGCAGCGGCCGTTCGGGTGGACCACGATCTGCGCCGTCGAGTTACTGCCCTCGAAGCCGGCCGGCAGCGTGGACACGACCGCGAGCCACTCCAGCCGGCCGGTCGCGTCGTCCCAGGCGAACTGCGAGATGGTCGAGGCCAGCTCGTTGATGACGTAGACCCATCGCCCGTTCGGGTGGAACGCCAGATGTCGCGGGCCGGCGCCGGGCGGCGCCTCGCCGTACGGTGGGTCGTTCGGCACCAGCCGCCCGCTCGCCAGGTCGAGCGTGTAGACGAACGTCTTGTCGAGGCCCAGGTCGTTCACCAGCAGGAACCGCCCACCCGGTGCGACGCCTACCATGTGCGGGTGCGACCCGTCCTGGCGCGGGCTCGGACCGGTCGGCCCCTCGTGGCGTCGCACGTCGGTCGGCTCGCCCAGCTGCCCGTCTGGGCCGATCGGCACGACCGACACCGACCCGGCGCTGTAGTTCGCCGTGACGGCGTACCGCCCGGTCGCGTCCACCGCGATGTGCGCCGGGTTGTTGGCGCGCACGGACACGGTGTTCAAAAGGGCCAGCTTCCCGGTCGCTGGGTCGCGCGCCAGCGCGCTCGCCCCGCCGGCGTCGCCGCCGTTCACCGCGTACAGGAACCGCCCGTCCCGGGAGAGTGCGAGGAACGACGGGTTCTTGACGCCGCCCAGAACTTGCACCGGCTCCCAGCGGCCCGTGGTGTCGTCCATCCGGTAGACGTAGATCCCCTCGCCCCGCCCGTTCCGATCGGGCTCGGTGTACCCGCCAACGTACGCAAAGCTCACCGTCTCACCTCCGCCTCGCGCGTCAAACGCGCCTGCAGCTCCTCGACTTCGTGCTCGTCCTTCTCCTCGACGCCGATCAGGTGTTCGTGCCGTGCCCCTTCGACCGCGCGCAGGAGCTCGTCGAGCTTGAGCTGGATCGCGCGCGTGTCTCGCTCCTGCGCGTTTTGGAGGACGAACACCATCACGAACGTCGTCAGCGCCGTCACCACCTCCAGCAGCGCCTCCCAACGCTGCGGGAAGCCGTTCGTGACCCAGACGACGACCCAGGCAGCGGCCAGGACGACGGCGACCAGCGCGGTCCAGACGCTCGCCGTGCCGGCGCCGACCCACGCGGCGGTGCGGCTGAGCCACGCGCGCAGTTCCCTCATCGAGGGGGATGGTACCGGCCCCGGCGCGGCACCGCGCCGCCCTGCCGAAAAAGGCGCCTGGCGCGGATGGAAGACGCTCGGCGTATGATGCGCTTCGAAGGACCGTGGGTCTCTCGATCCGACAGCTCGTGACGGGTCCCGCGCCGCACGCGGTTGCCGTGCCGCCGCACGCGTCTCCTCGCGCCCCGAGGGAAGACGGCCGCGGGCCCGGTGAGAGCGCCCCTTCGCCGCCGGCGCCGGTCGCCGAGCGCCCGCCGTCGGACTTCGCCCGCTGGCGCGCCGCGACGTTCGCCTCGCTCGCCTCGCCGGGCTACCGCCTGCTCTTCCAGGGCAACTACGTCACCCAGATCGGCATGTGGATGCAGCAGGTCGCGTTCGGCTGGCTCGTCCTCGAGCTGACCGACTCTCCCTTCTACCTCGGCTTGGCCGGCTTCTTCCGCGCCATCCCGATGTTGCTGATCTCGCCGTTCGGCGGCGTGCTGGCCGACAGGATCGAGCGCCGCCGGCTGCTCATCCTCAGCCAGGCGGCGATGGGCCTCATCGCCGTGGTCCTGGCCTTCATGGTCGCGGTTCGCATCGTCCATCCGTGGCACCTGCTCGTCAGCGCCTTCATGAGTGGGACGGCCATGTCCATGAACATGCCGGCGCGCCAGGCGCTCATCTCCCAGCTCGTCTCGCGGCCACAGCTCGCCAGCGCCATCGCCCTCAATTCGATGAGCATGAACTCGAGTCGCATCCTGGGACCCGCCCTGGCCGGCGTGCTGATCGGCGCGATCGGGATCGCCGGCTGCATGCTGCTGCAAGGGCTCGGCTACGTCTGGTCGATCTTCAACGTCTTCCAGATCAGGGTGCCGCCGCAGGACCGGCGAGCCCGCGATTCCTCGATGGTCCAGAACCTCGTCGAAGGGTTCCGGTACTGCTACGAGGAGAAGACCGTTTTCGCGATGCTCTCCCTCGCGGCGATGACGAGCATCTTCGGCCAGCCGTACATGCAGTTCCTACCCGCCTTCGCGCGCGACGTTCTGTCGCTCGGAGCCGGCGGCCTCGGAATGCTCATGACCGCGGTCGGCGTCGGCGCGCTGGTCGGCTCGATCGCGATCGCCAGCTTCGGCGGTTCGCGAGCCCGCGGCGCGATCCTGCTGGTAGCGGCCGGGATCTTCGGCCTGTCGCTCTGCCTGCTCGCGCTCGCGAAGTCGGCGCCACTGGCCCTGCTCTTGCTCGCCGCCGGAGGGTTCGCCAACGCACTGCTGATGTCGCTCAACCAGACGATCTTGCAGCAGACCGTGCCCGACCACCTCCGGGGCCGGGTGATGAGCGTCTACATGCTCACGTGGGGGCTGATGCCGCTCGGCACCCTTCCGATCGGGTGGATCGCTCAGACGCACGGGACGCCAGCCGCTATCTTCTTCGGCGGCATCGTCTGTTACGTCGTCGCGCTGTGGGTGTTCTTCTTCAGACCAAGCTTCCGCACCATCTAGCCACGACCGCATCTAGGATGCGCCTATGACCGAAGCCGTCACCGTCGCCAACCCGCTCCGTGTGGGTCTGCGGCTCGAGCGCACGCCCGATCCATGCATCTTCGTCCTCTTCGGCGCCACCGGCGACCTCACGCGACGCAAGCTGATCCCGGCGCTCTACCAGCTCTCCCACCAGCGGCTGCTGCCGGCCAACTTCGCGGTCGTCGGCTTCGCGCGGCGCGACTGGGACGACGAAGCCTTCCGCCGGCACATGAAGGAGGCCGTCGACGAGTTCGTGCCCAACGTCCACCCGGGCGTCTGGGAGAGCTTCGCGCAGTGCCTCTACTTCAACCGCTCCGAGTTCCAGGACCCCGAGGGTTACGCCAACCTCGCCAAGCTTCTGGCGAAGATCGATAGGGAGCGCGGCACCGGCGGGAACCGCCTGTACTACCTCGCGACCTCGCCCGAGGCGTACCCCGACATCATCCGCAACCTCGGCGAGGCGAACCTCAGCCACCGGGAGGGCTACGGTACCCACCGCGGGCCGTGGACGCGCATCGTCGTCGAGAAGCCGTTCGGCCATGACCTCGCGACCGCCCAGCGGCTCAACCGCATCATCTCGGCCGTCTTCCGCGAGCGGCAGGTGTTCCGCATCGACCATTACCTCGGCAAGGAGACCGTCCAGAACATCCTCGCGCTGCGCTTCGCCAACCTGATCTTCGAGCCGATCTGGAACTCGCAGTACGTCGACCACGTCCAGATCACCGTCGCCGAGTCGGTCGGCGTCGAGGGCCGGGCGGGCTACTACGAGGAGGCCGGCGCGATCCGGGATATGGTCCAGAACCACATGCTCCAGCTCCTGACGTTGACGGCGATGGAGCCGCCGACCACCTTCGAGGCCGACCCCGTCCGCGACGAGAAGGTCAAGGTGCTCCGCTCCGTGCACCTGCCGACCGACAAAGTGGGCGAGTGGACGGTACGCGGCCAGTACGGCCCCGGCTGGATCAACGGGCAGCCGGTGCCCGCTTACCGGCAGGAGCCGGGCGTCGACCCGAGCTCGGACACCGGCACGTACGTCGCGCTGAAGCTTCTGATCGAGAACTGGCGCTGGGCCGGCACGCCTTTCTACCTGCGCACGGGCAAGCGGCTGCCCAAGCGGATCACCGAGATCGCCATCACGTTCAAGAAAGTGCCCCACCTCCTGTTCGCGCGCGATGCCGCCGCTGCCCTGGAGCCGAACGTGCTCGCCCTGCGCATCCAGCCGGACGAGGGCATCTCGCTCCGCTTCGGGTCGAAGGTGCCGGGACAGCACATGCGGATCCGGTCCGTGAACATGGACTTCCTCTACGGCATCGCCTTCGGCACGACGCCGGGCGACGCCTACGAGCGACTGTTGCTCGACGCGATGCTGGGCGACCCCACGCTCTTCACGCGACGGGACGAAGTCGAGCAGGCCTGGGCGCTGATCACCTGCATCACCGAAGCGTGGCAGAAACAGAAGCCGCCACCTTTCCCGAACTACTCGGCCGGCGAGTGGGGTCCCGAGGCGGCCGACGAGCTGATCGGGCGCGACGGGCGGGCTTGGCGACGGCTATGACCCGAGGGTGTGTGCCCTGGCGTCGAGCGGAGCGAAGGGTGAGGCTGTGACCGCGCCCCCCGCCGGCCATGAGAGCTGGGCGCACGAAGTCGACGTCTCCAGGATCGAGGCCGACCTCGTCAAGCTGCTGCGCCGACCGGAGAACCTGTCGCCCAACGGCCAGCCCGGCATGCGCACGGCCGTGCTCACGCTCGTGGCCTTCGCGGCCGACCGGCCGACGCTCGACCGCGTGGAGCAGACGCTCGCCGCGCTGGTCGATCACCACCCTTCGCGCACGATCGTCGTGCTCGCCAACCCGACCGCGCCAGCGCAGATCGACGCCTGGGTCCAGGTAAGCTGCAGGCCGATGGGGTCGAGCGGCATCAACGCCTGCGTCGACGAGATAGTGATCGAGGCGCAGCCGTCGGCGCTGCGCCGGGTGCCCAACGTCGTCACGCCGCTGCTGCTGGCCGACCTGCCGGTGGTCGTTTGGTGGCCCGGCGAGCCGCCGCTACGCGAGCCGCTCCTGGCCGACCTGATCGAGCCGGCCACGCGGCTCGTCGTCGACACGCTCGGCTTCGTCCACGTCGAGCGCAGCCTGATCAACCTCAGCAACCTGCGGCACCGCCCGACCGTCCGCATCGACCTCGGCGACCTGAACTGGGACCGTCTCCTCCCCTGGCGCGAGCTGATCGCCCAGTTCTGGGACGTGCCGGCCTGGCGTAGCCGCCTTCGAGCGCTCGACCGGGTCGAGATCGACCTCGGCAAGCCCGCTGGCGGCCGCTCGAACCGCGCCCAGGCGCTGCTGCTGGCCGGCTGGCTCGCCGCGCAGCTCGGCTGGAGGCCGGCTGGCATGACGCGCCTCCACGATGGCTACCGGCTCAGGGCGATGCGCGGTCGGCGCGAGATCACGGTGCGGGTCACGATCCACATGGGGCAGCCCTCGGGCATCCGCGCTGTTCGGTTCGTGGTCGAGAGCAGGTCGCCGCTCAGATTCGGCGTGCACGCCGGCGGGGACGCGGAGACCGCGTTCATGCGCGTCGAGGCGGGCGACGAACCGATGTACGAGCGCACGGCCCGCCTGGAGACGTTCGACGAGCCAGCGCTGCTCGCGCGCGAGCTCGACACGACGACGGCCGACCAGGTTTTCGAGGACGCGCTGTCCGCCGCCGCGGCCTTTCTCACCGCCTGAGCTTCTGTCGAGCTCTAATGCGCTTCCACCTTGTCCCCCGCGCGGCCGCTTGGTAGGTTGAGCAAGCGTTGACCCCGGTGCGTCCGAAGAAGCGCACCGCACCCTGCCCCGTAGGTTCATCTGTGAAGCGCCGCACGTTCATTTCGCTGGGCGCGTTGTTCCTGTTTGGCTGTGCCCGCCAACCCGCGCCGACCTCCCAGGTCCTGCTCTCCAGCAACCCGCCGGTCGCCGCGACGCCGCCGGTGGCGCCAGGAGGCCGCCCACCCGCCCGGCAGACCCCAAGGCCGCGGGTCGAGGACGGCCAGCTCCAGCGCGACCTCGACGCCTTCCTGAAGCAGCAGCGCGGCAACTACGGCGTGGCCATCCGTGACCTCGACGGCCCGATCGCCGCGAATTTCGAAGCGGACGACCGCTTCCCGCTCGGCTCGCTCTTCAAGCTGCCGCTGATGGCCGAGGTGATGCGGCAGTGCCGCCTCGGCAAGCTCACGCTCGCCAAGACGATCCAGACGCTGCCCGATTACGACTTCGGCGAGCCGCAGGGCGGCGTGCCGCCGGGGACCAGGCTCTCCATCGAAGATGCGCTGGCGGCGATGATTTCCGTCTCGAGCAACGCGGCGGCGCTTGCGCTGATCGACGCGGTCGGCGCGGACCAGCTCGCCGCTGCGCCGCGGCGGCTCGGGATGGCTGGCACGGCGATCGACGTCCAGCAGACCGGCGCTCCCGGCCACTACGAGGTCGACGCCCGCGGCAACGCACGCGACGTGGTGGACGTGCTGGTGAAGCTCGACCGGGAACAGCTCGTCGGGCCGGAGCAGGACCGCAAGATGATCGACCTGCTCCTGAACCAGAAGATCGACGACCGCATCCCGGTGCTGCTGCCGCCTACCGTGCCGATCGCGCACAAGACCGCCGACCTGGATGGCTTCACGCACGACGCCGGCATCGTTTACCTGCCCGGCCGACCCTTCGCGATCGCCGTGCTCGCGCAGGGCCTGAACCCGACCGACGGCAAAGCGGCCGTCTCGGAGATCGCCCGCATCGCCTACGCCTACTTCGC
>DASRFH010000037.1:0-8958 GCA_035651675.1 Chloroflexota bacterium | reverse complement strand
GGGTGCGCTGCTGCAGGCCGTCGACGCGGCGATCGCCGCCAACCCGAAGGTGGTCGGCGACTACCGCGCCGGCAAGACGCAGGCGATGGGCTTCCTGGTCGGGCAGGTGATGAAGGCGACGCGCGGCCAGGCGAACCCCGGTCTGGTCAGCCAGCTCGTGAAGCGGCGGTTGGACGAGACGACGAGCTAGGAACCCGATCGGGGGAGGGCGCTTCGTTGGAAACACTCCCCCCGCCTACTTGCGCCTGGCTCAGCGCCCGGTCGATCGTCCCGCCGCCGAGGAGCAGGTCGCCGTCGTAGAACACGACCGCCTGGCCCGGCGTCACCGACTTCTGTGGCTCGTCGAACGCCACGCGCACGGCGTCACCGCCGATCGGCTCGATCGTCGCGCCGACCTCGGGAGCGCGGTAGCGGATCTTGACGGTCGCCCGGATCGACGCGTTCGGCGTCTCGATCGACACCCAGTTCACGCCGCTCGCCTCGAGACCCGCGCGGTAGAGCTCGCGCTCTGGCCCGACGATCAGCGCGTTCGCCTCGGCGTCGATCTCGACGACGTAGCACGGCTCGGCGGACGAGAGGAACAGCCCGCGGCGCTGGCCGACCGTGTAGTAGACGAGGCCGCGGTGCGTGCCGAGCACCTTGCCGTCGCGATCGAGGATTGGGCCAGGGCGGACCGCGTCTGGCGCGTACCGGGCGATGAAGCCGCCGTAGTTGTTGTCGGCGACGAAGCAGATCTCCTGGCTCTCCGGCTTGTCGGCTGTCACGAGTCCGAGCTCGCGCGCCCTGGCGCGCACCTGGTCCTTCGTCATCCCGCCGAGGGGGAAGAGCGAGCGGCCCAGGAGCTCCTGCGTCAGGGGGTAGAGCACGTAGCTCTGGTCCTTGCGCGCGTCGAGGCCGCGGCGGAGGCGCCACCGGCCACCTTCCGCGTCGCGGTCGCGCCGCACGAAGTGGCCCGTCGCGACGGCGTCGGCGTCGAGGGCGTGCAGCCGATGGAGAACAGCCTCGAACTTGATGTGCTCGTTGCAGCGGACGCAGGGGTTTGGCGTCCGTCCGCGTCGGTACTCGTCGACGAAGTTCTCGATCACCCGCTCGCGGAAGACGTCCTTGAAGTTCAGCACGTAGTGCGGGATGCCGATCCGGTCGGCGACGCGTCGAGCGTCCTCGACCGCCGAGAGCGAGCAGCAGGCGTCGGCTCGCTCGACCGACTCGAGCGCGGCGGCTCGTGGCTCGACGTTGAGCGTGACGCCTACGACCTCGCAACCCTGCTCGACGAGCATGGCCGCCATGACCGACGAGTCGACGCCGCCGCTCATCGCGGCGATGACCTTGGGCTTCACGAGGGAAGTGTAGGGAAGACCCCTGGCCGGCCGGGGTGCCTTTTTCTTCCCGAGACACCCCACGGCTCGAACGGCATCACACCCTCTGGCGGTGGCGTGCCCCGAGCGGGGCGACCGTGCGGCGCTGTGCCACGAGCAGCTCCTGAAGGCGCCGGACTTCATCACGCAGCGTGGCGATCTCGGCCGCCCGCTCCTCGGCCAGGCCGCGCCAGGCCGCGATCGCGCTTTGGAGCACCCCGACGTTCTCGGCGGCCTCGTCGTCCGTCCGGCGGCCGCGGCGGCGCGCCGCCGGACGCTCGGGCGCGGCCACGGCCGTCGGCCGAAGCTCGGCGGCGGTGCGCTCGTACGTGAAGCCGCGCGCCAACATCTCCTTCGCCCGCCGCAGCAGCTCGACGTCGCGCGCGGTGTACAGGCGGTAACCAGGCCGCTCGGCGGACGCGACCTCCGCGCTCAGCAGCTCGCCGAACCGCTGCACGTAGACGCGCAGGGTGCTCGGCTTGATGCCGATAGCCGCGGCCGCCTCGCCGGGCCGAAGGAGCACCGTGGGGTCGTGAACGAGCGCCATCGGATCGCCAGGTATCGCCATAGCCCGCTACCACACCGCTATCGCAGCGCCATCGAGCGCCGGAAGGGAGATGTTACCTGCGCTTGGAGCAAAAGAAAAGCAGACGGCCGTACGGGCAACGCCAGGGCGAGATGTGCTTGGGGAGCGAGTCCGGGGCGCGCGCTTACCGGCCGCGCAGCCCGGCGCGCACGCGCTCGACGAGCTCCGAATCCCGGCGGAGGCCGGTGAGGTCGACGGGGCTTTCCATCGCGACGTCGAGCAGCGCGCGGATGATGGCGGCCTTCCGGATCGCCTTGCCGCCGTTCTTGCGGGCCTCCCGGCACTTGTCCTCGAGCCAGTCGATGTGCTGCTCCTCGAGGAACACGGCCGATTGGCGGGTGGGCCCGTGGCCGGTGGTCTGCTCTGGCGCGTCTTCCTGCGGCCGGCGGAAGAAGAGCGCCTTGCCCTCGGGAACGCTGGCGCGTTTAGGCACGGCTGTCTATCTCCTCGGCGAGCGCGCGGTAGGCGCGGGCACCTTCGCTCGACCCGGCGTAGGCGAGGATCGAGCGGCCGGTGATCGGCGACTCCTTGAACCGCACGCTCTCGCGCACGACTGTCTCGAAGACGCGGATGTCGCCGCCGAGCGCGCTCCGCGTCTGGTCCAGGATCTCGCGGGCGTGCAAGGTGCGGGCATCATACCGAGTCGGCAGCAGGCCCTCAATGCGCAAGCTTGGGTTGACCTCTTCCTTGATCTCACGCACAGTGTCCAGCAGGAGGCGCACGCCGAGCATGGTGTAGTAGTCGCAGGTCATGGGGATCAGAACGGAGTCGGCCGCCGACAGCGCGTTCACCGTCAGCAACCCGAACGACGGGGGGCAGTCAACGAGCACGTAGTCGTAGGCGTCGCGCACAGGCTTGAGGGCGTTGCGGAGCTTGTCTTCGCGCCTGTTCATGTTGACGAGCTGCAGCTCGGCGGCCGCGAGGTGGATGTTCGCCGGCGCGATGTCGACGTTCGTCTCGACCGGACGGATCACGTCCTCGATCCGGGCCTGACCGATCAGGACGTGGTACGTCGTCTGAGCGAGCTCGTGCAGCTCGAGGCCCGATCCCTCGGAGAGGCTCGCCTGGGGGTCGAGGTCGACGAGCAGGACTCTCTTGCCGCGCTCGGCGAGCGCCGACGCGAGCGATCGGGCCGTCGTGGTCTTGCCCGAGCCGCCCTTCTGGTTCGCGACGGCGATGCAGCGCGCCAACCCGTCTCCCAATCGAACAACCGTATAACTGTTGTACAGTGCGACTGTTCGTTGCCTGATTATATCAGCAGGTGAGCGCGCTTCCGTCTGCTCGGCCTGTCCACCGGCGGCGGGGCGCGCCTGGAGGGTGCGGCAGCCGCGCCCCGCGAAGGCGGCGCTACGCCTGCTCGCCGAGCTTCACCGCCTGGTAGACCTTCATGCGGCGCAGCAGGCCGATCATCACGAGCAGGCCGACCCCCAGCATGAGGCCGAGCACGACGTAAATCCGGGTGATGTCGCTCCACGCGGTCTCGACGACGAACTTGGGCACCTGGCCGTTCTGGTCGGCGCTGACCTGGAGGAATGGGATGAACAGGTTGCTCGTCCAGAGCCCGAAACCGGTGCCAGCCGCGACGCCGAGCAGGATCAAGAAGAACTGCTCGAACATCAGCAGCACGAACAGTTGGGGACTCGACAGGCCGATGGCGCGGAGGATGCCCATCTGCAGCAGTCGACGCTGGAAGGAGAGGAAGGAGTAGAGGAAGAAGCCGAGCACGGTCAGCACGGCGGCGACCATGAAGCCGATCGACAGCACGCCGAAGAGGCCGGTTCGCTGCGGATCGGTCCTGCCGAAGTTGATCGCCGTCCGGCTGTCCTTGATCCGGATCACCTTGACGTCGTTCTTCTCGATCGCGTCGACGACGTCCTTGCTCTTCACGTCCGGGTCGACCTTGAGCCACACGTCGTACGGCTGTAGGCCGAGCTGGTCGTAGAGGTAGTCGAGGTTGGCGACGAACATGTAGCCCTTGTCCGGGTACATCGTCGGGAAGTAGTACGTCTGCTCGACGACCTTGAAGTCGACCGGGTTCGTGTTGTTGAAGACAAGCGTGATCGTGTCGCCGATGCCTACCTGATACTTCTGGAGGAAGTCCGGCGTCGCGATCACAGCCGACTCATGGATCGAGAGCGCGTTCATCAGCGCCCCGAGCGAGTGGGGTGCGAAGTCCTTCCGCCACCACGCGATCTGCCCGAACGTCGTCCGGTCCACGCCGAGCACCTGGACGTCGGGCTGGACGCCGCGCCCGATGTTCGGCTTCGCCGTGAACAGCTTCGTGCGTGTGGCCTCCTGGACGCCGGGGACGTAGTGCGCGGAGAACGGCGGCTCGAGGAAGGCGTTCTGGTCTTCGTCGAAGTCCCAGGCCTCGTACAGCATCAGGTCGGCCGGCGCGTCGTAGCGAACGCGCTCGGTGAAGTTGGTGTCCATCGTGTGCGCCGCCGATGCGGAGAACGCGCCGAGCGCCAGCGTCAGGATCATCAGCAGGACGAGCGGGCTGTAGGAGCTCGGCGTCCGCGAGATCTGTCGCAGCGCCAGGAGCGTCGACGCGTTGCCGATCCAGGCGCTGGTGCGGGCGGCGACCGCCGTGACGAACGGGAAGACCCGTAGGAAGATCAGCGCGAGCGCGAAGATGAAGACGGAGGGGATGAGCAGCATCAGCGGGTCGATGAACACGTCGCCCGCGCCGCCGATCGTCAGGATGGATTGCCGGTTCTTGAGCGACTGGTAGCCGTAGATCGCCACGCCGAGCAGCAAGAAGTCGACGAAGAAGCGCTGCCAGAGCGGTGCGCGCGTCGAGCGCGCAACGTCCTGTTTGTACGAGATGATCGTGTGGCGCGCCGCGCCGATCGCCGGCGCCAGGCTCGCCAGCAGCGACAGACCAGCCGCGAGGAGCGCGTACCGGAAGGTCTGCTCGGTGAAGGTCACCGGCAGCGGCGGGCGGTCGGCGAACTGGAGGAAGCCGTACGTCTTCCCGATCACCTGCGCGATGCCGGCGCCGACGAGCGGACCGATCAACAGCGCGACGCCGCCGTTGATCAGCCCCTCGAGGAAGTACAGGAACACGATCTGGATCGTGCTTGCGCCGCGGCTCTTGAAAACGGCGATCTCGGCGCGCTGCCGCTCGATCACCATGCCGAGCGATATTGCAATGTAGTAGAGCACGACGCCCAGCAGGGGGACGGACAGCGCGAACAGCAGGATCCGCAGGAAGAACTGGCGGCGGCTGAACTCCTCGAGCGTGTCGGTCGGCCCGAGGTCGATCTTCGTGTTCGGCATCGCGGTGTTGACCCGCGTCTCGAGGAATTGCAGGCCGCCGCGCACGCGGTCCACGTTCGTCGAGTGGATCGCGTTGTGGTCGAACACCATGTACCACGAGTACTCGTGGACGTCGTTGTTCAACTGTGGCAGGACGTTGTCGAAGAGGTCCCGCTCGGTGGTGAAGAGCGTGTTGTACATGACCTCTGGGTGGTACAGCCAGTACTCTGAGTTGTTCGGGTCGATCGGGTCCCAGACCCCGACGACCTTGAGCGTGACCTTGAGGGGGTTGTACTGGTCGCCGCCGATGTACCAGTAGCGCTCGTTCAGGTACATGTGCAGCTCTTCCGACGCGACCGTCGAGAGGATGATCGGCACCTCGCCGTCCTTCGACGGGCCGGGGGGAAGCGTGCCGCCTTCCACGAACTTGATGTGCTTGTCGAGGTCGTCCATCGCGGCGACGTAGGCGTACTTCGCCTCGCTCGCGAGAGGGTTGATCTTGGCTTCCTGGCCGTAGCCCTGGAGCAGGTGCGTGTCGGTCGCCTGGTAACGAACGAGCGACTTCAAGGGCAGCGCCATGACCCACTCGGCGTTGTCCTTGATGTACTGGTCGAGCGCCTGGAACTGGTCGACGCGGCTCGGAGTCGCCTTTTCCTCGAGGTGCCGAACGCGAACCGCGCCGGGTGGTCGGTTCGACTCCTGGGGCTGATCCAGCCGAGTCCGAAGGAGCTTCTCGATGATCGCGTCCGAGTACAGCGGCACCGACGACACGAGCGACACGGCGACGACCAACCCGATGATGGTGAAGACGACCAGGTTGAGGTTGTTCAGCGTGCGCTTGAGGACCAGGCGCAGGAGGGAGAACAGGATCCCCACGGCTAGGCGCATTCTAGATGAGGAGTCCTGCCCGCTAGCCCGCAAGCACGCTTGACCCCCGTCGGCGGGGTTGGCGAAGATCGGGCGATGACGAAGGCCTGGCGTGGCGCGATCCCGTTCGCCGCGCTGGTGGTGCTGGCGGTTCCGGCGATCGCGCCCCTCGCGGCCCCGGGGTATTTCGCCGCCGACGACGCCAGCCTGCACCGCTGGCGGCTGTGGGCGTTCTGGCAGGAGTGGCAGCGTGGCCAGGTCCCTGTGCGCTGGTCGTCGGACCTTGCGTTCGGCTTCGGGTCGCCGGTGTTCAGCTACTACGGGCCCCTCGGCTACCTGCTGGGCGCGGCTGCCCTTGCCTGGGGACTGGGCTCGGCGGCGGCGACTAAGGCCGTGTTCGCGCTGGCGCTCGTCGTCGGCGCCGCTGGCGCGTGGGCGCTCGCCAGGGCATGGCTGCCAGCCGACCTCTGCACACCCGGCGCCGGACTGGTTGGCGCGGCTTCCTACCTCTACGCGCCGTACGTGTTGACCAGCGTCTACCGTCGGGCGGCGATCGGCGAGTGTGTGGCGCTGGCGATCGCCCCGTGGTTCCTCAGGGCGCTCCTCGCCGTGCGCGCGCACCCCTCCGCCGCCACGACGCTGGTGCTCGCCGCGACGGTCGCCGGGCTCGTCACCGCGCACGTCTTCACCGCCGCGGCGATGGCGGCGATCGCCGCCCTGCTCCTGGTCGCGTGGCAGCGCGCCGACGACCCGCGCCTTGACCGACGGCGAGCAGCGGGGGTGGTGTGTGGCGCGGCGCTCGGGGTCGGGCTATCGGCGTTCTACTGGCTGCCGTCGACGCTGGACGTCGGATTCGTTCACTGGCTGCGGACGCGCGGCGGCGACGTTCCGGCGTTCTACGCGCACCTGATGCCCATCCCCGACATGCTCCAGTACACGCTGCTCCACGACTACGACCTCGACCTCGCGCGGCTGCCGCCGACGTGGCCCCATCTTGGCTTCGTCCAGGTGGCGGCATTGGTCGCCGCCGCCGTGGTCGTCGTGCACCGGGGCGCGTGGCGCCGGTGGCAGGCGTTCGTGCCAGCGCTGGCCATCGGTGGAGCGGTGTTCCTGGCGTCGCTCGGGTCCAAACCGCTCTGGGAGGCGGTCGGCGCGCTTCAGAGCGTCCAGTACCCGTGGCGATCCTTCGGTCCCATCGCCGTCCTCGGCGCCGCGATCGTTCCGGCGGCGGTCGTGGGTCGACAGCGGCCGCTCCGCGCTGCACTGCTGCTGGCCGCTGTGCTGGCACTCGCCGGCGGGGCGGTCCGCGTGACCCGGACGACCTGGCTCGACAGTTGGGACACGCGCGCGAACCTCTGGGACTACGAGGTCGGCACCTACCTTCCGGGGTTGGCGACGTTCAACGAGTTCTTCCCCAGGTGGGTCGACCGCGCCTCCGGGGGGCTGCTTCAGCCGGTCGCGGCCCAGGCGAGCGGGACGGCGGCGCGCCTGGTCGCCGTAGCGGGGCTTCGCCCAGAGGCGGCGCGCCTCTCCGTCGACGCGCCGGCCGCGACGGCCCTGTCCGTCGACACGTTCTACTTCCCGAGCTGGTCGGCCTGGGTCGACGGTCGGCCGACCGACCCGCACGCCGCCGGGGAGCTCGGTCTTCTGACCGTCGACGTGCCACCTGGGCGCCACGAGATCGCGTTCGCACGCGGGCGAACGGCCGCCGCGGAGGTGGGCGACGCCGTGACGCTCGTCAGCTTCGCCGTCGCGCTAGCGCTCGGCGCGCGCGCTCTCCGGCGCGCATGGCGGCGGTCGGTCCTCTGGGCGTCGACGGCGGCGTTCCTTGCGCTCGTCGCGCCGCTCGGCCTTGCAGCCGCGCGTCCAACGACGGACGCGGTCTTCCTGGCCGCGCCGCCCTCCGAGCCAGCCGAGCCGGTTTCGTTGCTCGGAGCGATGGTCAGCCCGGCGCGCGGCTCCGGCGAGCTCGAGCTCGACGTGCCCTTCTACGTGCAGGGCGTGCCCGAGACAGCGCCCGCGCTGCACGTGCGCCTGATCTCCCCGGACGGACGGGCGACCATGACGAGCGAGCACACGCTGGGCGGGGCCCTGCGTCCTCGCGTGGTCTGGCAGCCGGGGACCATTTACCACGACCGCTTCGCGGTCGCTCCTCTCGAGCCAGTCCGTTGGGTCGACCTTTCCTTGGACGACGCTTCGCCGGTGCGGCTGGGCCCTCTCGTGGCGGAGGCCGCATCCACAACGCCGGCGCAGCGCTACCCACCCGAGCAGACCGCCGTCGACGCGCCAGTGGTCTGGAGTGGCGGCCTCGTCCTCGAACACTCGCGCGCCTGGCCGAACCGCCCGATGCCCTCCGGACCCGCGCCGAGCCTCGCGCCGACCGGGCAGATCGCCGGCTATCGCGCCGAGCTGTTCTGGCGCAGGACGACCACGAGACCGCTCTCCGACCGCGCAACGCTTCGGCTCGTCGACGGCCAGAGGACGAGCTGGGCGTCGGCCGAGGTCCCGGTCGAGCTTCCTGCCGGAACCGACCGAACGTGGCAGTCGGTCGAGCTCGGGCCATGGCAGCCGTTGCCACCCAATCGATACAAGCTCGAGCTAACGCTGCAAGACGCCGCCGGACGCCCTTCGTCGATCGATGGACCTGCCAGGCTCGCCGGACAGTCGGAGAAGGAGCTGGACGCCTTCGATGTCGATCCCCCGTGCGCGTGCGTGCCACCTGGCGGATCGGTCGTCGGCGTCGACCTACTGGGTGGCCTTCGCTTGCTCGGCTACACACGCGACGTGTCAGGCTCGAACGCCGACGTCACCCTCTACTGGCAGGCGCGCGATCGGGTCCCGAAGCGGTACACGTCGTTCGTCCACCTGCTCGGCCCCGATCAGACGCTC
>DASRFH010000036.1:0-5950 GCA_035651675.1 Chloroflexota bacterium | reverse complement strand
AGGAGGTGCTGCGGCACGTCGAGCGGGATGGCGTACCGCTTGCCCTGGTAGATGCCGGCCTCCCAGGGCACTTTGATGTAGTCCTCGGCCTTGAAGCCCTTCTCGGCCACGACCTTGTCGTCGATCGGCTCGAAGATGCCGTCCGAGGCGTAGCCGGGGATGGTCGGCGACTGGGTGAGCATCTGGTCGGGGCCCTCGCCGGCCGGGACGGCGACCTGGATCTTGGCGAACAGGTCGGCCCACGGGATGCGCTGCTGGTCGATCTTGATGCCGCTGGCGGCGGTGAACTTCTGGAGGAGCTGGTCCATGATCTGGCCGTCGGCGCCGGTCAGGCCGTTCCAGAACGAGAGCGTGATGTTGCCCGCGCCGGGCTTCGGCGCCGCGGCGGCTGCTGGCGCCGTGGTCGCGGCGGGGGCGGTCGTCGGGGCCGCGGCGGGCGCGCTCGTGGCGGCTGGCGCCGCGGCGGCCGGCTTGGTCGGCTCGGCGGCGGCGGCTGGTTTGGTCGGTTCGGCGGGCTTGGCCGGGGCGGTCGTCGGCGCGGCGGTCGGGGCCGCGGCCTGCCCGCAGGCGGCGAGAAGCGCGGCGGAGCCGAGCAGGGCGACGCTGCGCACGAACGAACGGCGAGATGTTCGCATTTGTCCCTTCCTTCTGTTCGTGAGTCGTACCGGCTTTGTACCGGGTTTTGTTCCGGCCTATACTGGCGCACGACAGGGGTGCTGTCAAGCGTCTAGCCCCCCGGGGAGAAGCGTTGTCCCACCGAGTCACCATGCGCGACGTGGCGCGCGCGGCCGGCGTGCCGCTGTCGGCCGTGCCGCTGGTGATCGGCAACCGCCCGGGCGTGGCCGAGGAGCGCCGGCGGCGCGTACAGGACGCGATGGTGCGGCTTGGCTACGCACCGAGGGCGCGCGAGCGGCGCACGCGGCGGATCGGGCTGGTGATCGAAGCGCTGCGCGTGCCGGTGCTGACCGACATCTTCTACGGCGAGGTGATCGCCGGCATCCAGGCCGAGGCGCAGGCGTTGGGCTGCCCGATCTGGCTGCACACGTTCGACCAGGCGGCTGAGAGCATCGACGCGGTCACGCAGGCGGCGCGGGCCGAGTGCGATGGGCTCATCCTCGCCAACGGTGGCGAGCTAACCGACGCGCGAATCGACCGGCTCGCCGCGTCCTCGATCCCGCTCGTGCTGGTCGACAACCACGTGCTCGGCCGTGAGCTGCACTGCGTGCTGGTCGACAACCTTGGCGCCGGGTACATCGCGACGCGGCACCTGATCGACCTCGGCCACCGGCGGATCGCCATGCTGCCGGGTCCGCGCCGCTACCGGAACCTGGTCGATCGGCTCGACGGCTACCTCGACGCGCTGGCCGAGGCCGGCATCCCGCACGACCCCGCGCTGACGCCGGCTCCGCCGAGCTACGAGGAGCGGAAAGGCGAGACGCAGACCCGGGCGCTGCTCGCGCTGCCCGAGCCGCCCACCGCCATCGTCGCGGTCAGCGACAAGACGGCGTTCGGCGCGCTGGGCGTGCTGCAGCGCGCCGGCGTCCGCGTGCCCGAGGACGTCTCGCTCGCAAGCATCGACGACGTGGTCGACGCCGCGACCACCGTGCCGGCGCTCACGACGGTGGCCGTGCCGAAGCGCGAGATGGGCGCGCTGGCGGTGCGCCGCCTGCTGGCGCTGCTCGAGGATCCGGCCGCACCACCGCACAAAACGGTGCTGTACACGAGGTTGGTGCAGAGGGGTTCGACGGCCGCGCCGGCGTCGGTTCCCTCTCGCCGAGGGGGTGAGGGCAAAGTGAGGGCGCAAGGGCTTCTCCCAGCGGGAGAAGGAAGGTGATTCCACGCCGTCGGTGGGGACGCTCGGGACTCTCGATCCCGGTGATCCCGTTCGGGACGCAGGGCTTCGGCAACATGTTCGGCCCGGTCGCCGAGGCCGAGGCGACCGCGCTGGTGCGCCGGGCGATCGAGCTCGGCGTCAACCATTTCGATTGTGCGCGCTGCTACGGCGACTCGCTGCGCAAGCTCGGCCCGGCGCTGACGGGCTTGCCGCGGGAGAGCTACATCGTCAGTGGCCGCATCTGCCTGCACCGGGACCGCGGCGACGCGCTGCACCCCGAACGCCCGCGCCAGGCCGACGACTGGCTGCCGGACGCGAGCGCCGACGCGGTCGAACGGGATGCCGAGGAACAGCTCGCCTTCCTCGGCATCGGCTACTTCGACGCGCTGCTCCTGCACGACCCGCCGGACATGGAACGCTGCCTCGGCAAGGGCGGCGCGCTCGAGGGCGCCCTCCGGCTGAAGAAGCGGGGGCTGGTGCGCAACGTCGGGTTCGGCATGCGGCCGCACGACTTCCACCGCGAGGCGATCGCGACGGGTGACGTCGACGTGCTGCTCTGTTTCAACGACTACAACCTGCTGCGCCAGACGGCGGCCGAGGGCGTGCTGCCGTACGCGGCGGCCGCCGACGTCGGCGTGCTGAACGGCTTCTCGATCGCGCGCGGCATCCTGACCGGCGTGGACGTCGACGCGGCGGCGGCGCGCGGCCACTGGCGGCTCGACGACGACCTGCCGCGTGCGCGCGCGATGCGGCAGTGGTGCATCGATCGAGGGATCAGCCTGCTGCACCTGGCGCTGCAGTTCTGCCTGCGTGAGGAGCGGATCCACGGCAACCCGCTGGGCTCGCAGAACGTCGCCGAGCTAGAAGCGAACGTGCGGGCGGTGTCGGAGCCTCTGCCCGAGTCGGTCTTCCTCGAGTTCGCTGAGGCGAAGCTGTGACCCTGGGCCCACCGCGCGCGGACGCGCCGCGCGCGTTCCTGCTGATGGGCCAGCAGACCAGCGGCGATCGGCAGTTCCACAACCAGCCCGAGCACTGGAGCTGCCTCGCCGAGATCCTGCGCGGTGCCGATCTGTCGGCGCGGGTGATCTCCGACGACCTGGCGGATCTGACGCCGGCGAACCTGGCCCGGTTCGACGTGATCCTGAACTTCTCGACCGATCTGGTCGGCACCGACGAGCAGATCGGGGCGCTGCTCGGCGCGGTCGAGGCTGGCGCGGGCTTCGTCGGGCTGCACGCGGCGAACGCGACGTTCCGCGCCAGCGACGCTTACGCGGCGATGGTCGGCAGCCGCTTTGCCCGGCATCCGCCGATCAAGCAGTTCACCGTCGAGATCGTGGATCCGACCCACCCGGTGACCGCGGGGCTCGGATCGTTCGAGGTCGAGGACGAGCGGTACGAGCTGAAGGACGACGCGCCGGATCTGAAGGTGCTCGCACGGGCGGAGGGGCACCCGTGCGTCTACGTCCGCCAGCACGGGCGGGGGCGGGTCGTCTACGTCGCGCCAGGCCACGACCGCCGGACGCTGGCGCTGCCGCGGTACGCGCAGCTAGTGAGGCAGGCCATCGCCTGGGCCGCGCGCGGCTGGTAGGATTCCCTCGATGGGCCAGGCTCTGCGACGCTTCACCTCGCGCGACCTCGAGCTGATGCCGGACGACGGCAAGCGGCGCGAGATCATCGACGGGGAGCTCTACGTGTCGAAACAGCCACGGTTCGAGCACCAGTTCGTCAACGGGTTGATCTGGCAGGCCCTGCACCGCTGGAGCGTCGCGACGAACAGCGGCTACGCCGTGGTTGCTCCTGGCCTCGTCTTCGCCGAAGACGACGACGTCGTCCCTGATGTCGCCTGGATCGGCCGCGATCGTCTGGACGCGGCGTTGGACGACGCCGGGCACTTCCGCGTCGCGCCCGACCTCATCGCCGAGGTCCTCTCCCCCGGTCGGAGCAACGAAGAGCGAGACCGTGAGGCGAAGCTGAAGCTGTACTCGCGCCGCGGGGTCCGAGAGTACTGGATCGTCGACTGGCGCACGCGCCAGGTCGAGGTGTACCGACGCCAGGGTATCGGGCTCGAGCCCGTCGGGATGCCCGGGCAGGGCGACTCGCTCGAGTCGCCGTTGCTCCCAGGCTTCACGGTGCCCGTTCGGGAGCTGTTCGCGGGCCTCTAGCCGAAGGCCGCGATCGTCTTCCCCCCGGAGACGTAGATCCGCCCGCCCACAACGGTCGGCGTGATGAAGTGCGGCAGGTTGTTGGACGGCTGCGCGGCTCTCAGCTGTTGGCGGGGCTGGCCATCCGCGGCGCCGAGCCCGTGGAGCGTGCCGGTCGACTGGTCGATCACCCAGACGGTGTCGCCGGCGACCACCGGCGAACCGGTGTTGAAGCCGGGGCCGGTCCAGACGACGGAGAACGATGTGCCCTGGACCTTCAACGCCACGAGGCCGCTCCGGCAGGGGACGTACAGCATCGGCGGGGCGTAGGCGACGCCGCCGTAGGCGCCGGTGCCCGCGCAGACGGGGGCGGAGAAGGCCTGGCCGCCCTCGTGGCCGAGGTCGTCGGCCTTCAGCAGGTACCCCGTGCCGGCTTTGCCGACCTGGAACACCAGGCCACCGTCAAGCAGCACCGGGCTGGTCGAGCCGAGGTCCAGGTCGCGGGCGCTCAGCTCGCGCCAATTGGACGGTGCGAACCAGTCGAGCGGCCTCAGCTCGGGCGAGAGCTTGATCACGGCGTCGCCGTAGTCGAACTCGGTCGAGTCGGCGTTGCCCGTCGCGACCCACACGTTTCCGGCCGCGTCGACGGTCGGCCCGGGCGGCGCCCAGATCGCGCCTTCGCGCCTGGTCGGCACCTGGTAGGTCGCCACGCGCGCACCATCGCTCGCCCGCGCGGCGAGCACCCAGCCGTGGTACTGGCCGCAGTCGCCGAAGCGGCCGCCGAAGCCGACGTACACGTTGCCGCGCGAAAGTGTTAGCGAGGCGCGCTGCAGATGGGTCAGCGGGTCGGCGCCTGGCGGGTCGATCGGCTGGTGGTAGCGGACGTCGCCGGTCGCGGCGTCGACCGCGTAGAGCTCGTGGTGCGGCGGCTGGAGGTAGGCGACGGCGTAGAGCACGCCGGCGGCGGGGTCCACGACCGGCGTGCTGGTGATGCCGACTGGATCGATGTTGCCGCACGGCATCACGGCGCGGGGGACCGGCTCGCCAAGGTGCGTGCGCCAGAGGACGTGGCCGTCGCCGGCGTCGAGCGCGTAGAGCGAGTCGCCCTCGGTCGCGACGAGCAGGCGGCTGCCGACGACGAGCGGCTCGGCGTAGACGTCGCCGTCGAGCTGGGGCGACGTCCAGAGTCCCCTGGCGCTCGCCGGAACCGCCGGACCGACCGCGACGCCGGTGCGGGCGAGGTCGCGGTGGTAGGTGGTCCAGTCGGCCGACGCGGTCTGGGCGATCGGGGGGGTGGCTGGCAAAGCGGACCCGACGGCCGGGCTCGCGGCTGCCGTGGGGCCGGTGGGCCCCGAGCCCGCGGTCGGGGAGGCCGGAGCGGACCGTGTCGCGGCCCCAATGGCTGGCGTGGCCGCGCCGTCTGGTGTGCCCGAGGCTGGACTCGGGGCAGTCGGCGGCCCGGCCGGGGCGGCCGCGGCTGGCACGGCGGTTGGGCTGTGCGCGGCGGCCGGGGGGCTCGGCGCCGCGGTGGACGGCACCGGCGTCGGCGAACTGGCCTGGCCGCCGCAGGCGGCGACCACAAAGCAGAAGGCAAGCGCCAGGCGGGTGATTCGGACGGGGCGCAACGGCGTTCAGCGTCCCCGCGCAGCAAGACGCGTACCCGACGCCTTCGCAGCGCACTGCAACCGAGCCACGACCAACCCCATACCCCGATCTAACCACGCGCGGCTGGGATGCTTGGTGGTTTGGAGCTTCGACTCCCACCGCGAGGGAACAGTGGATTACGACGTACTGATCGTCGGGGCGCGGGTCGCCGGCGCGAGCCTGGCGCTGCTCCTGGGTGAGCGCGGGCACCGCGTGCTGCTCGTCGACCGCGACCGCTTCCCCAGCGACACGCTCTCGACCCACTTCGTGGGCCCGCAGCACGTGCCGCTGCTCGCCAAGCTCGGCGTGCTCGAGGACGTGGAGGCGTCCG
>DASRFH010000035.1:0-12694 GCA_035651675.1 Chloroflexota bacterium | reverse complement strand
AGCGCCACGAACGGCGGCCGCGGCTCCTGCGCTTGCAGGCCACCCAGTCGCTCGACCGCCTCGACGACCGGCACCGCGTCGCGCGCGAGGAGCATCTGGCGGGCGAGGGTGGCACGGTTGAGCCGCCGCAGCGACAGCCTGTCGGTCACGGGCGCGATCGTGTCCGGTCGCGGTGCGGCTCGGCAAGGGGGACCTCGTCGTCGCGTCGGTGCCCGGCGAGCTGCCCCGCGCGGACGACGTCGGCGAATCCGGCCTGGCGTACGGGGTCGTTCACGCCTGGCTCACGCGTCCACCTGCACGTTTAACCCCATCCGGTGCAGAGTATGTATGGTCGGGTTCTTGCACATGGGCGGACGCGAGATCGAGCCAGGCAGGCGGAGGGCAGCCGTGGCGTACCCGCGGAAGGACCGGCGCGAGCAGCGCATCACCGGCGTGCTGAGCGCGGTCTTCCTGTCGATCGTCGGCGGCGCGGCGGTGCTCTACCTGCTGTTGCGGCTGCTGCCGTCCGGCGGACCGAACCTGCCCGGCGCGCCGCCCCCGCCGCGGCCAGCGGAGATCCTCTCGCCGCCTACCCCCACGCCGGCGCCCGGCGTGCCGGTGGCCCAGCCGACGCCGAGCGCCGCCCCCACCCCGATCGGTCCGCGGCCAGCCGTCGACGACTTCGCCCAGCGCTGGGTGCAGGCGTTCCAGGCGCGCAGGTACGCGGACCTGTACGAGATGCTGTCGAAGAAGGCGAAGGCGTCGATCCCCCGGGACAAGTTCGTCGGCCGCTACGACCAGGTCTTCGGCGGCGTGAACGTCGTGGAGATCAAGGCTACCCTGCCGCCGGTCCGCGACCCGCCGCCCACCGTCGCGAGCGTGGATGCGCGCTTCGACGCCCATTTCCGGACTGGCCGCTACGGCGAATGGGACGAGCATTACACCATCCCGTTCGTCTACGAGGACAACGCCTGGAAGGTCGACTGGACGCCCGACCTGATCTTCAAGGACCTGGCGCCTGACCGGTCGGTGCGCGTCTTCGACGACGATCCGACCCGCGGCAACATCGTCGACAAGAACGGCGTGCCGCTTGCCCAGCAGCAGAGGGTGCCCGCGCTCGGCGTCATCCCCGGCCAGCTCAAGGACAAGGCCGGCACGATCAACGCCCTCGCCCAATACCTCCAGATCGACCCGAAGGTGATCCAGCAGAAAATCGACGGCGCCCAGGCCGGCTGGTGGGTGCCGCTCGGCGTCTTCCCGCCCGATAAGCGGCCCGAGCTCCAGGCCAAGTTCGGCAACGTGCCCGGCGTCGTCCTCGACGAGAAGGACACGCGCGTCTACCCGCAGGGGGAGGTGGCTGCCAACGTCGTCGGCTACACGACCCCGGCCACCGCCGACGACCTGAAGACGCTCTCTGCGAAGGGGTACGAGGGCGGTGAGGCGGTCGGCCGCGCCGGCGTCGAGGCGTCCATGGACGACCAGCTCGCCGGCCAGCCAGGCGGTCGGCTGATCATCGCCGATCCGGGTGGCAACACCATCCGGACGATCTCCCAGAAACAGGCGAAGCAAGGGCAGACCGTCCAGCTCACCATCGACGTCAACGTCCAGAAGAAGGTCGAGGCGATCCTGGGGAACCAGGTCGGCTCGATGGTCCTCATGGATCCGCGTGACAACTCCGTGATGGCGATGGTCACGTACCCGCGCTTCGACCCGAACATCTTCGTCTTCGGTATCTCGCCGGATGATTGGAACAAGCTCAACAACGACCCGCGCCACGTCTTCCTGAACCGGCCGACGATGGCTAGCTACCCGACGGGCTCGATCTTCAAGCCGATCACGATGATCGCGGGTCTCGAGCGCGGAGGTTTCAACGCGGACACCAGGATCCACTGCTCGCCGACCTGGCAGCTGCCCGGCAGCAACGTCGTCATGAAGAACTGGGAGACCATCGACCGCGGCATGTTGAGCCTCCCCATGGGCATCACCACCTCATGCAACCCGGTCTGGTACACGGTCGGGTACAAGCTCTGGCAGACCGACCCCGACCTGCTGGCCAGCTTCGCGAAGCAATTCGGGCTGGGCCAGCCGACCGGCGTGGGCATCGCCGAGGTGCCCGGCATCGTCCCCAGCAACGAGTGGAAGCAGAAGGCGCTCGGCCAGCCGCTCTACCCCGGCGACGTGGTGAACTTCGCGATCGGGCAGGGGTACTTCGAGGCCACGCCGCTCCAGATGGCGAACGTCTACACGACGATCGCGCGCCGCGGCGAGCTCAAGACGCCGCTGCTGATCAGCAAGGTCGGACCGATCCAGGGCAGCGAGCCGCCCAAGGTCTTCCAGGCCCAGACCAAGGGCCACATCCAGGCCAGCCCCAACACCTGGCAGCTCCTCAAGGAGGGTATGCTCGGCGCGAGCCAGAATCCGATCGGCACTGCCTACTACGCGATGAGCGGCTACCGGATCCCGGTCGCCTCGAAGACCGGCTCGGCCGAGAACGAAAACCCCGACGCGCACGCCTGGTACGCCGGCTACGCGCCGGCCGACGACCCCCAGGTCGTCGTGATCGCGATGGTCGAAGGAGGCAAGATGGGCGGCGTTGTCGCGGCGCCGCTCGGCCGGAAGGCGTACGAGGCGATACTCGGCCAATAGCCCGCGCGCGGGGCCGGGAAGGTACGATTGACGGGCTGAGGCCTTCCCGCTAGGCTGGCCCGGCCCGACGCGGCGTGGGGAGAGGATGACCGCCAGCTCCTTCTACCAGGAGATCGTCGACAACGGGCAGGTCGCCACGGGCACCCGCCTGGTCCACATCGCCTGGTACGACGAGACGCGCAACGAGGTGCTCTCGGGCGCCATCTCGGGCCTCAGCTCGCCACTCCTCCAGCGGGCGTTGGCGATGGTGCACCGCGTGCTACCCGACTTCGACCCCTCCGCGGTGCGATTCCCAGTCGACGCGAACCCAGTTATGCGGCGCGTGTACCGAGACGGCGAGGCGGTGTGGAGCGAGTTCCAGGAGCTGGCCGAGGGCGTGGCGCCGCCGTACGTGCTCGAGGTCGCGCGGACGCTCGTCGGGCTGCACCATTCGTTCACCTACCCGATCCGCGGCGACGGCCGCGTCGTCGGCGCGATCTCGTTCCACGGCCCGAAACAGCTCACCACGGCGCAGCGCGCCGTCTGCGAGGCGTTCGCCCGCCAGGCGCAGCTCACCGTCGAGAACGTCCGCCTGGCGCAGGCGCTGAGCGACCGGATGGCCGCCTTGCGCGCTAGCGAGGAGCGCTTCCGCCTCCTGGCCGAGAACGCCTCGGACATCATCTACCGGATCCAGCTGCGGCCGGAGGTACGCGTGGACTACATCGGTCCGGCTGTCGAGCACGTCACCGGTCACACCCCGGATGAGCTCTACGCCGACCCGCGGCTCGCGCTGCAGCTGCTGCACTTGCCCCACGATGGGCGCGGCGACCTGCTGACGGCGCCGAGCCGGGCGCCGACGACGCTGCGGGTGCAGCGGAGGGACGGCGGCGTCGCCTGGGTCGAGGCGCGGCTGGTGCCGATCAGTGGGAAGGACGGCGAGCTCGTCGCGATCGAAGGCATCGCGCGCGACGTGACCGAGCGGCGCCAGATGGAGGAGCAGCTCATGCGCGCCAACCGGCTCGAAGCGGCCGGTCGGATCGCTGGCCAGGTGGCGCACGACTTCAACAATCTGCTGGCCCCGCTGGTCGGCTACCCCGAGCTGATCAAGATGCGGCTGCCGCCCGACCACCCGGCCGTGCCGCTCTGCGATGCGCTGCTGCACGCCGCCGAGCAGCTCGCGACGATCAACCAGGACCTGCTCGCGCTCGGGCGCCGCGGCCATTTCATCCGCGAGCCGTCCGACTTGAACCAGCTCGCCCGCCAGGCCTGGAGCCAGACGCCACCGGCGCCGCCGACGCTCGAGGTCGTCTTCGACCTGGCCGAGGACCTGCTGGCCGTGTCCGGCTCGGCGGCCCAGCTCGTCCGGGTGATCGTGAACCTCATCACCAACGCGCGGGAAGCGATGGGCGACGACGGCAAGCTGACCGTCCGCACCGAGAACGTCTACCTCGACCGTCCGGTGGCCGGCTACAGCCGCGTCGAGATCGGCGAATACGCGCGGCTCGAGGTCGCGGACACCGGTCCCGGCATCGATCCTGCGATCCGCGACAAGATCTTCGACGCGTTCTTTACGACGAAGCACGGCGCACGACGCGGCGCCGGGCTTGGGCTCAGCGTCGTCCAATCGGTCGTCGACGACCACAAAGGGTTCGTCGACGTGCAGACCGAGCTCGGTCGCGGTACGAGCTTCATCCTCTACCTGCCGATCTCGCGCGAGGCAGTCGCCTCGCCGACCCAGGGCGAGGCCCCCCATGGGCACGAGCGCATCCTGATCGTCGACGACGACGAGATGCAGCGCGACGTCGGCAGGGAGCTGCTGGCGACGCTCGGCTACTACGTCGAAGCGGTCGGCAGCGGCGAGGAGGCGATCGCCTGGCTGCGCCAGCACCAGGCCGATCTGCTCGTGCTCGACATGATCATGCCCGGCGGCATCGACGGCGCCGAGACGTACCGCCGGGCGCTGCAGCTTCGGCCTGACCAGCGGGGCATCGTCGTCTCGGGCTACGCCGAGTCGGAGCGCGTCAAGGTCGCGCTCGCGCTCGGCGCCGGCGCCTACATCCGCAAGCCGGTCACGATGGAGCGCCTGGCGCGGGCGGTGCGCGCCGAGCTCGATCGGACGGTCGGCGCCGTCGGCTGATGGCACCCGATCTGCGGTCTTACGGGCGCTATGGCGAAGAAGAGACCAAACCATCCGCACCAGCGCGACGAGCCCGCCAAGAGCCCGAGCGCGCCGGCGACGGCGCCCGACGACGAGGTCCGTGGGCGCTCGGGGCACGGGGGCCAGGACCGCGGTGACCTGCACGGTGCTGGCCACTTGGCTGACGCCGGCGAAGCGCCGCTCATGAAGAAGTAGCCCGCGCCTCGTCGACCCAGTGGCCGTAGCGCGAGGCGATGTCGCGCGGCAGCTCGTGCGGCTCGAGCCACCGCACCTCGTCGACCTCGTCGCTGCGCGCGAACGTCCCCGACGCGCGCCCCGCGTAGACGAGCGTTAGCGCGCTCGGGCGTGAGCGGGAGCTGCGCACGCCAAGCAGCCGCGGGTTGGCGAGCGTCAGGCCCGTCTCCTCGGCCAGCTCGCGGACGAGCGCGACAGCCGGGTCCTCGCCGAGCTTGATCCACCCACCCGGTAGCCCCCAGGCGAAGGCGTCCCGGTACGTGTGGTGGGCGAGCATCACGCGGCCGCGCTCGTCCACGACGATCGCCTGCACGCCGACCACGTACTTGGCGTTCAGCAGCCACTCGAGCCGGTAACGCATCCGGGGCGTCAGCGGCAGCCACCGCCACAGCCAGAGCAAGAGGCGGTGGATCGTCCGGTGCACGGCACGGGTATAGTGCTTCCACGCGGCGACGGAGGGAAAACCGTGGTGACCGGGCAGGGCGTGGTTTCGCGCGTGGCGAAGGAGCCGGCGCGGCTCGAGCAGATGACGATCGACGACCCCGGACCTGGCGAGGTGCTCGTGCGCATCCGCGCGAGCGGCGTGTGCCACACCGACCTGCACGTGAAGATGGGGACCTGGCCAGGGTTCCCGTTCCTGCTCGGGCACGAGGGCGCGGGCGTCGTCGAGAAGGTCGGTCCAGGCGTGACGACGCCAGCCGTCGGCGACCACGTCATCCTGGCCTGGCGGGCGCCGTGCGGCGACTGCCGCTTCTGCCGGTGGGGCCAGCCGCACTTGTGTGCCGCCAGCTTGAACGCCGAGAAGCGCATGCACGGCGAGGACGGCGCGCTGCTCCAGCCGGTGCTCGGCATCGGCACCTTCTGCACCCACACCGTCGTCGCCGCGAAGCAAGCAGTGCCGGTGCCGAAGGAGCTGCCGCCCGAGCAGATGTGCCTGATCGGCTGCGGCGTGATGACGGGCGTCGGCGCGGTGCTGCGCGCCGCCGACGTCCAGCCCGGCACGAGCGTCGCCGTCTTCGGCTGCGGCGGCGTCGGCACCAGCGTCATCCAGGGCGCGCGCCTGGCACGCGCCACGACGATCGTCGGTGTCGACGTCGACCCGCGGAAGCTGCGCTGGGCCGAGGAGCTCGGCGCGACGCACGTCGTGGATGCGCGCGCGGGTGACCCGGTCGCGCGGATCAAAGAGATCACCGGCGGCAACGGCGTCAACTACTCGTTCGAGGCGGTCGGTCGCGCCGACACGCTGCTCCAGGCGCTCTGGTGCCGCGACCTCGCCGGCACCTGCACGTTGATCGGCGTGCCCGGCCCAGGCAACGAGATGACGCTGCCGCTCCAGCAGTTCTTCGACCTCGGCGGCCAGCTCCGGGTGACCTGGTACGGCGACTGCCTGCCCAGCCGCGACTTCCCGATGCTGGCCGAGTGGTACCGCACCGGGCAGCTCAAGCTCGATTACCCGGTCGTCACGCAGACCATCGGCCTGGGCGACGTCGAGGCGGCCTTCGCCGCGATGGAACGTGGCGAGACGCTCCGCTCGGTGATACGCATTCCGGACTGACGATACGCTGCTATCCGGGCGAGCCGAGCGACGGGACCCTCGAACCATGGCGGTGGACACCGACGATCTTGCCGATCGGCACGCCCGAGCCTCTTCGCTCATCCCGCGGCGAGACAAGGAGCACGTGTGTTCGACCTCATCAAGCGGCTCTGCGACCTGACCGGGCCGTCCTCGCAGGAGGACCTGGTCCTCGACCTTGTCGAGCGCCTCTGGCGCGAAGCTGGTGCCCGCGTCGAGCGGACGCGGACCGGAAACCTCGTCGGGCGCGCCGGCAGCGCGGGGCCGAGGGTCCTGCTGGTCGCCCACGCCGACGAGCTGTGCTACCTGGTCCGGGCGATCGACCAGGACGGCTTCCTCTGGCTCGCCAACGGCCAGGCCTGGCAGCGCACGTTCTCGACTCGCAACCTGTTCACCGTCGGCAGCCGCGTCCGCGTGCTGGCGCGCTCGGGCGAGCTGCCCGGCGTCATCGCCTCGGTGACCGGCCACGTCGCCACCCTTCGGCTGCCGGAGAAGCAGGAGATGGATTGGGACGACATCTGGGTGGACGTCGGCCTGGGCCGCGAGGAGCTGCTCGCGCGCGGTGTCACGCCCGGCACCCGCGTCGTCTGGGACGCGGCTTGCCAGCGCGTCGGCGCGCAGATCGTCGGCAAGGCGCTGGACGACCGGGTTGGGGTCGCGGTGCTCTGTGAGGTGCTGCGGCGGGTGCCGGCCGCCGAGCTCGGCTGCCAGCTCACCGTCGCCGCGACGGTGCAGGAGGAGATCGGTCTCGTCGGCGCGAGTGCACTGGCCGCCCGCGAGCAGTTCGACGCGGCGGTGGTCGTCGAGAGCGGCCTGGCCGGCGACGTGCCCAAGGTGGGGGACATGGCCGTGCCGCTGAAGCTTGGCGCCGGCCCCGCGCTCGTCCACAAAGACTCGATGGTCCACTACGACCACAAGCTGACCGCGCGGCTCGAGGCGCTCGCCGGCGCCAGCGGCATCCCGGTGCAGCACGCCGTCTTCGGCAGCTACGGGTCCGACGGCGCGGCGTTCATGCGCGCCGACGTTCCGACCGCGCTGCTCGCCTTCCCGACCCGCTACACGCACACGCCGTTCGAAATGGGCAACCTCGGGGACGTCGAGGCGATGGTCAACCTGCTCTCCACCTTCGTGAGGCAGGGTTTGGGCTAGCGTCGGCGCAGCCGGGCGATGGGAGGAAGACGATGAACTCGACGGAGCTCCGTGGGCTCCAGGCGCCGCTCAAGGCACGGTACCGCGAGGTGCCGACGGAGGCGCTGATCACGCTGCGTGCCGCGGGTGAGCTCGGCGATGCCGACGTCGCGTGCCGCGTCGAGACCGGCCGCGCGCTCGTCGAGGCCGGCCTCCACCCTGCCACCGGCGGGGACGGCTCGCTGGCCTGCTCCGGCGACATGCTGCTCCAGGCGCTGGTCGCCTGTGCCGGCGTGACGCTCAAAGCCGTCGCGACGGCGCTCGACTTCCCGCTCAGGGGTGGGCGCGTGAGCGCCGAGGGCGACCTGGATTTCCGAGGCACGCTTGGCGTCGACCGCGAGGCGCCGGTCGGCTTCAAGGCGATCCGCCTGCGCTTCGACCTCGACGCCGACGCCTCCGAGGAACAGATCACCAGGCTGCTCCAGCTCACCGAGCGCTACTGCGTCGTCTACCAGACGCTCAGGAACAGCCCGCAGCTCCAGGCGTCAGTCTCGCGCGCCTGATGGTCGCCACGCGTGCCCCCGCGTCGTTCGTCTTCCGCCGGCGGGAGTTGGTCGGTCGCGAACGCGAGCTTGGGCTCTTGCTGGAGCGGGTCGCCTGGGCGGCCGCCGGCCGTCTGAGCGTCGCCCTGCTCGCCGGCGAAGCCGGCATCGGCAAGACGCTGCTGCTCGACACGCTCGCGCGCCGCGCGGCCGAGCAGGGCGCGACGGTGCTGCGCGGTGGTGCCTCGGCCGACGAAGGCATGCCGCCGTACTTGCCCTTCATCCAGGCGCTCGGCGCGTACGCGCGCCAGGCGCCACTCGACGTGCTGCGCGCGGAGGTCGATGGGGCCGGCCCCGTCCTCGCCGCCGTGCTGCCGGAGCTCGCCACCCGGCTGCCGGACGAACCTGGCGCGGCATACCTGCCCGCCGACCAGGCGCGCCTTCGGCTGTTCGACGCGGTTGGGTCCCTTCTCGAGCGCATCGCGGCGGACCGGCCGTTGGTCCTCGTGTTCGACGACCTCCATTGGGCCGACGCGGCGAGCCTCGACCTCGTGTGCTACGTGGCCCGGCAGCACCCGACGGCGCGACTGCTTCTCGTGGGCGCCTACCGGGCCGAGGAGGCCGAGCTGCGGCCCGAGCTCCAGCGCGCGCTCGTCGAGCTGAATCGTCTGCGCGTCCTCGAGACGGTCGCGGTCGGGCCGCTCGACCGCGACGAGGTCGGCGCTCTGGCGCGGGGCCATCTCGGGGCGCCCAGCGCGCCAGGTGTGACGGCTGCGCTGGCCGAGCACAGCGAAGGCAACCCGTTCTTCGTCGAAGAGCTTCTGCGCGGCTGGGTCGAAACCGGGGTGTTGGTGCGCGGGCGCGCGGCCTGGGATCTCGTCGGCGCGCCGCCCACTCTGCCATCCGGCCTCGTCGGCGCCGTCCGCTCGCGACTGGCCCGGCTGAGCGCCGAAACGGTCGAGCTACTCGAGGCGGCGGCGGTCGTGGGCCGGAGCTTCGACGTGGGCGTGGTCGCTCAGGTGGTGGGCCGCGACCCGGAGGTGGTCGAGGGTCGCCTCGCCGAGGCACGCCGCGCGCACGTCGTCGAAGCCGTCGACGCGGACCACTGTCGGTTCGTGCATGACAAGGTGCGTGAGTGCCTCGTCGACGGTGTCGCTTCCTACCGTCGGCGCCGGCTGCATGGCCTGATCGGCCTGGCGCTCGAGGAGCGCGATGGCTCGCCGTCGGAGCTCGCGTTCCATTTCGCGAGCAGCGGCGACCGCGCGCGGGGGGCCGAGCACGCGCTCACTGCCGCCGACCAGGCGCGCGACCGGTTCGCTTTCGACGAGGCGCGCGCACTCTTCGCCACGGCGCTCGACCTCATCGGCGTCGACGATCCTCGCCGCGGCGACGCGCTCCTCCGGCTGGGCGAGGCGGCCCGCCTCGCCGGCGACGAGGCGGAGGCGGCGGAGGCCTTCCAGGCCGCGCTCGACTGGTTCGCCGCCCGTGGCGACCGGTCGGCCGCCGGTCGCGCGGCGCGCCACCTAGCCGAGACGTGGGCCCGCGTCGAGCAATCGGCGCTGTCTCGCGAGGCGTTCGAGCGCGCCATCGCGCTGCTCGATCCGGACGGCGACGCCGACCTGGCGCTCGCGCTGGCCGGGCTGGCGACGCTGTTGGCCGTGAGCCTGCACGAACACCTGTCGGGTATCGACCACGCGCGGCGGGCGCTCGCCGTCGCGGAGCGGCTGCGTGACGCGCGGGTGCTCGCGGTGGCGACGCGCACGCTCGGGAACCTCCTGGTGCGCGTCGACGACCTCGAGGAGGGCACCGCGCTGCTCGAGCGCGCGCTCGAGCTGAGCACGGCGTGCGGCGACACCGCGGAGGCGGCCGAGTGCTGTGCCTGTCTGACGATCGGGCACTTCTGGGCCGGCGCGATCAACCGATCGCGCGAGGTCGGCCAGCGACGGCTCGAGCTCGCCAGGCTAGGTCACGACCCTTACCAGCTGCGCCACGCCTACACGTGGCTCGCCGTGCTCGACGCCACGCAGGGCCGGCTGGACGACGCCGCGCTCCTGCTCGACGCCGCCTCTGAGCGGGTCGAACGGCTTGCCAGCCCAGAACCGCGCGCTTATCTCCAGTTCTGCCGGGCAGCGATGCGCTTCTTCACCGGCGACGTGTTGGCAGCGGAGGCTGACGTCGAGCCGGCCATCAAGCTGTTCCGAGCGATCGGACCTGGCGCGCTCGTCTGGTACCTCGGCCTGCTCGGGCTGATCCAGGCCGCCGGCGGCCGGCGCGAGGAAGCGCGCGCCACCTTCGAGGAGCTGGACGGGCTAACCCGTGAGCTCGCGCGCGGCTCCTTGCACGTGGTCGAGCCGCTCGCGTACCTCGCCCAGCTGGCGCTCGTCCTCGACGACGACGCGCTCGTCGACCGCGTGCGACCTCGGCTGGAGCCGTTGAGCGGGCGGTTCGGCGACTTCCTCTTCGACCGCTTGCTCGGGGAGATGGCGCTGCGCGACGGCGATCGCGCCAAGGCAGGCCGGCTGCTCGGAGCCGCCGAGGCGCTGGCGCGCCGCGAGGGACTCGTCTGGGAGCTGGGCCGGACGCTCGAGGCGTCCGCCAGGCTTGCGCTGGCGACCCGTGACCGGAACGGTCGGCGCGCGGCGGCGTACCACTTGAACGAAGCAGCCGTCATCTACGAAGGCGTGGGCGCACCCGGCGAGGCGCGGCGCGTGCGCGTGGAGCTCCGTCGGCTCGATCGCGGCGGCGTGCAGCGCGCGCACCTGCCGGCCGGACTGAGTCCCCGCGAAGCCGAGGTGCTCAAGCTGGTGGCGGCCGGAAGGACGAACCGTCAGATCGCCGCCGATCTGGTTCTCAGCGAGAAGACAGTCGAGAACCACCTGGCCAGTGTCTACGCGAAGACCGGCGCCGAGAACCGGGCCGCCGCGACCGCTTTCGCCTTCCGAAACGGCCTCGCCTGAGCGGGTGGGGGATTTCCCCCACCCGCGCGGCGCCGGCAGCGGCCGGGGTTGGCGGGTGAAGTTGGGGGCTTCTCCGCCTGTCGGCGCGCGCCCGCGCCGGTACCGTTGCGCCATCCGGATCTGGAGGTGAGCGATGCGAGGCTCGAGCAAGGACTTGCCGGTGGCGTTCGACGGCGGCGAAGTGGTGATCAGGCAGGCGGACTGGAGCGACCTCACCGTCTCGATCGAGAACTTCCCGCGGGGGCTGGAGACCGCGCCGATCTTCAAGGGACTGCCCGACGACCGGTGCCAGTGCCCCCATTGGGGCTACGTCGTCAAGGGGCGCATGCGGATCCTCTACCGTGACCGCGAGGAGACGCTGTCGGCCGGCGACGCCTATTACGTGCCGGCCGGGCACACGGCGGTGTTCGAGGAGCCGACCCAGCTCGTCGAGTTCAGCCCCCGCGGCGAGTACGCCAAGACGATGGAGGTCGCCGCCCGCAACGCCGCGGCGATGGGGAGGGGCTGATGCCGCGGCTGCTGGAGGCGAGCGCTGCCGAGGCGCTCGCGGCGAAGTTCGTCCAATTCCTCGAGACCAACGAGGCGCCCGACGGGCTGTTCCGGCCCGACGTCTTCCTGGATCTGACCGTCCCGCAGTGGCGTCTCCAGGGCGCGGACGTCGACGCGGTAGTCGCGATCCGCCGCAACAGCCACCCGGCCCGCGGCCGGGTGCCGCGCTGGCGGGTCGACCCGACCCCGACCGGCTTCGTGCTGGAGCTCGAGGAACGCTGGCACGACGCGCACGGCGACTGGTACTGCCGCGAGATGGCCCGCGCCGACGTCGTGGACGGGGCGATCGCGGCCGTCTCGGTCTACTGCACGGGCGATTGGGACGAAGCCCTGGTCGCCCGCCACGCCCGCGAGGTTACGCTCAGTCGGCCCTGAGGTTTTCGATCGTCACGGGTTCGATCGGGTCCGCCGGGTCGAACCCGAAGATGCGCGAGAAGAAGTACAGCTCGACGTCGAGCGAGCGCTTGATGTTCTCGGCGCGGCGGAAGCCGTGCTGCTCGCCCTCGTACGCGACGTAGGCGACCGGGAGCCCTTTCCGCCGCAGCGCCTCGACCATCATCTCGGCCTGGTTCGGCGGCACGACCTTGTCCTCCAGCCCCTGGAAGAAGACGCAGGGGCTGGAGAGCTGGTCCACGTGGTGGATCGGCGAGCGCGCGACGTACAGGTCGCGCCGCTCGGGGTACGGCCCGATCAGCCCGTCGAGGTAGCGCGACTCGAACTTGTGGGTCTCCTTCGCCAGCGCTTCGAGGTCGCTGACGCCGTAGTAGCTGGCGCCCGCCTTGAACGCGTCGCGGAAGGTCAAGCACGCGAGCGTCGTGTAACCCCCCGCCGAACCGCCGTCGATGGCGAGCCGGTTGGCGTCCACGTCGCCGCGCTCGACGAGGTAGCGCGCGGCGTTGGTGCAGTCGTCGACGTCCACGATGCCCCAGCGGCCGTTCAGCCGCTCACG
>DASRFH010000034.1:0-5464 GCA_035651675.1 Chloroflexota bacterium | reverse complement strand
GCTGCACGGCACCAACCCGATCGCGTACGCCGCGCCGGGCAAGGACGAGCCGCCGATCGTGCTCGACATCGCGACGAGCGCGGCCGCCCATGGCCAGGTCCACAAGGCGGCGCGGCGTGGGCAGACGATCCCGGCTGGGTGGGGCATCGACAAGGAGGGCCGGCCCACGACCGACCCGCACGCGGTCGCCGCGATGCTGCCGTTCGGTGGTCACAAGGGCTACGGCATCGGCATCCTGGTCGACATCCTGACCGGTGCGCTGGCCGCTTCGACGATCGGGCTCGACGTCCGCCAGGGCGACATCGACCGCGAGCACGCCGGTCAGTCGTTCTTCATGCTCGCCATCGACCCCGAGGCCTTCGGCGGCCGCGCGGCGTTCACCCAGCGCGTCGACGCGCTGTCGCGCCAGGTGCACTCGATCCGACCGGCCGAGGGCTTCGTGGAGGTCCTGCTCCCCGGCGAGCTGGAGTGGCGGACCGAGCAGCAGCGGCGCCGCGAGGGCATTCCACTCTACGACGAAGACTGGACGGCGCTGGTGCAGGGCCTGGCGCGCGCGGGACTTCCCGCCGAAGAGCTGGCCTCGAAGTACGCGCCTACGGCACAATAAGCATCGTGTTCGAAGGACTCCTTCAGCCGACCCACCTGATCATCATCCTGGTGATCTGCCTGGTCGTCTTCGGGCCTGGTCGCCTGGGCGACGTCGGGCGCGAGCTCGGCAGGGGCGTGCGGACGTTCAAGAAGTCGATGAGCGAGATCGACGACGTCAAGGAGTCGCTGAAGGTCGACGTGAACCTGAAGCCGGACGCTGCGAAGAAGGACGCGCCGAAGGGCGGTTAGGCGCGCGCGTCGACGCGTGTGCCGACGGCCGCCGAGACGTCGGTCTCGGGGCGTTGCCGCGGGGGGCGCTGCACCGGCGGCTCGGGGGGCCGGCGGACCGGCGGTGGGGTCGGCCTTGGGGCCGGCGGGGGCGCCGTGTGCCGAACGACTGGCCTCGTCGTCGCCATGGCCGGCAAAGCGTACCAAATAATGAGCCGGTCGCGTCGGCGACCGGCTCGTGCGCGTCTTCACCTTCCGGGGAACCTGCCCGCGCTCTGTGGCAAGCGCAAACCACCTCGCGTGCTCTCACGTCCTTACCCACACTTCGCAACTCGACCCGAGAGCCGAAACGGAAGCCGAGGACGCCCGGTTACCCTGAGAGAAGGAAGAAGAACCTGGCAAGCGGTGTCTGCGCGCGCCCTGTGGTTGTCAGGCGGACCACCTCGCGCGCCTTCGGACCCTTACCCACACCCGCCTCACGGCGGACCGAGGGTCGTCGACCGCTCAACACCAGCTATATGGGCCCTGAGCGATCGATCGAACGCCCGGGCGTCTGTTAAGTGCCGCCGGGCGTGTGGCAAACAAAAACCCGAGGGGCGACGCACCCTCGGGTCATAAATGGAAGCGTCTCCCTCTTTCCACGCCTGCGGGGTTAGCTGTCGGGTTCGGCCGAAAGAGCTAGCCTATCCACCTCGCAGTGGAATGCACCCCTGGATCGGATCGCTCCGGTCCCTTGGTTCCCCCGTTCGTCTTGTACGACGATTCGGCAGCGCGTATTCGTTTGTCGGGCCGATAGTAGCCGCCAGCCGGTCGTCTTGTCAATACCGCTCCGGCGGTAACGTCCAGTATTCGCCGTTTTCGGCGACCGCGACCGGGCGGCCGCAGCGCAGGTACACGCGCGGAACCCTCACGTGCAGACCGGTCAGCACTTCGTACGCGATCGTGTCGCGCCAGGTCGCCATCTCGGTCGCGGTGATCTCGTCGCCGCCCTGGGCGCCGATCAGCGTTACCTCGTCGTCCTGGCGGACGTCGCCCAGTCCCGTCACGTCGAGCGTGGCCTGATCCATCGAGACACGGCCGACGATCGGGGCGCGCCGGCCGTTGACGAGCGCCCAGCCCCGGTTCGAGAGCGAGCGGCTCAGCCCGTCGGCGTAGCCGATCGGGATCAGCGCCACGTCGGTCGGGCGTCGGGCGACGAAGGTGCAGCCGTAGCCGACGCAGCTGCCAGCCGGCAGCGTCCGCAGCCGGGCGACCCGCGCCTTCAGGTTCAGCGCTGGCCGCAGCGGCGGTAGTCCGGGCATGTCGGCCGGCGGGACGCCGTAGACCGCGATGCCGCAGCGCGCGACGTCGTAGTGGTGGTCGGGGAAGGCGAACGTGCCCGCCGAGTTGACGGCGTGGCGCACGCGCGGCAGCAGGCCGTGTGTGTCCAGCACGCCGCAGAGCGCGTCGAAGCGCCGGAGCTGCCGCTCGGCGTGCGTGGGGTCGGGCTCGTCGGCCGTCGCCAGGTGCGTGAAGATTCCCTCGACATCCAGCCCCGGGGTGGCGTGGCAGGCGCGCATGAAGTCGAGCGCCTCCTCAGGCAGCACGCCGTACCGTCCCATGCCGGTGTCGACCTTGACGTGGACCCGCGCCGGTCGGCCCATCTCGGCGGCCGCGCGCGCGAGCGCGAGCGCGAGCTGCGTCGTCGTCAGCGCGACCGCGAGGTCGAGCCGCAGCACGCGGTCCGCCTCCCAGTGCGGCACGTAGCCCAGCACAAGGATGGGCGCGTCGATCCCGGCCGACCGGAGCTGGGCACCCTCGTCGACGCAGGCGACGCCGAAGCAGGCCGCGCCACCGGCGAGCGCCGCCTCGGCGACGCCGACGATGCCGTGGCCGTAGGCGTTTGCCTTCACCACAGCCATCAAGCGGGCGCCCGGTCGGAGCCTCGCTCCGATGACCCGGCAGTTCGTCTCGATCGCGTCGAGGTCGACCGACGCCCAGCACGGACGGCCGCGCCAGGTGAGCTCCGATCCCGACCCGGCCGCCTCGAAGAGGCCGGCCTCCGGCCGAGTGAAGGTCACGAACGGAGTATACTGCCGTTACTGATTGAGCCCCTGGCGCCACCCACGGCGCACCGAGGTCGCCGATGAAGGCAGTCGTGATGGCGGGCGGCGAGGGCTCCCGCCTTCGGCCCCTCACGATCAATCGGCCCAAGCCGATGGTGCCTATCGTCAACAAGCCGGTCATGGAGCACGTGCTCGACCTGCTGCGGCGCCACGGCATCACCGACGTGGTCGTGACGGTGCAGTACCTGGCGTCGGTGATCCAGGATTACTTCGGCGACGGCTCGCACCTCGGCATGAACATCAGCTACTCGGTCGAGGAGACGCCGCTCGGCACGGCCGGATCCGTCAAGCTGGCCGAGGAGCTACTGCGGGACGACACGTTCCTGGTCATCTCCGGCGATGCCCTGACCGACTTCGACCTCACCAGGATCGTCGAGAACCACAAGGCGAACAAGGCCAAAGCGACGTTGACGCTCTACCACGTGCCGAACCCGCTCGAGTACGGCGTGGTCATCGTCGACGACGAGGGGCGCATCCGGCAGTTCCTCGAAAAGCCAGGGTGGGGCGAGGTGTTCTCGGACACCGTGAACACGGGCATCTACGTCCTGGAGCCGTCGATCTTCGACTACTACCCGGCCGGTAAGCCGGTCGACTTCTCCCAGGACGTCTTCCCGCAGCTGCTCGCGAGGGGCGACGCGCTGTACGGCTACGTCGCCGACGGCTACTGGTGCGACGTCGGCAACATCCCGGAGTTCCTCCGCGCCAACGCCGACCTTTTGTCCGGCAAGGTGCGCCTCGAGCCGCTCGGGCGACAGATCGGCGAGGGCATCTGGGTCGAGAGCGACACCGTCGAGATCGCCTCGAACGCGCAGCTCTACGGCCCGGTCTGGTTCGGCGACTCGGCGAAGGTGAAGGACGGGGTGGTCGTGCGCGGCCCGGCGGTCATCCGCGACGACACGATCCTCGACTCGCGCGCGCAGGTCGACCGCTCGGTGATCTGGCGCAATTCGTACATCGGCGAGCGGGCCGAGGTGCGCGGCGCGATCATCGGCCGGCAGTGCTCGATCAAGAGCAAGGTTATGGTCTTCGAGGGTACGGTCATCGGCGACGGCACGACGATCGACGAGGGCGCGATCGTCCAGCCGAACGTCAAGATCTGGCCGAACAAGGAGATCGAGGCGGGCGCGACCGTCAACCGCTCCATCATCTGGGGCAGCCAGGCACGGCGCGCGATCTTCGGCCGCTGGGGCGTCTCGGGCCTGGTTAACATCGAGATCCTGCCGGAGTTCGCGGCGAAGCTCGGCGCTGCCTACGGCTCGATCCTACCGCGCGGCGCGACCGTCACGTTCAACCGTGACGGCCACCGGTCGTCGCGGATGATCAAGCGCGCCATGATGGCTGGCCTGCCCTCGGCTGGCGTCCACGTCTTGGACATCCGTGCCCTGCCAATCCCGGTCGCGCGTTGGGTGACCAACCATTCGGACGCGACCGCCGGCGTCCACGTCCGCGTGTCGCCTTTCGACGAGCGCGTCGTCGACATAAAGTTCTTCGACGGGCGCGGTCTCGACCTCGACCGCAACACCGAGCGGAAGATCGAGGGGTCGTTCTTCCGCGAGGACTACCGGCGCGCCTACCTCGACGAGGTTGGCCGGATCGGCGATTCGCCGAACATCTGGCAGGGCTACGTCGACGCGCTGTGCGAGGTGATCAAGCCCCCGGACGGCGAGAGCTGCACCCTCGTCGTCGATTACGCGAACGGGCCGGCCTCGCTCATCCTGCCGCAGGTCCTGAACCGCGGCGACTGCAACGTCGTCGCTCTCAACGGCTCGGTCGACGAGACGCGGCTGGCGCACACGGTCGAGGAGTTCGACGACCTGCTGCACCAGCTCGCGCGGATCAGCCAGGGCATCAACGCCCACTGGGCGGCGCGCCTCGACGTCGGCGGCGAGAAGCTCTACGTGATCGACGACCGCGGCGAGATCGTGCCCGGCTGGAGCTTGCTCGGCGCGATCGCCGACATGGTGTACCAGCGCCACCCCGGCGCGACCATCGCGGTGCCGGTCACGGCGCCGAGCGTCTTCGAGAAGATCGCCGAGCGTCACGGCGGGTCGGTGGTCCGCACACGCACGAGCGCCCAGTCGCTGATGTCGGTCGCGGCGCGCGAGAAGGTCATGCTCGCCGGGGACGGCGACGGCGGCATCATCTTCCCCGACTTCCAGCCGGCGATGGACGGCCTGTACGCACTGGCGAAGCTGCACGGGCTGCTGCACAGCCAGGGCTGCCGGCTGTCGGAGGTGCTCGCCGAGCTGCCGCCCTACTACGTCGCGCGGACCAAGGTGCCCTGCTCGTGGGACGATAAGGGCAAGGTCATGCGGATGCTCTCGCAGCAGTTCTCGGACCGCACCAAGCAGATCGACGGCATCAAGATCGACCTCGACGGCGAGTGGGTGCTGGTGCTGCCGGACGTCGATCGGCCGATCTTCCACATCATCGCCGAGTCGGACTCGAACGAGAACGCGCGCGTGCTGATGGACAAGTACGCCGCGCTGGTGTCGAGCCTACAACGGTAGCTCTGAGCGATCAGCCACCCGCTGTTGGCAGCA
>DASRFH010000033.1:0-24398 GCA_035651675.1 Chloroflexota bacterium | reverse complement strand
TGATCGACGACTTGTCCACCGCCGCGCCTACGAGCCCATCACCTCGCGGATCTTGTCGGCGCCGAGCAGCGTGGGCGAGACGCTGTCGATGCCGAGCGCGTCGAAGGCCTCGCTGCGCAGCGGGTCCTTGATCTGGCTGATCACCGTCGGCACGTCGTGGAGGCTGCGCGCGATCTCGCTGGCCATGATGTTGTGGTTGTCGCCGTCGGTCAGCGCGATGAACGCGTCGGCCTTGTCGATCCCGACCCGGCGCAGCATCTCGGGGTCGAGGCCGTCGCCGGCCATGATCGTGCCGCCGAAGCCCACCGGCAGCCGGCGGAACGCCTCGACGTCGGGGTCGATGATCGTCACGTCGTGGCCATCGCGGTCGAGCAGAGAGGCGAGCTCGGCGCCCATCCGCCCGCAGCCGAGGATGATCACCTTCTTGCGCGCGACCTCGGCCACCTACACCTGCACCATCGCGTCTTCGTAGGTCTCGACCCGCGCGATCCGTCCGTCGACGATGTGGTAGGTCCGGTCGGCGACCTCATGGATCGTCGGGTCGTGCGTCGCGATCACGATCGTGACGTCCTCGACGTCGCGGATGTGCATGAAGAGCTTCAAGATCTGCAGGCCCGTCACCGAGTCGAGCTCGGCGATCGGCTCGTCGGCCAGGATGAGCGACGGGCGGTTGCAGAGAGCGCGCGCGATCGCCGTGCGCTGCTGCTCACCGCCGGAAAGCTCGAACGGCCGGTGGTGCATGCGGCGGCGCAGCCCGACCAGGTCGAGCAGCTCGACCGCGCGCCGGCGCCGCTCGCGGGGCGACATGCCGGCGATGTGCATCGGCAGCTCGACGTTCTCGAGCGCCGAGAGCACCGGCAGTAAGGCGAACGACTGGAAGCAGTAGCCGATCTTGTGGCGGCGCAGCTCGGTCGCAGCCGCGTCGCTCAGCTCCCCGACGCTCTGCCCTTCGATGATGACCTTGCCGGCGGTCGGCCGGTCGAGTCCGCCGATCAGGTTCAGCAGCGTCGTCTTGCCCGAGCCGGAGCGACCCATCAGGCCGACGAGGTCGCCACGGCGCAGCTCGAGGTCGATGCCCTTGAGCGCGCGCACCTCGTCGCCGCCGACCTTGTAGACGCGCTCGACGCCCTGGCACGAGACGATGACCGGGTTCGGGTTCTCGCCGAGGCGCCGGCGCAGCGCCACACCGGCCAGGACGTCCGCCAGGCTGGTCGGCGCGTCCTGGGGGTCGTGCTTCTGGCGGCGCAGGAGCGGGATCGGTAGGCTGGGGAGCGCGACCACGGCTAGGTGCTCTTGACCGGGCGCACGACGATCTGGTCGCCGTCCATCTCGACGACGACCCGCCCTTTCAGGCCGAGCCGCTCGATGTAGTCACGCGGGATCTGCAGCCGGCCGGCCGAATCGAGCACGGTGAACTCGTCGTGCGTGTCGCCCAGCACGACCTGCGAGCGGCCGTCCACCTGGCGCACGTCGCTCAGGTCGACGCGGCGGATCAGCTCCGACGACGTCTTGCCGTCGCGGATCGCGACGGTGCGGTCGACCTTCGCCATCACCGAGATGTCGTGCGTGACGATGATGATCGTCGTGCCGTAGGCGTCGCGGATCTGGTGGAAGATGTCGAAGATCATGTTGCCGGTGCGCGTGTCGACCGAGCCGGTCGGCTCGTCGGCCAGCAGCAGCGGCGGCCGGTTGGCCAGGCCAATCGCGATCGCGACGCGCTGCTGCTCGCCGCCGGAGAGCGTGGAGAGCTTGTGCTTCATCCGGTCGGCGAGGCCAACCGCGTCGAGCAGCTCCTTCGCCCACTCGGTCCACTTCCGGCCGGAGTGCCCGGCGATCATCATCGGCAGCTCGACGTTCTCGAGCGCGGTCAGGTACGGGATCAGGTTGCGCGACGTCTGCTGCCAGATGAAGCCGACGACTTCGCGCTTGTACTTGACCAGGCCCCACTCCGACATCTTGAGCAGGTCGCGCCCGGCCACGTTGACCCGTCCGGCCGAGGGGCGGTCGAGCCCGCCCAGCACGTTCAACAGCGTGGATTTGCCCGAGCCGGACGAGCCGACGATGCCCATCAGCTCGCCGGGTTGGACGACCAGATCGAGGCCCTGGAGCGCGACGACCTCGAGGTCGGCGACCTTGTAGATCTTGACGAGGTTCTCGCAGGTGATGAACGGCTCGGCGCGCGACGGCCTCGGCGGCGCGACGGCCTCCTCGGGGCGCGCGATCGTCTTCAAGCGGGACGGGCTCCTTCGGTCCCCGCGCAAGCGCTTGTTCGTATTTGGGGGGCTCGTCCGATTCTAGCGCACGCTCGGAGCCCGGGGGCTAGCTCCAGCTCGGGGTCGACGCCACCGCGGTGGACGACGGCGCGGTCGGCGCGGAGCTCGACGCCCACGGCCCCGCGCGGCCGCCGCGCGAGGCGCCGGCCGAAGGCACGAGCGCCCAAGCACCCCGGCGCGCTGCCTTCGGCGACGCCGGCCGGGTGCTGCCGAGCGGCCTGGCGGCCAGCACCCCACACACGCTCGCCGGTGCTGCACGCTCCGTCCTCCTGGTCGCGGCGGCTATGCTCGAACCTGCTTGCGAGGCGGCGCCTGCTTGACAGCCCGCTATGACCGTGTTACCGGTATCGCACGACCGGACCCCGTGGGAGCCGTGTGAACGACAGCCGTAGAGAACGCTGGCCGAGCTCATCGGCGGTGATGGCCGCGTTCGCGCCGCGCATCGCCGTCGGCCTGGACGTCTCGGACGCGGTGGCCGGTGGGCAGCTGGATTCCTCGCCCCGCTCGGCGTGATCGTCTGAGGACTGGCCCGGCCCGTGGCAACCATCGCGGCGGCGCTCGGATGGCTGGCCGGGCTGTACGCCGCGCCGTCGCTGCCGCCGCTGGACCTGCTGCTCGGCGTGGGGCTGGCGACCGTCGCGGCGCTGCTCGGGTGGCTGTGGCGCTCGGCACCCTCGGCCCGGCTGGGCGCGGTCGCGCTCGGGTTCCTCCTGCTCGCGGTGGCGCGGGGTCAGGCGGCCGCGGCCGCACCCGCAACAGCGGGCGCTTCGATCGCCGACTGGACGGCCGCCGGCCAGCCAGTCGAGCTCACCGGGCGGATCGTCGCCGAGCCGGCGGGCGACGCGCAGGGCGCGCGGCTCCGCCTGGCCGCGGAGGAGGTGCGCTGGCGCCCTGGCGCCTCCGCGCCAGTCGCCGGGGACGTGCTGGCCACCACGCCACCCGGCGACTGGCGGTTCGGCGACCGCGTCGCCTTGACCGGCCAGCTCGCGCGCCCGGTCGACACCGACGACGTCCCGTTGGCGGAGGTGCTGAGCCGCCAGGGCGTCGCCGCGACGATGCGGGCGACCGAGGCGCACCGACTCGACGAGACGTCGGCCGCATCCGGCCCGATCGCGCTCGCGCGCGACGCGGTCGCCGGGCTCCAGCGGGCCATCTTCGCGCTCAAGCGGATCGGCGGCGATGCCCTGGACCGCCGGCTCCCGGCGCCGTACGCCGCGCTGGCGCGCGGCCTCCTGCTCGGCGGGACGAGCGGCATGCCTCCCGAGCTGATCGACGCCTTCCGCCGCGCCGGGCTCACCCACGTCGTGGCGGTGAGCGGTTACAACATCGCGCTCGTCGCCGCGGCGCTCGTGCCGGTCAGCCGGCTCGCGGGTCGGCGCGTCGGCGGGCTGCTCTGGCCGTCGCTCGGCGTGCTCACGTTCACGGTCGCCGTCGGCGCGCCGGCCTCGGCCGTGCGCGCGGCGGTGATGGGCCTGCTCGCGCTGCTGGCGCGCTACGTTGGGCGGCCGACCGATGCGGTCGCCGGGTTGGCGGTGGCGTCGCTGCTCATGACGGCGGCCGATCCCGGGCTGCTCGCCGATCTGGGCTTCCTGCTGTCGTCGCTCGCGACGTTGGCGCTGATGACGCTGTACCCGTGGCTGGACGAGCACCTGCCCGGGCGCGCTCTCGTCCGGGCAGGTGCCGACGTGGCGGAGTGGACGGCGCGAGCCCCGTTCGGCGGGGCCGTTCGGCCAAACGATCCGGGTGCACCGCCACACTCCCTCACCGCCTCACTGCTCGGCGGGCTCCGCGAGCTAGTCGCGACGACGCTCGCGGTCGAGCTACTGACGGTGCCGCTCATCGCGGCCGCGTTCGGCCGCTTCGCGGTGCTCTCGGTCGCGGCGAACGTGCTCGTGCTGCCAGTGGTCCCGGTCGGCATGTTCACGAGCTTCCTGGTCGCCGTGACCGCGCCGCTGCCGGACGCGCTCGCCACGCCGCTCGCCTGGGCCGGCTGGGTGCCGCTCGCGTGGATCGTGGGCGTGGTCGAGACGATCGCGGCGCCCGATTGGGCTTCGCCGTCGATCGGCCGGCTGGCGCCGCCCGCCGCCTGGGGCTACTACGCGCTGGCCGGCCTACTCATGCTCGGCCTGCACGCGCGCAGCTACCGGCGCATCGCGCCCGCGCCGCTCGCCATCGGTCGGCGGCTGCTGGAGAGGGCGCCGGCGCCACTCGCGGTGGGTGGGGCGCTGCTCACCGCCGTCGTAGCGTGGTCCGGCGCCCTGGCCGCATCGGACGGCGCGACGCACCTGACGTTCTTCGAGGACAGCGGCGCCGTGCTGCTGCGGACGGCCGGCGGCCGGGCCGCCCTCTTCGCGCCCGGCGCCGACGGGCGCGCCCTGGCCGCCGACCTGGGACGCACCCTGCCGTTCTGGGCCAACGCGCTCGACCTCGTCGTCCTGCCCGAGGACCGTGCCGAGGCAACCGGCGGCATCGCCGAGCTGCTGCGCCACTACCGGGTGGGCCAAATCCTCGCGCCTGAGGAGCCCGAGCCGGAGGACGGCGGAGCGCCGAGCGCGCCAGCAGAGCCGGGGGCGCGCGGAGCACGCGCGCCAGCCAAAGCCTTGGCTCGGCGCGACACCCCCACCGCGGACGACCGCTGGCGCGAGGCCGCCCGCGCCGCGGGCGTGCCGGTGGTCAGCCCGGCCGAGGAGCTCGCGCTCGCCCTGGACGGCGGCGCGCGCCTCGCCTTCCTCCCAACGCTCGGGCAGCACTCGGGCCGAAGCGCCCTGCTCACCGTCGGCTCGACGCGCGTCCTGCTGCTCGGCGACGCCTCCGCCGCCGCCCAACGCGACCTCGCCGACCTGCTCGACGGCCCGGTCGACGTCGTGCACGGTGGGACCGCGTCGGGCACACTGCTCGATCCGGCGCTGCGTGAGCGCGCCGACCCACGCCTTGCGCTCGTCCGCGTCCGCCCCGGGACTGCACGCCCGGCCCCAGCCAGCCGCCCGGACGACCGCCTGCGGGTCCTTCGTTCCGACGACCACGGGACGATCGAGCTGACGCTGCGCTCGACCGGGATCGAGGTTCGAAGCCGGCGCTAGAGCTCGGCTGGGAACTCTACACACCGGTAGAATGCACTCCCGTGATCTCTCCCTTCGCCCCCGGCGACCCGATCTACCTCGACTACAACGCGACGACGCCGGTCGATCCGCGGGTGGCGGCGGTGGTGGCCGACGCCCTGCGGAACAGTTGGGGCAACCCCTCGAGCGCGCACGCGTACAGCGCGCGGGCGCACGCCGCGATGGACGCGGCGCGCGGACAGCTCGCGGCGCTGCTCGGCTGCGCGGCGGACGAGCTCGTCTTCACCGGCGCGGGCTCGGAAAGCGACAACCTGGCGATCAAGGGGATCGCCTTCGCGAGCCGCGGGCGCGGCGACCACCTGGTCACGAGCGCGGTCGAGCACCCGGCGGTGCTGAACGCATGCCGCTGGCTGGCGGAGCGGCTCGGGTTCCGCCTGACCATCCTGCCGGTCGACGGCACCGGCCGGGTGGACCCGGACGCGCTTCGGCGCGCGGTCGAGCCGGGCACGGTGCTCGTGAGCGTGATGCACGCCAACAACGAGGTGGGCACGCTCAACCCGATCGCCGAGCTCGCCGCGGTCTGCCACGAGCGCGGCGTCCCGTTCCACACCGACGCGGCGCAGTCGGTCGGCAAGGTGCCAGCGCGCGTCGACGAGCTCGGCGTCGACCTGCTGACGGTGGCGGCGCACAAGCTGTACGCGCCGAAGGGGATCGGCGCGCTGTACGTCCGGCGCGGCACGCGGCTCGACTCGCTGGTGCACGGCGCTGGCCACGAGGGCGGGCGCCGCGCCGGGACCGAGAACGTGCCGTACGCCGCCGCGCTCGGGCGCGCCGCCGAGCTGTGCCAGGGGATGCTCCCCGGCGACGCCGAGCGGCTGCGCGCGCTGCGCGACCGGCTGCACGCGGCGCTCGCCGAGCGCGTGCCGGGCCTCGAGCTGAACGGTCACCCGACCGAGCGGCTGCCGAACACGCTCAACGTGTCGTTCCCACGCGTGGACGGCGAAGAGCTGCTGGCAGCCACCCCGGGCGTCGCGGCGTCGACCGGCTCGGCATGCCACGCGGGGCGGACCGACCCGTCGTCGGTGCTGCTGGCGATGGGCATCACGCCGGCGCGGGCGCTCGGCGCGGTGCGGCTCACGCTCGGACGCTGGTCGACCGCGGACGAGGTCGACCGCGCGGCGGCGCTGCTCGCCGAGAGCTGGCGCCACCTGGCAGGCTGAGGCGGACGCCTGGCTATATTCGCCGTGCAGTGACGAACGCGGTCCTCTCCCGGGGCGAGGGCATGGGTGAGGGCGTCCATCCTTCCACGCCGCGCCCAAAACCTCACCTGGCCTCCGACCAGCCCCTCGAGGGGCTCGACCCGCGGTCCGTCCTTCGGAGCCAATGCACCGAACCTTGCCAGGGAACGGGCAGGAGGCACATGGAACGGCGGCGCTTCCTGCTGGGTAGTGGCGCGGCGCTCGCCGCGCTGTTGGCGGCGTGCGGCGGTGCCCCGGCGTCGCCGCCGCCGAAGCTCGCCACGCGGGCGGCGAGGCCGTCCCCTCAGGCGTCGGGGGCTTCCCCGACGACGGCCGCCACCACCGCCGTGGCCAACCCGCCCACGGCCACGGCTCTCCCACCCGCCCAGACGCCGACAAGCGCCGCCCTCGTTCCGACGCCCACGCCAACGCAGACCGCGGCCGGGCGGGTCGTCGTGGTGCTCGGCCAGCAGCCGGACACGCTCATGCCCCGCCTCGGCTCGGCGATGGCGCGCGCCGAGGTGCTGGGCGCGCTGCACGTCGAGCCGGTCCGCGCCGACGACAAGGGCAGCTGGGTGGCGATGGGCGTCGAGAGCGTGCCGACGCTCGAGAACGGCGGGGCGCGGTGGGTGGGCGACGGCGACGACCGCCACCTCGAGGTCACCTTCAAGGTCCGCAAGGGACTGAAATGGCACGACGGCCAGCCAGTCACCGCCGCCGACATGCGGTTCCACTGGTCCCTCGTGATGAACCCGAAGTTCGGGGCCGACGACCGCACCGCCGAGAAGAAGGTCAACGCGGTCGACGTGCTCGACGACCAGACCGCCGTCTACAAGTACCACTCAGCCAGGCAGGCGCGCGACGCGGCGGCCAGGGGCTTCATGGGCCTGCCGCCCGACGAGTTCAAGGACTGGCGCGACGCGAAGGACCCGATCGTCGACGCCCTTTTCATGACCGTCGGCGGCTTCCTGCCCGAGCACATCCTGGGCAAGCTCGACCCCAGCGCGGTCGGCAGTGACTTCGGCCGCAAGCCGGTGCTGGCCGGGCCGTACCGGTTCAAGGAGTGGGTGCCGGACCAGACGATCACGCTGGAGGCGGTGCCGGACCATCCGCTCGGTGCGCCGTCGATCGGCACGGTCGTCTTCCGGATCATGCGCGACCCGAGCGCGCAGATCGCGGCGCTCCAGGCCGGCGAGGTCGACGTGCTCACGCAGGTGCAGGGCCCAGACGTGGACCGCGCGCCGGAGCTCGACCGGTTCCAGGTCCAGGGCAGCTACAAGGTCTACTACGTCCCCGGCACTCCCTGGGAGCACCTCGACTTCAACCTCGACAACGACCACCTGCGGGACAAGAACGTCCGCAAGGCGATCGCCCACGGCGTCGACCGCCAGCAGATCGTCGACAAGCTGCTCTACGGCAAGACGAAGGTCGCCACCTCGTGGGTGCAGCCCGGTCTGCCGTCCTGGGCGTACAGCGACGACGCGGTCGTGAAGTACCCGTTCGACCAGGCGAAGGCGAAGGCGTTGCTCGCCGACGCCGGCTACTCGGCCGGCCCCGACGGCATCCTCGTCAAGGCCGGCAAGAAGCTGCAGCTCAAGCTCTCGACGACCGACGCCGCGCTGCGCCGCTCGATCGCGCAGATGGTGCAGCAGCAGCTCAAAGCGGTCGGGATCGGGATTGAGGTGGAATTCCTGCCCGGCCGGGCCCTGTTCGACCAGAAGGGGCCGCTCAAGACGCGCCAGTTCGACGTGGCCCTCTACACCTGGCTGGCGCAGGTGAACCCCGATCGGAGCGACTACCTGCACTCGAAGAGCGTGCCGAGCGCGAGCAACGGCTACAACGGCAACAACTACATGGACTACAGCAACCCGCGCGTCGACCAGCTCCTCGTCCAGGGCGCCTCGCTCGTCTCCGAGAAGGACCGCCAGCCGGTCTACCTCGAGATGCAGAAGATCGTGACCGACGACCTGCCCTTCTTGCCGCTCTTCCAGCGCGTCACGCCGATAGTGGCGCGGGCGAGCCTGCGGAACTTCAAGCCCACGCCGACGACCACGCCGGAGACGTGGAACATCTACGACTGGGCGCTTGGCTAACCGGCACGGGGCCGCGGGGTAGAATCCGTGGTGATGGTGGCTACCGCGGCGCCCATTGCCGTGACGACCGAGCTCCGCCTGCGGTCGCCCGACGCCACCTGGACGCGTGAGCGCTGGGAGACCCTGCCCGAGGACGGCAACCGCTACGAAGTCGTCGACGGGGTCCTGTACATGTCGACCGCCCCGAGGTCTTTCCACCAGTGGATCATCCAGCGCGCCTTGTTCGCCATCCACGAGCAGGTGGATGCACACGCCCTTGGGTTCACCTTTGTCGCACCGATCGGCGTGTTCATGCCTGGCTGCTCCCCGGTTCAGCCCGACCTCGTCGTCGTGCGCGCAGCCGATCGGGAGATGCTGCGCGGCGGCCGCGTCGAAGGCGTCCCGGCGCTGATCGTGGAGGTCCAGTCGCCCAGCAGCGTCGGCTACGACGACCGCACCAAACGGCAGGCGTACGCCCGTGCTGGCCTACCCGAATACTGGATCGTCCGCCCGCCGACGCGCGACGTCCTGCTCTGCACCCACCCCGACCAGGCGCTGGGCGACTACGCGGACACCCGCCTCGTCGCCGCCGACCAGGAGCTCGTCTCGACCGTCCTGCCGATCCGCTTCCCGGTCGAGCGGCTGTTCGCCGGCGCGCCCGATACCACCCTCTAACTGGGCCGGGGGCTACGCCTCCAGGCGGGCGTAGCTCCGCTTCCCCGCCCGCAGAACCGCGCCGGGGCGCACCTCGACCGTCGCCGCGCGGTCGCGGATCGGCTGGTCGTCGAGGCGGACGGCGCCGCCGTCGATGAGTCGCCGCGCCTCGCCCTTGCTGCTGGCCAGGCCAGCCTCGACCAGCAGGTCCACGACCGGCCGCGTGCCGGCCGTCACCCGCACGGTCGGTACGTCTTGCGGCAGCTCGTGCCGCTGCACCTCGCGCTCGAAGCGCTGCTCCGCCTGACGGGCGGCCTCGGCCGAGTGGTACAGCGCCACGATCGTGCGCGCCAGCCGCTTCTTGAGCTCCATCGGGTTGACGCCCATGGCCAGCTGGTGCCGCACTTCGTCGAGCGCGTCTTCGTCGAGGTCGGTGCACAGCTCGTAGTACTTGAGCAGCAAGTCGTCGGTCAGCGACATCACGCGCGCGTACATGTCGTACGGCGGGTCGGACACGCCGATGACGTTGCCGAACGACTTCGACATCTTCCGCCCGTCGGTGCCCTCGAGCAGCGGGCAGACGAAGACGATCTTCTCCTTGTCCCGCAGCGCCCTCATCAGCGTGCGGCCGGCGAGCATGTTGAACGTCTGGTCGGTGCCGCCCAGCTCACCGTCTGTCTCGAGCGCGACCGAGTCGTAGCCCTGCAGCAGCGGGTACATGAACTCGTGCAGCGAGATCGGCTTGTTCTCCTGCAGCCGGCGCTGGAACATGTCGCGCTGGATCATCTGCTGCACGGTGAAGTGCGCGGCGACGCGGATCATGTCCGCGGCCGTCATCGCGTCCCACCACTCGCCGTTGAAGCGCAGCTCGACGGGGTTCGGGCCGTCGAAGTCGAGGATCTTGGCGACCTGCTCCTTGTACGTCTCGGCGTTCGCGAGCACCTGCTCGCGCGTGAGCGGCACGCGGGCCGCGTCCTTGCCGGTGGGGTCGCCGATGCGGCCGGTGAAATCGCCGATCAGCAGGATGATCCGGTGGCCGAGCTTCTGGAGCTGCGCGAGCTTGCGGATCCCCACCGCGTGGCCGATGTGGATGATCGGGCTGGTCGGGTCGACGCCCATGTAGATGCGCTGTGGACCGGACCGCAGCCGTCGCTCCACCTCCTCGCGCGAGGGGTAGAGCTCGACGAAACCGTGGCCGAGCACGCGGTCGAGCGCGTCGGGCGGCGTCGGCGCGACCGGCAGCTCGACGCACGGCGCGCTCTTGTCGACCCAGAGCACGCGCGTCCGCGCGCCGAGCAGCTCCTCGGCGGCGCGCGCCAGCTCCTCGGCCGCGGTCCTGGCGGCCTGGTCGGTGACGCCGACGAAGCCGTCGATCGGGAAGAAGACGGTGCGCGTGGCGGCGGTCACCTTGCCGCGGTCGCCCTGGCGCCACACCCAGCGGCGCGTGCGCACCTCGCGGTCGTCGGCGTAGACCGGTTCGCCCTCCGGCACGGCGGTCACGCCGCTCTCGCCAAGGCCGGTGAAGTACTCGCCGCGGCGAGCCAGCCGCACGCCGAGGTCGCCGACCAGCCGATCGAGGTCGTGCGCGCCGACCGGCAGCAGGTGCTTCAGCGAGATCGCGTTCGCGAGGTCGACGATCGGCCCGACGCGCGGCGCGTCGTCGGCGAGCGCACGGCGCACCAGCGTCTCGATCGACGGCGGCGACTCGCGCGCGTCCACACCGAACCGGCCAAGGCGATCGTGCCAGACGGAGATCTCGGGCGCCTGCTCGACGGCCCTGCCCCGGAGCCGCTCCTTCGCCGCCGCGATCGCCGCGTCGAGCCGCGCCCGCACGCCCTCGGCGGCGTGGTTGTGCTGGACGCCCTGGGCCACCACGACGGCGACGCAGGCGTCCGGGGCGCGCTCGAGCAAATCCTGGCCGAGGAAGAAGCGCATCGCGTGGATGATAAAAGGAGTGAAGCGAGGAGAGCGGCGTGGGTGGCCCGCGGCCTGGTCGCCACACCGGGCGCGCCTCGCTCGCACCGCGGCGCGCGAGCCTGACCCGCCGCGGGCGGCGACTCGGCCTCGATCAGCCCCACTCCTCGCCGCGCTCGGCGGCGCCCTTGAGCCGGTTCGGCCGGCTGGCCCAGAAGCCGTCCAGGTACGCCCTCAGCTCGGCGAGCGTCTCGGGCTTCGCCCGGTAGAAGCGACGGGTGCCCTCGCGGCGCACCTCGACGAGGTGCGCCTCCTCCAGCACGCGCAGGTGCTGCGAGATCGCCGGGCGCGTCACCGCGAAGTGCGCTGCGATTGCGCCGGCTGGCATCTCGGCGTCCCAGACGAGGCGCAGGATGTCACGCCGCCGCGGCTCGGCGATGGCGCGGAAGGCGGCCTCGATAGTTGTGTTTGAGACCCAACTTCCGGAACTGGCGAATGCGCCGCCCCGCCCGGCCCGGTGCGCGCCCTCACCTGGCCCGCGGCCATCCTCCCCAGGGCGGGAGGACGTCACGCGGTGCCGAACTGGCGGTCGCCCGCGTCGCCGAGGCCGGGGACGATGTAGCCGTGCTCGTTCAGGTGGTCGTCGAGCGCGGCGACGTGGATCGGCACATCGGGGTGCGCGCCACCCAGGCGGGCGACGCCCTCGGGCGCGGCGATGATGCCGACGAACTTGATCCGCCGTGCGCCCCACCGCTTCAGGATGTCGACCGTCGCCACCGCCGAGCCGCCCGTCGCCAGCATCGGGTCTAGCACGAGGCAGACGTCGACCGTCGGGTGGACGGGCAGCTTGTTGTAGTACTCGACCGGGCGCAGCGTCTTCTCGTCGCGGTAGAGGCCGATGTGCCAGACCTCGGCGCCCGGCATCAGCGCCCACACGCCCTCGACCATCCCGAGCCCAGCGCGCAGGATCGGCACCAGTCCGACGCGCTCGCCGACCCTCCATCCTGGCGCCTCGGCGAGCGGCGTCTGCACGGTCGCGTCCTCGAGCGCGAGGTCAGCCGTCGCTTCGACCGCGAGCAGGATCGCCAGCTCGCCGACCAGCTCACGGAACGTCCGCGGCTCGGTGCTCGCCTGGCGTAGGAGCGTCACCTTGTGGCGCACGAGCGGGTGGGTCGAGACGTGCAGCTCAGCCACGGCAGGCATAGTACCAGCCCGCTATCGGTTCCCTCTCTCGGCGGAGGTGGGTGCGCCGCGGGACCGCGGCCGGGGCGCACCTCCTCCCCCGGCCACGCCTCACCTGGGCTTCGGCCATCCCCTCCCAGCGGGAGGGGACGTCAACGCGCGGCGCAGGGCTGCCTCGGCAGCGCGGCGGCGGCGGCGCACCGCCGAGGCGCCAGTGCCGTCCAGGGCGGCGACTTCGCCGGCGGTCAGGCCCTGCCAGTAGATGCGTGCGATGAGTGCCCGCTGGCGGGGCGAGAGGCGCCGGAGCGCGTTCGCCAGCGCCGGGCTCTCGACCTCGTCGTCGAAGCGTGTCCGCATCCCCGTCGCGGCGCGGTCGTCGTCCGACGGGAGGAGCGGGAAGAGGCGCGTGCGCCGCTTGCGCTCGGCGCGGATCAGCCGCGAGATCCGCCGCTGCATACGCGCGACGGCGAACTCGGCGAAGTCGCCGGTCGGCGCGGCGCGGTAGGCGTGCGCCGCCTCGACCAGCTCCTCGATCGCCTCGACCCGCACTTCCTCGTGCGCCAGGCTGTGCCACGACCGGCGACCCAGCCGCGGCCACGCCGCCGCGACCAGCGGCTGGATCGCCGCCTCGTCGCCGGCCAGCACGCGCTCGAGCAAAAGAGCCGATGCTCCCAACCCCACCACCGATCTCCCTCGCTAGTTCACTCGCCGCAACACCGCCACGACGATGCCCTGGACCGTCACGCTCGGCACGATGATCGGCTCGAGCTGCGGGTTGGCGGGCTGCAGCCGCACGTAGCCCCGTTCTCGGTAGAGCCGCTTCAACGTAACCGATCCGTCGGCAAGCAGCGCGACGACCGTTTGACCGTTCGCCGCGTCCTGGGCAGGCTCGACCACCACCAGGTCGTCCTCCAGGATGCCGTCGCCGATCATCGAGTTGCCTTTGACGCGCAGCGCGAAGGTGTCTGGCCGCCGCACCCAGCCGGCCTCGACCCAGACGTGCTCCTGGTGGACGTCGAGCACCTCGATCGGCGCGCCGGCCGCGATCGTGCCGCGGATCGGCAGGCGGCGGCCCTCGCCCCCGCCCTCGCGTGCCTCGACTAGCCGCAGGCTCCTCGGCTGGTGGTAACCGCGCGTCACGTAGCCCTTGCGCTCGAGCGCGACGATCGCGGCGCGCACGTCCTGCGGACGGAGACCTCCCAGCTCGCGGCCGATCTCCTCGTAGGTCGGCGCCACGCTCTCGGCCGCGAACCATTCGCGCAGCACCTCGAGCACGCGGCGCTGTCGGTCCGTCAACGGCTGCACGGCACCCCTCCACGCAGGCCACAATGATACGCTCATTAGATCTTCATTGCAACCAGTAGGTTCACATTATTGCTCATTACAATCAAAGGGGGCAGCAACTACGCGTGGTATAGTGCGAGCCTATGGCGGTTGCGTGGCCCGAGCGCGCCGAGGCGCCCCGGGCGCCGCGCGTCGCGATGCTCAGCGTGCACGGCTGCCCGCTCGACCAGCTCGGCTCGCGCGAGGTCGGCGGGATGCAGCTCTACGTCCGCGAGCTGAGCCGCGAGCTCGGCCGCGCCGGCGTCCACGTCGACGTCTTCACGCGCAAGACGCAGCCGAGCCTGCCGCGCGTCGTGCCGTTCGGCCCCCGTGCGCGCGTCATCCACCTCGACGCCGGTCCAAGCCACCGCATCGACAAGAACGCGGTCGTCGAGCACCTGCCGGCGTTCATCCACAACCTCGAACGGTTCGTCGAGCGCGAGCGCATCCAGCACGCGGTCGTGCACAGCCACTACTGGCTCTCGGGCTGGGTCGGAGCGCGGCTCGCCGAGCTGTGGCGCGTGCCGCACGTGACGATGTTCCACACACTCGGCCGTGTGAAGAACCGCGCGAACACGCACGCCGGCGGGCGGCGCGGTGTGCTCGAGAGCTCCATGCGTAACGAGATCGAGCACCGGATCGTCAAGAGCGCCGACGCGATCGTCGCGTCGACCGTCCAGGAGCTGCACGCGCTGGTCGAGGGCTACGGCGCCCGCCCATCGCAGATCACCGTCATCCCACCCGGCGTCGACCTGCGCGTGTTCGAACCGGTCGCGCGGGCGGTCGCACGCGTTACACTCGGCCTCTCGGGCGAGGTGCTGCTCTTCGTCGGGCGGCTCGACCCGGTCAAGGGGCTCGACATGCTGCTCGAGGCGCTGCGGCTGCTATCCGGCCGGCCGACGCTCAAGCTGCTGGTCGCCGGCGGCAGCGCCCCCCACCCGCAAGCGGGTACCCGCCGCGTCGACCACGACGAGACGTACCTGCGCCACCTGGCCGCCGAGCTGGGCGTGGCCGACCGGGTGGCGTGGCTCGGACCGGTCGAGCAGGAGCGGCTGCCGCTCTACTACTCGGCCGCCGACGTGTGCGTCGTGCCGTCGCGCTACGAGAGCTTCGGACTGGTCGCGCTCGAGGCGCTCGCCTGCGGCGCAGCGCTCGTAGCCGCGCCGGTCGGCGGACTGCCGCAGATCGTGCGCGACGGCGAGAACGGCCTGCTCGTCCCGGAACGGACGCCGGCGCTCTTCGCCGACCGGATCGCGCGCGTGCTCGACGACGCCGCCCTGGCAGCCCGCCTCCGTGCCAACGCGCGCGCCCCCGTGCTCGACTACTCGTGGGCCGCCAACGCCGCTCGGACACTCGCGCTCTACGAGCGGCTCGGCGCCGCCTCGCCGGCGCTCGCCGTGTCATGCTAGCGCCGTCGCTTCGTTCAGGATGAGGCACGTCATGGCTGGAGCACCACGCCTGACCCACGTCGACGACGCCGGCCGCCCGCGCATGGTCGACGTCGGCGGGAAGGCCGTTACCGAGCGGGTCGCGACCGCGGCCGGCGAGATCCGCATGCAGCCGGCCACGCTCGCCGCGATCGCTGGCGGCGCCATCGAGAAGGGCGACGTGCTGAGCGTCGCGCAGGTCGCCGCGATCATGGCGGCCAAGCGCACGTGGGAGCTCATTCCCATGTGCCACCCGCTCCTGCTGACCGGCGTCGCGCCCGCGTTCAAGGTCGACGCGGAGCGCTCGACGATCGAGCTGACGGTCACCGTGAAGACCAGCGGCAAGACCGGCGTCGAGATGGAGGCGCTGACCGCCGTCGCGGCCGGGCTGCTCACGATCTACGACATGTGCAAGGCGATCGACCGGGGCATGGAGATCGGCCAGGTGCGGCTGCTCCACAAGGAAGGCGGCAAGTCCGGCACCTGGCGCCGGTCGTCTGAAGGTTAGGCCAGCGGCCGGGCGGTGGGCTCGGCTCGAGACGCCGCTCGCGCTCGCGCTGCTCCTTCTGGTCGGGCTCGCCGTCTACTGGCAGCTCGTCCTGCGCGGCTTCGTGCTCCTCTCCTTCGACGCCTTCGTCTACTTCTACCCGCTCATAGCCTACCGGGACGCCCGGCTGCTGGCCGGCCAGTTGCCGCTCTGGGCGCCCGACTACTTCCTCGGCGTGCCTTTCCTCGCCAACCCGCAGACCGGCGTCCTCTACCCGCCGAACTGGCTCACGCTGTGGCTCCCGCCGCCGCGCGCCTACGCGTGGCAGCTCGTCGGCCACACGCTCTTCGGCGCCGCCGGCGCGTTCTGTTGCGCCCGCCGGGTCCTGCGGGTCGACGCGCTCGGCGGTTTCGCCGCCGCGCTCATCGCCGCCTACGGCGGCTTCGCCCAGTCGATGGTCGGGCACGTCAACCAGCTCCAGGCGGCGGCCTGGCTGCCCTGGGCGCTCCTGCTGGCCGAGACCGCCTGGTGCGCGCGCTCCCGCCGCGCCGCCGTTGGCCTGGGCGTGGCGTTGGCCCTCCAGCTCCTGGCCGGCCACGCCCAGCAGTCGTACATGACCGCCGCGTTCCTCGGGGCGTGGCTGCTGGGCCGCTCCCTCTCCGGGTGGGAGGGGATGTGGGTGAGGGCCCATCGCGGGCAGGCTCAGTCGGCATCGCCGAAACCGACCGGTGCAGTCCCGCCTCACGCCGGCCCCCCTCCACCGGCGGAGGGGGCCGTCCGGGCCGTCTTCGTCCTCGGGGTCGGCGGCGTCCTCGCCGCCCTGCTCGCCGCGCCGCAGCTCCTGCCGATGCAAGAGCTGACCGCGCGCGGCATCAGGGCGGGTGGGATGACGTTCCGCGAGGCGGCCGCGTTCTCGCTGCCGCCGTGGGCGCTGCCGTCGAGCCTGCTGCCGGTCTTCTCCTCCGCCGGCCAGCCGAGCAGCGAATGGCTCGGCTACGTCGGCGTCGCCGGGCTGGTCCTGGCCGGCCTCGGGGTCGTGGGCGGCCACCGGCGAGCCGAGGCGCTGCTGCTCGCGGCTATCGCGGCCGGCGCGCTGCTGCTCGCGCTCGGCCAGATCGGCCCGCTCTACCCGATCGCCTACCGGCTGGTGCCTGGCGTCGGGCTCTTCCGCGTCCCGGCCCGCTGGCTCTTCGTCTGGTCCTTCGCGCTGGCGCTGCTCGCCGCGATCGGCGCCGACTTCCTGCGCCGCGCGGCCTGCGACCGCACCCACCTCGACGCCGACGGTCGGGTCGACCCGCGCCCCCTGGCTCGGCTCGCCCTGCTGCTGGGCGTGCCGACCGCCCTCGCGGCCGCCTACTGGCTGGCCGGCCGCGGGCCGGCACTCCAGCTCCCCGATCTGCCGATCCTGCTGCTCTGGCTCGCGCTGGCGCTGATCGGGCTGGCGCTCGCCGCGCTCGCGCTAGGCGGCTGGCGCTTCGCCCCGCCGGCGCTGGTCGGCGTGCTGGCCGTCGAGCTCGTCGCGGCGAGCTGGCCGCTCGACGTCAACCGCGTCGGGCCGCCGGACGCCTACGAGGCGTTCCGCCCGATCGAGGCACACCTGCTCGAGCGGATCGCGAACACGCCCGGCGGCCCGTACCGGACGCTGGCGATCACCGACAGCAGCTTCGACCCCGGCGACCTGCCGCTGCTCCGCAGCGAGGTGGCCGGCGTGATCGAGCCCGACCGCGTCGCCGACTGGGTCGCGGTCGTCAAACACAAGGACACGCTGACGCCGAACCTGCCCGTGCGCTTCGGCATCCCCTCGATCGATGGGTACGACGGCGGCCTCCTCCCCCTGCGGGGCTACCTGGCGCTCAAGGAGCTTTTCCCCCTCACCGCCGCGAACCTGACCGACGGCCGGCTCGGCATCCAACTCGACCGCCTGCCGCCGCCCGAGCTGCTGAGCTGGCTGAACGTGCGCTGGGTCGTCATGGACCGCCACCGCGACGTGTGGGTCGACGGCGTCTACTACGACCGCGCGGTCGAGACGCGCGTTGCGACCGGCGAGGCTATCACCCTCGAAGGGATGCCGGCCACGACCCGCGCCAGCGCCGTCGGCATGTGGCTGGCGCCGCTCGCCCCGGTCGCACCGGGCGCGCCGGTCGGCGAGCTCGAGGTGGTCGGGCGCGACGGCGCCAGCCGCACGGTCGCGCTGACGGCCGGACCGGCCGGCGCCGGTCCGGGTGCCCCCCTGCTCGTCCGTGTCGGGCTGGGCGGCACGATCGACGCAGCGCGGGCCGTGCTGCGCGCGCCCACGGCCGGCCCCGGCCTGCGGCTCGACGGCCTGACGCTGATCGACGAGGCGAGCGGCGTCGACTGGCCGGTCCCGGCCGCGCCCGGCCTGCGCTTCTCGGCGCTGGGCGACGTCAAAGTGTACGAGAACGCGCGGGCCCTGCCGCGCGCCTTCGTCGTCCACGGCGTCCAGCCGGTCGCGGACGACGAGGAGGCGCGCTCGCTCATCGCCGCGGGCACGCTCGACCCGACGGCGGCGGTAGCGATGGTCGGCGTCACAGCCGACGACGTCGGCGGGCGTGCGCCGGGGCCGGCGGCCGCCGAAGAGTCGGTCGAGGTCGTCTCCTACGCGCCCGAGCGGGTCGAGTTGCGCGCGCGGTTGGCGGCGGCGGGTGCGCTCGTGCTGACCGACTCCGATTACCCGGGCTGGGGTGCGACCGTGGACGGCGCACCGGCACCGATCCGCCGGGCCGACGTCGGCGTGCGCGCCCTCCTGCTCGACGCGGGCGAGCACCGGGTCGTCTTCACCTACCGATCGCCGCTGCTCCTCGACGGGGTGGGGCTCGCCGCGCTCGGCGCGCTCCTGGCTCTCGCGCTGCTGCTCTGGCCGTCCCGGCGCTAGACGTCCGACACCGGCCCATCCGGGCTCGTTTCGGCGCGCGGGCGCCGCGCCGGTAGGACCTTTGGGGGAGGCGCGGGCCGCTCGCGGTCTGTCTGGCCCGCTCGGCCGGCGTTAGAATCGGGCGAAGCAGCCGAGGGGACGCCATCTGACCACCCACCGACCGGCCGACACGAGGCGGGCGCTCTTCCGGCTGCTCCGCTTCGGGTTCGCGGCCGTCGTCGGCCTCGCGATCTTCTCCGCGCTCGGCGGCGTGACGGGCGCCGAAACGAACTGCACGCCGACGTACGTCCCCGGCTCCGGCCAGAGCACGTACCCGCCCGGCTGCAACGGCCAGGCGAGCGCGACGGCGACGTTCACCAACACGCCGGTCCCAGGGGCGAGCGCGACGCCCACCTCCACCGCGACCACCACCGGCCAGGCGCAGACCGCCGCGACCGCCACGCCGACCTCCGGTCCGGCGCAGCCGAACGCGCAGGTCATCCTGGGCGGGCGCGGCCGGGTCGTCAACGTGACGCAGACCGGCTTCACCGTGCTCTGGTGGACCGACACGGAGATGACCGGCCAGGTCAACTTCGGCGGCAGCTCCAACCTCGGCGCCCAGGCGTACGATACGCGCGGTCAGGCGTTCTCCGGCGCGACCCACTACGTCGACGTCACAGGCCTCCAACCGGCGACCAACTACTTCTTCGACGTCGTCTCCGGCGGCACGGCCGACAACAACGCCGGCCAGCACTACCAGATGAAGACCGCGCCGGTCGCCTCCGGCACGCCGCCCCCCAACACCGTCCAGGGCGCCGTGCTCAACCCGGGCGGCGGCAGCCAGGCCGGCGGCGCGCTCGTCTGGGCCGACGTCAAGGACAACAACGGCCAGGGATCGAGCGGCACCAGCATGCTGGTCGGCGCGCTCGCCGGCGGCGACGGCCGCTTCCAGATCAACTTGAGCCCGCGGGTCGCCGACCAGAGCGCCTACTTCCAGTACTCCAACTCCGGCGACCAGGTCGAGCTCACCGCCCACGCGCCGGCCGGCGAAGGCTCCATCACCTTCGACACCGCCCAGACCTACAACGGCGGCACGTCGCCGCAGGACCAACGGATCGTCCTGCAGCCGCCGACGGCGACGCCGACCGCGACCGCGACGCCAGCCCCCGGCACCACCGTCGCCCCGTCGCCGACGCCCACCGTGCCGCCACCGGCGGCCGCCGGCCCACCGCCCACCCCCACGCCGGGGCCGCCGCCACCCGCCGCCACGCCACCGCCGGCCGTCGTGTTCCCGACCGCCACGCCGGCCCCGGCCGTCCAGCTCCCGGTGCAGCTTCCGCCGCTGCGCGACATGCTGTTCGCCCAGCTCGGCGTCAGCACGCCGACGGCGGTCGCGCTCGCCCAGGCCCCGGCCTACCCGGCGGCGCCTCCCGCGGTGCCCGCGCAGCAAGCCGCACCGGCGCAGCAGCCGCCACTGGCCGTCCCCACGCCGACGCTGGCCGTTCAGATCGCCCAACCGCCTGGTCAGCCGATCCAGCCACCCGGCTATTCGCCGACGACGGGCGGCCCGCCCGGCGTCGCCCCGGCGCCGGCAGCACAGCCGCCCGCCGCGCCGGCCGTGGGGACGCCGTTCCGGCGGCCGGCCGGCCCGTCCGGCGTCGCACCGGTCGGTGCGACGCCCGTCGCGCCGTCGGCGCCGACGCCCACGCCGGCCGGCGCGCTGGCCAGTCTGTCGACGCTGCCGGCGCCGGTGAGCGTGCTCTTCTACGGCGGGCTGCTGCTCGTCGTCCTCGGCGTCGGGATCGGGGTCTACAGCCTGCTGTCTGGGCCGAGCTGGCGCCCGCGGTAGCCGCGCTTGTGTACTTCGGCGAACCGCTGACAGGTCGGGCACCAGTAAAGCAACAGACGCGCCCGGGCGCTGTTGATCAGCTTCATCGGCGCACCGCAGTGCGAACAGGTCATCGTGGCTTCCCCCACGCGGTGTCCCTCGTCGCCCGAGCGCACCGCCACGCCAGGGCACGGTACCCGACCGGCCGTGAGAGCCGGCGGTTCCTTGGCGCCGCGGATGTTAAAACAGCGTGAGGCCCGGCCGCCGCCGTTCGTGGGAGGGATTCCCCTAAACGTCGTCCCGCCGCGTGATCAGCGGCAAACGCCGGCGGCGCGGCGCATCGCCCGGTCCGCCGCCGGGCGCGGCGTGGGCAGCCGCGAACTTGTCGAGCGCCTCGGACCAATCGAGCGGCGTACCCGTCTCCTTCACCTGCTCGGCGCGGAAGTCGGCCAGACGGGCGAAGATGTCCGCCGAGCGGTCGCCGGGGAAGCGGCGCACCAGGCCGAGCTGGCGGATGCGGCGCACGATCGGCCGGTACACCTGGCCGTACCAGTGGCGCGCCGCCTCGCGCCGGTCGGCCAGCCCGCTGGCCGCGGCGTACTCGCCGATGACCGCGCGGAGCCGCTCGTACGAAGCGGGGTGGTTCGCCTCGACCCTCGTGAGCCCCGTCTCGCGCTCGAACGCGCGCCGCTCGGCGAAGGCGCGCTGCGCCTCGGGGTCGCCCAGCGGCACGAACTCGGTGACGTCGGCGTCGATCTCGACCTGGCCGAGCTCGCGCGCCGCGGCCACGCGGTGGTTGCCGTCGAGGACGTAGTAGCCGAAGCCGAGCCGGTACAGCTCGACCGGCGGCAGCGATTTCCCCTCCTGCATGGCGGTGAGCACGCGCTGGTAGCGCTGCTCGTCCTCGCGCACGCGGCGCAGCGGCCGGAAGTTGTCGCCCAGCTCGGCAGCCCGGCCGACCGAGCCGACGATGCGGGAGACCTCGACCGTGCGGAGGCCGACGTGCCGCTGCGCCAGCGGGCCCGCGCGCGCCGCGTCCTCGTCGAAGGAGCGGAGCGCCGTCCCGGCGCCCGCCTCGAGCTGCGGGCGCACCAGCATCACCGGGCAGTGCGCCGTCCGCACGACCTCGTCGGCAACCGAGCCGAGGAACGCGCGCGGCAGCCCGGCTCGGACGTTCGAGCCGAGCACGATCAGGTCGGCGCCCTGCTCGCGCGCCGCGTCGACGATCGTCTCGGCCGGCAGGCCGATCCGGACGAGCGTCGAGGCGCGCAGCCCGTCGGCGTGCATGCGCGCGGCGACCGTGTCGAGGTAGGTGCGCGCCCGCGCCTCCTCCGGCGAGACGGCGCCGTCCGCCGCGATCGCCTCCCGCGGCAGCACGTGCAGCAGGATCAGCTCGGCGTCGAAGGCGCGCGCCTGCGCCTCGGCGACGGGCAGCTTCGCCTCGCCGAGCGGCGAGAGGTCGAGCGGCACGAGGATGCGTCGAACGGTGGACACGGCTAATCGTGCTCGGGCCGAGTGGGGCGGGTCAAGGGGTTATTCCAACCGAAAAGGAGAGGAATGGGCTACCGCGCGCGCGGAAAAGCCATTGAACCCACCGCCTGGTTACTTTAACGTACCAGGCCACCGGGCAGTGGGTTGCCGCCTGCTGTTATGGTATGATGCGCTGGCTGCGAGTACCCTCTACGAGGCTGCCCACGAGGTCCCGCGTGCTCCGCCCCCAGACCATCCTCTCCCGCCGCCGCTTCGTGCTGGGGCTCGGCGCCGCCCCAGGCGCCGTCTGGGTCGCGCTCGCGTCTCCAGGCAGGGCGCTGGCCGCGACGCCGATCGCGGCGCTGACGCCGCCGCCGACCCTCGGGAAGTCGCCGACCGTTCCGACGGTGCCCCCACCGCCCCCGCCCGAACGGTGGCTGCAGAACCACCGGCCGACGAACGTCTTCGCCGACCCGGACGGCGCGAACGTCGTCGCCACGGCGCCGCAGTGGAGCTACTTCAAGGTCGCCGGGGCCCAGGTGCGGGCGCGCATCCCGGTCATCGACCCGCGCTTCGGCGCGCAGGTGTGGATCGACGCGACCGCGGTCGGTCCGTCGGGCCCGCCGCCACCGCCGGGCGCGGCGGCGACCGCGCCCGGCGCCGCTTCTGCGCCCGCCCCCGCGCCCGCGCCGCCGAAGTTCGACCCCTTCTGGATCGCGCCGTTCAAGGACGCGCCGCTGCTGGTCGAGCCGAAGCCGGACGCGACGCTGCTCACCACCATCGCGCAGTTCGCCCCGCTCAAGGTGACCGGCCCGGCCAAGGGCAACTTCTACCCGGTCGAAGAGCCGTTCGTGAAGGCCGCGGGCTGGATCGACGCGACCGCGATCGGGAAGATCGGCGACCCCGGCCCGGCCCCGGCCATGTGCTGGTGGGGCAACGTCGTCGCCGACGAGGCGAACGCGCGCGCGGCGCCGAGCCGCGACGCCGACGTCGTCGCGACGTACAAGCAGGGCCAGGTGCTGGGCTTCGTCAACTGGGTGGCCGGCGAAGAGGTGACCTGGGACGACCCCGCCTGGGGGCAGGTCGCCGACGGCGTGTTCGTCTACGGCCGCCTCACCCGCCCGACGCCGATCGAGGCGCCGCCGCCGCCGCGGCTCCCCTCGATCCCGAGCGGCAAGTGGATCGGCATCAACCGCACGATCCAGATCGTCGTCGCCTACGTCGACGACAAGCCGCAGTTCTGGGCACGCACCTCGACCGGCCGCCCGGGCTGGGAGACGCCGCTCGGCACGTTCTCGATCCTGCGCCGCAGCATGAACGAGACGATGGACTCGTCCACCTTGCTCGGCAAAGACGCCGAGCGCGCGAACTACAAGATCGAGAACGTGAAGTTCACCCAGTACTTCACCAACGACGGCAACGCGATCCACGAGAACTGGTGGAAGGACCCCGACACCTTCGGGCTGCCGTCGAGCCACGGCTGCGCCGGGCTCCCCACCAGGGACGCCCAGCGGTTCTGGGACTTCGGCGACTGGGGCATGCCCGTCATCGTCCACCTGTAAACCGTCCGTCCACCAGCACGCCGCCGGCCGACCGTTACAATAAGGCTCAACCTCGAGGACGAGGGAGAGCCATGGCGATCACCGACGTCCCGCGCTCGGTCGCCCGTCCGGGCGACGACAGAGGCGACCCGACCGGGCTGGGGATCGCCCGGCCGGGCGTCGTCCGCCGGAACCTGGCCGCCGCCGGCCTCTACGAAGAGGCGCTGCGCCGCGGCGAGGCCACCCTGGTGGAGGGCGGCGCGCTCAACGCGCTGACCGGGCGCCACACCGGCCGCTCACCGGCCGACAAGTACATCGTCCGCGAGGACTCGAGCGCCGATCGGATCTGGTGGGGGAGCAACCAGCCGCTCGACCCCGAGCGGTTCGCCGTGCTCAAGCGCCGGATAGCGGGCTACCTCGAGGGCCGCGACCTGTACGTGCAGGACCTGGCCGCTGGGGCCGACCCGCGCTACCGCATCGGCGTGCGCGCCGTCACCGAGCTCGCCTGGCACTCGCTGTTCGCCCGGGCGCTCTTGCTGCGCCTGAGCCCCGAAGAGCAGCGCCGCTTCGCGCCCGACTGGACGATCGTCTCGGTGCCCGGCTTCAACGCCGATCCGGCGCTCGACGGCGTGCGCAGCTCGACGGTGATCGCGCTCAGCTTCGCCGAGCGGCTCGTGCTGATCGGCGGAACCGAGTACGCCGGCGAGATCAAGAAATCGGTTTTCACCGTCCTCAACTACCTGCTCCCGCTGCGCGGCGTGATGGCGATGCACTGCTCCGCCAACGTCGGCGACGACGGCGGCGTCGCGCTCTTCTTCGGCCTCTCGGGCACCGGCAAGACGACGCTCTCGGCCGACCCGATGCGCCGCCTGATCGGCGACGACGAGCACGGCTGGTCGGACGACGGCGTCTTCAATTTCGAGGGCGGCTGCTACGCCAAGGTGATCCGCCTCTCGCCGACCGCGGAGCCGGAGATCTACGCGACGACGCGCCGCTTCGGCACGGTGCTCGAGAACGTCGTCGTCGATCCCGCGACGCGCGAGCCCGACCTCGACGAC
>DASRFH010000032.1:0-16661 GCA_035651675.1 Chloroflexota bacterium | reverse complement strand
GCCGTCGCGGCCGCCAGGCAATCAGGACAGGTCTGACCGTCCCTGTGCGAGGGTATGAGAGCGCGCGAGCCGTCGTGTAGCCACTTCGGGTTAGGCAAGCCGGAGGCTCCGAGTGAGCCGTCGGGACCCACGTATTTGATGAAGTAGTCGCCGGGCCGCTCGGGGGCGTCGCGGCGCTGGGCGACGACGCCGAAGGCGGCGTACGCGGCGGTGATGGCGATCGCCAGTCTGCGTCCATTTCGGTCGTAATATTCGACCTTCTCGGTTCGTGTCCCGGACTCTTGGTGAGCCGCCGGGGGTGTCAGGTAGCTCCTGAAGGTCACGACCAGGATTTCGCCGCGCTGCGCCCGCCCCACCAATTGCCCACGATTGAACAGCGACCGTAAAAATGCGCCGGCACACCCTCTGCACGCCGAGGTTGGAGCAGCGGGAGGACATCCGTGGATATCGCTCGAGACCTAGTCCGGATGCTGGGGCTTGTAGCGGACGGCAAGGTGCCAATCGACGAGCTTTACGAATGGCTGGCGGAGCACGTGCAGGAGATCGCCGATTCGTCCAACAGCAGCACGCGGGAACTCGCCGACCAGGCTTGGATTGCCGTCGGGGAGCGGCAGAACGCCCTCCGCGCGGATGCTGATCTGCGCACCGCGCTCGACAACCTCCTCGCCCGCGCGAATGCCGTGCGGGCGGTGTGGGGAGCGACGCCAATCATCGGCGACCAAGGAAGCACGGTTGCTCACGGCCACCTCCAGTTCAGCACCCGGTTCAACGTTGCTGACCGGCAGGCTGGTGGACGATTCGCAGCGGCAGCCACGTCATAACTCGTTCGTCGATCCTCGCTTCGAACCCGTAGACGCCCTCCGGTTCGTGAGGGATCGGCATCTCCAGGATGACCTGGTGCCGGCGGTCTTCACTCCCGAAGAGCATCGGCCACTGCTGCGGTGAAGGCTCGCGCAGCCCGTCTGGCCCGATCCGATCCACCGACAGCATGTGCCTGCCGCGGGCCTCGCCAGCCTTGAAGGCCAGCACCATGTACACGGAAGGGATGAAGATCCGCGCGGATCCCTCCGGTGGGAGGATGGGCACCGTGAACCGATCGACGACGTTGATGAGACTCAGGACGCCCCGCGCGTCCTGAACGACCTTCTCGCAGAACGCGGCCAATTGAACCCAGGGGCCGGACCACGTCGCTGGCAGTGGCGTCGGTTCGTTCATCCCTGGTTCCTCGTCCTCTGCGCCATGAATGCACGACGGCCGCCCGGCCGCTGGGAGACTGGCCGCGATCGCGCTACGCCAGCCCCCGCGCGGACGGCTGGGCCTTCTCGGCGCCGCGCGCCGGCGGGCTGACCTCCCGCAGCAAGCGCGCGGTCGCGGTCGCGATCTCCTCGACCGCCCGGTTGAACGCCGCCTCGTTGCGCGGCGCCGGCTTCCGGAACGCGCTGACCTTACGGACGAACTGGAGCGCCGCCGCGCGGATCTCCTCGTCGGTCGCGATCTCCGAGTACTTGCGGAGCGGCTTGATGCTTCGGCACATGCCGCTAGTATGAGGGCAATGGCGGGGCGGCTGGCTGGCAAGGTCGCGATCGTCACAGGCGCCGGCTCGAGCGGGCCGGGCATCGGCAACGGCAAGGCGACGGCCGTGCTGTTCGCCCGCGAGGGCGCCCGGGTGCTCTGCGTCGATCTCGTGCGCGAACGCGCCGAGGAGACGGTCGACCTGATCCGCGGCGAGGGCGGCGAGGCGATCGCGTGGCAGGCCGATCTCACTGGCATGGCCGCGTGCGCCGCGACGGTTCGGGCGGCGCTGGACGCGTACGGCCGGCTGGACGTGCTGCACAACAACGTCGGGGTCGGCGACGGCGCGCGGCTCGCCGACGTCACCGAGCCGAGCTTCGACCGGACGATGGCCGTCGACGTGAAGTCGATGCTGCTCATGGCACAGGCCGCCGCGCCGCGGCTGATCGAGGCCGGCGGCGGCTCGATCGTCAACGTCTCGTCGATCGCGGGCCTGCGCGCCACGTCGCTGACGGTCTACGCCGCGGCGAAGGCAGCGGTCGTCGGCCTGACGCTCTCGCTCGCCGGCCAGCTCGGCCAGCACCGCATCCGCGCGAACGCGATCGCGCCCGGCTACGTCTACACGCCCATGGTGGCCGGGAACATGTCGCCCGCGCTGCGCGAGCGCCGCGCCCGGGCCGGGCTGATCCCCGACGAGGGCACCGCCTGGGACGTCGGCTGGGCGGCCGTGTTCCTGGCCAGCGACGAGTCGCGCTGGATCACCGGGCAGGTGCTCGCCGTCGACGGCGGCCTGACGGCCGGCCTGCCTTCCCCGCCGAGCTAACGCCGCCGCCGGCCCCTACGCGACGTCCTCCGCCCGGTAGTACTGCCCGTGGACGTTGACGAGCGCGCGCGGCTGGCGCGCGAGCAGGTCGCCGAAGTGCATTGGCTCGACGTCCCGGACGCGGAGGCGCGGCGTCAGGTACGAGCGCGCCTCGCCCTCGGTTGGGTAGGCGAGCCACAGGCCTCGCTCGTCCTCGATGGCGTACAGGCGCGCGTCACGCCGCAGCGCCAGCCGCGACTGCGGCTCCACGTAGAGCGCGATCCGCTCCGGCGACGCGCCAGCGTCTGCCATGAACCGGAGGAGCTGTCCGTGCAGCTCACGGGCGACGTCCTCGTGCGCACCAACCACGTTCCTCTCCTGGGCTGGATCGGTCGGCAGGTGGTACAGCTCCCGCCCCTCCACACCCGGCGGGCAGACCAGCGCCCACTCCTCGGTCGTCACCGTCACCGGCTCACCGCTCTGGCCACCGCCCGCCCAGCCGTCGAACATCGCCGCCTCGGCCGGGTCGGCCCCACCGTCGGCGAAGCGCGAGAAGCGCCCCGAGAAGGCGACGTCGCGCACCCGCTCGGCGCGCCCTTCGATCAGCGGCCAGAGCGACCGGCCGTGGATGCCCGAGGGGACCGCCACGCCGAGGAACTCGAGGATCGTCGGCACCAGGTCGGGGTGCTGCGCCAGACCGCCGATCCGCCGGCCCGCGCCGATGCCCTTCGGATGCCGGATCATCAGCGGCACGCGGGTCGTCGGCTCGTAGAGCCGGCCGAACGGGCCGGTCGGCTTCCCCTGAAGGTCGTGGTCGCCGAAGAGGTGGCCGTGGTCGGTCAGGAAGACGACCAGCGTGTTCCCCGCCAGGCCGACCGTCTCGAGTTTCTCCAGGAACCGCCCGACCCACCGGTCCACGCAGGTGACGAGCGCGGCGTAGAGCGCGCGCACGTGGTTGCGCTCGGCATCGGTCATGTAGTCGCCCCGCCCGTAGCGCGGGTAGATCACCCGGTCGCCGTCGAACGTCGGGTCGGCGTAGCGCGCCACGTCGAAACCGGGCGCGTCGAACGGCTCGTGTGGGTCCCACATGTCCACCCAGAGCAGGAAGCCATCCCGAGTGCGGTTTCGTTCGAGCCAGTCCATCGCCGACGACAGCGTCTGCCCGACCATCCAGTCGCGCTCGTAGACACGGTGGGCCGTGTTGCGCAGGTAGAGCTTCGTAGCGGGCACGCGCTGGAGCTTGTGGGGCGCGCAGGGCAGCGGCGGATCCAGCGGGTCGACGTTCCAGCGGTCGGCGTGCTGGCCGCGGCGGAAGTCGACGCCGGCGAAGCCGCGCGTGTAGTTGTAGGAATCGTTCCCGAGCATCGGCGTGTCGTAGACCAGCATGGGCAGCCCGCCCGCTCGCCCGACGAGCTCGGAGAGCACGACGTCGCCGGGTTCGAGCGGCTGCCAGCCGCGCGTCGGGAAGCCGTAGCGTCCGCTGAACAGGTCGTACCGGCACGGCACGGTCGGGTACGACCCGCAATAGAAGCGGTCGAAAAGCGTCGACTCGGCCGCCAGCCGATCCAGGTTGGGCGTGTGAACGAACGGCTCGCCCGCGTGTCCGGTCCGCGGCCAGGGTGGCGGGAGACCGTACGCGGCCACGTGGTCGCGACGCAGCGAGTCGTTGAGAAGCACCACCACGTTCGGCACGCCTCGTTCCCTCCGTTCTCGCGCTCTCGCCTCAACGTTGACAAGCGCGCCGCCGAATGGTATCGGTACGCGGTAGCGCCCGAAGGAAGGCCATGGCTGTCGCCGTCTCCGCGCCCCGTGCCCGCTCGCTCCCCTGGTACGCTGGCATCGTCGGCGCCTCGACGCCGCTCCAGGCCAAGAAGGCACTCTGGGGCTACCTGTTCCTTCTACCCTGGGCCGTCGGCCTCGTCGTCTTCTGGCTCGGCCCGATCCTCGCCTCGTTCGCCTTCTCGTTCCTCCAGTACGACATGATGTCGGCGCCGATCTTCGTCGGGTTGGACAACTTCAAGAAGGCGTTCTTCGGCGACGACCTGTTCTGGCCGTCGCTCGGCCGGACGTTCCAGTACTCGCTCGTCGTCGTGCCGGTCGGCCTCGGCGGCGCGCTCGGGCTGGCGATCCTGCTGAACCGCGGCGTCAGGGGCACGGCGTTCTTCCGGACCTGTTTTTTCCTACCGAGCCTGACGCCGGCGGTCGCGCTCGCGCTGGTGTGGACGTGGCTGATGCACCCGCAGGTCGGCCCGATCAACACGGCGCTCGGCTACGTCGGCATCAATGGGCCGCAGTGGCTCACCGACAAGAACTGGGCGCTGTGGTCGCTGATGATCATCACACTCTGGAACACGTTCGGCGGGAACCCGATGCTGATCTTCCTCGCCGGTCTCCAGGGCGTGCCGGACACGCTGCTCGACGCCGCCGAGATCGACGGCGCCGGACGGTGGGCGAAGTTCCGCAACGTCATCCTGCCGATGATCTCGCCGACACTGCTCTTCAACCTGATCCTGGGCATCATCGGCGCGCTCAAGGTCTTCACGATCGCGTACGTCGCGACCAACGGCGGCCCGGCCTACGCGACCTGGTTCCTGGCGCTGCACATCTACAACGAGGCGTTCAAGTACTTCCGGATGGGCTACGGCTCGGCGCTGGCCTGGATCTTCGTGATCGTCCTGCTCATCTTCACGTTCATCCAGATGCAGCTCTCGAAGCGCTGGGTCTACTACGCGGGAGAGGCCGACTAGATGGCCACCACGGCACTCGGCGAGGTCGCGCGCGCCCGGTCGCTGGAGCACCGACGCGGCGTCCGTCCCACGGACGTGGTCTTCTACGCGCTGATGGTCGTCCTGGCGCTCATCTTCATGTTCCCCTTCCTCTGGACGCTCTCCAGCTCACTGAAGACGGTCCAGGAGCTGTTCGACTTCCCGCCGCCGCTGCTGCCGAAGGTGCCGCAATTCCGGAACTACGTCGTCGCGATCAACACGGTGCCGATGGTGCGCTGGATCGGCAACAGCGTGTTGGTCGTCGTGTTGGCGACGCTGGGCACGGTGCTCTCCTCGTCGGTCGCGGCGTTCTCGTTCGCGCGCTTCAAGTACCGCGGGCGCGACCTCATCTTCATGCTGACGCTGGCGACGCTGATGCTGCCCGGCCAGGTGACGCTTATCCCGCAGTTCATCCTCTTCCACGAGATGAACTTGATCGACACGCTCTACCCGCTGTGGGTGCCCTTCTGGTTCGGTGGGACGGCGTTCTACATCTTCCTGCTCCGCCAGTTCCTGATGACCATCCCGGCCGACCTCGACGAAGCCGCCTTGATCGACGGGGCGAGCTACCCACGCGTCTTCTGGACGATCCTGCTGCCGCTCTGCAAGCCGGCGCTGGCGACCTGCGCCGTGATCTCGTTCATCAACCAGTGGAACGAGTTCAACACGCCGCTGGTCTACTTGAACACCCCCGAAAAGTTCACGATCGCCCTCGGCTTGAGCTTCTACCGCAACGTCCCCGAGCAGGGCGGCATGCCGATGCAGCACCTGCTGATGGCGGCGTCGGTCATGGCGATCGCGCCCTGCCTGGTGCTGTTCTTCTCGGCGCAGCGCTACTTCGTGCAGGGCATCGTGTTGTCCGGTCTCAAGGGCTAGGAGAGGAGAAGAACCAGACCATGCCGAACAAGGTGATCACACGGCGGGGGATGCTGGGTAGCCTGGCGCTGTCGGCCGCGGCCGTCGCGCTCGTCGCCTGCGGCGGGGCTGCTCCCCCACCGACCGAAGCGCCGAAGGCCGCCGCACCCGCGCCGACGACCGCGCCGGCGAGCTCGGGTGCCGCGGCGGCCCCGACCACCGCGCCGGCCGCCGGTGCGGCCACGTCGGCCCCGGCCGCGGCCGCGACGCAGGCCGCCCCTCAGGCCGCCGCGCCGGCCGCCGGCGGCGGGGCGAAGATCCCGATGAAAGTCGCCGTCTGGGAGATGCCAGCGCGCCAGTGGATGACGCCGGCCTCCAAGGCGTGGGCGGCCAAGAACCCCGACGTCGACCTGACGCTCGAGGTGATGGTCTACAACGACTTCGCCCAGAAGCAGCTCGCCCTTCTCGCCACCGGCACGCTGCAGGACGTCTTCTATTCGGGCATCAAGTGGTTCCCGACCACCGCCTCCAAGGGCGGCATGCTCGCGCTCGACGATCTGACGAAGACGAAGGACCCGGGGCTCGACGACTTCGTTCCGGCTGCGCTGCAGGGCTGCAAGTTCGAGGGCAAGCTGATGGCGCTGCCCTTCGAGACGCAGCCCGGCAACTACAACGCGGTCATGATCAACAAGGACTACTTCGACTCGAAGGGCATCAAGTACCCGACCGAGGACTGGACGTACGAGCAGTTCTCTGAGCTCGCCGCGAAGCTGACCGATCCGGCCAAGAAGATCTGGGGCACCGACGCCGCCCTCTTCTCGAACTACTACGACTTCACGACGATCTCGTACGCCTACGGCGGCAGCCTGCTTAGCGACGACGCCAAGAAGTTCCAGCTCACCACCGACCCGGCGTCCGTGAAGGCGGCGCAGTGGCACTACGACCTGCTGAACAAGCTCAAGGCCGCCCCGCTGCGCGGGGACCGCGACGGCCTGACCTTCGCCTCGGGCCGCGTCGCGATGCACTGCGACGGCATCCAGGGCGTGAAAGGGACGGCCGCGACGATCGGCGACAAGTTCAAGTGGGACGTGCTCTCCGGCCCGACCGGGCCGACCGGCCTGCGCGGCTCGGACGGTTTCGTCTCGATGTACTCCGTCTACGCGAAGACGAAGTACCCGGAGAAGTCGTTCGACCTGGCCTCGTACCTCACCTCGAAGGACGTCCAGCTCGACTCCTTCGTGCGCGAGGGCCAGCCGCCGTCCCGCCGCTCGGTCTGGCAGTCCGACGAGGCGCAGAAGGTGCAGCCGATCTGGGGCCGGTTCATCAAGTGGATGACCGATCCGAAGACGAAGGGGCCGTTCCCGCACCCCGCCAACCTGCGCTTCGCCGAGCTGCAGGACAAGTGGTCGAACACCGCCTCGCCGCTGTTCTACGGCGAGGTCCCCTTCGATCAGGGTATGAAGGCCTGCCAGGACGCCTGCCAGGCGATCATGGACCTGCCGCACGTCTAGGCACGCGCGCCGACAAGGGAGGAATCGACGCATGGCTAGCACGCTCTTCACCCGCCGCCGCCTGCTGGGCGGCCTCGCGCTCTCGGCCGCCGCGGCCGCGCTCGCGGCGTGCGGCGGCAGCGCACCGGCGCCAACTGAGGCGCCCAAGGCGGCCGCGCCCGCCCCGACGACCGCTCCGGCGAGCTCCGGCGCCTCGGCCGCGCCGACGGCCGCGCCGGCCGCGGCGGGCGGTGCCGCCGCCGCACCCACGCAGGCGGCTGGCGCCGCGCCGCAGGCCGCCGCCCCAGCCGCATCGGGCGGCGCCAAGACCCCGCTCGCCATCGCCGTCTGGGAGTTCCCAGATCGACGCTGGCAGGAGGCGGCGGCGAAGGACTGGCAGAAGCAGCACCCCGAGGTCGACCTCAAGATCGACACGATGGTCTACAACGACTACGCGGTGAAGCAGCTCGCGCTGCTCGCGACCGGGACGCTGCAAGACGTCTTCTTCTCGGGCGTCAAGTGGTACCCGGCGACCGTGTCGAAGGGCGGCATGCTCGCGCTCGACGACTTGATCAAGAGCAAGGACCCGGGCGCGAGCGACTTCGTCCCGGCCTCGTACGCCGGGTGCAAGTTCGAAGGCAAAGTGTACGGCCTGCCGTTCGAGGCGAACCCCGGCAACTACAACGTAATCATGTTCAACAAGGACATGCTCGACGCGAAGGGCGTCAAATACCCGACTGACGACTGGACCTTCGAGCAGTTCGCCGAGCTGGCTCAGAAGCTCACCGACAAGTCGAAGAAGATCTGGGGCACCGACGCCGCCTACTTCATGAACTACTACGACCTCGACACGATCTCCCGCTCGTACGGCGGCGAGCTGCTGAGCGAGGACGGCAAGAAGTTCCAGCTCACCACCGACGACGCCTCGAAGAAGGCGGCGCAGTGGCATTACGACCTGCTCAACAAGCTCGAGGCGTCGCCCAAGCGCGCCGACCGCGACGGGCTCAACTTCCCGTCGGGCCGCGTCGCGCTCGGGTCGGTCGGCATCCAGAGCGTGAAGGGGCTCTCGAAGACGATCGGAGACAAGTTCAAGTGGGACGCCGTGCTCGGCCCGACCGGCACCGGTGGCCTGCGCGGCTCCGACGGCTTCGTGACGATCTACTCGATCTACGCCAAGACGAAGGCCGCCGACAAGGCGTACGACCTGCTGCTGTACGAGACCTCCAAGGACGTCGCGACGCGCGCGATGGTGGAGGAGGGGCAGCCGCCGGCGCGCGCCTCCGTCTGGGCATCGGAGGAGGCGGCCAAGATCCACCCGATCTGGGGCCGGGCGATCAAGTGGATGACCGACCCGAAGACGAAGGGGCCGTTCCCGCACCCGGCCAACCTGCGCTTCTCGGAGCTGCAGGACAAGTGGGTGAACGTCGGTTACCCGCTCTTCTACGGCGAGGTCAGCTTCGACGAAGGGATGAAGAACGCGCAGGCCGCCTGCCAGGCGATCTGCGATCTCCCCAGGATCTAGCCGCACCCCGGGTCTCGCCCCATCCGGACGAGACCCGGGCGGACGCTCCTCACCCTTCCACCGCGAACCGTGCCAGCGCGTGGGGGTCGATCTCGATGCCCAGGCCGGGGCGCTCGTTCAGCTTTAGCTCCCCGTCCACGACCTTCACCGGCTCGGTCAGCAGCTCGGTCCGCAGCGGCGTGTCGTACGCCTGGTAGCAGCACCACGGGCCGTTCGGCATCGCCGCCAGCGCGTGCGCCGTCGCGACGGTGATGACGTCGGAGCCGAGGTGGCACGAGACGTGCGGCATGCACGCCAGGCCACGTCCCTCGGCCATGTGCGCGATCTTGCGCAGCGGGGTCAGCCCGCCGGCGTGGTTCACGTCCGGCTGGACGATGTCGACGGCGTTCCGGTTGATCAGCTCGTCGAACTGCTCGGGCGCGAAGAAACCCTGGCCACCGGACAAAGGTACGCGGACGACCTCGCGCAGCCGCAGCATCTCCCGCACGTACTGCTCGCGCTCGAGGTTCGGCAGCGGCTCCTCGAACCAGGCGAGGTCGCAGGCGTGGACGACCGGCGCCAGCCTCGCGGCCATCGCGTGGTCGTACGTCTTGTCGGTGTCGGCGCCGATCGTGAAGTTCGGGCCGAGCAGGTCGCGGGCGCGCTCGAGGATCGCGACGTCGCGCCGCTGGTCGCGTGGGCCATCCGCCCAGCCGACCGGCCCGAGCCCGATCCGCAGCTTGGTCGCCCTGAACCCGCGCTCGGGGTAGGTCGCCAGCTCGTCCATCAGCGCGTCGGGCTGGCGCATGCTCGGCGCGGCGTACACCGGCACGGAGTCGCGGACCGCGCCGAAGAGACGGAAGAGCGGCAAGGCGGCCGCCTTGCCGACGACGTCCCACAGCGCGACGTCGATCCCGCCGATCAGGTCGGCGTGCGCGCCGCCCTTCACGCCGCGCGCCATCGCGGCCCAGAGCCGGCCGACGTCGAGCGGGTTCTCGCCGATCAGCAGCGGCTTCACCACGCTCTCGAGGATCGGCCGGACGGCCTTGATCGGCGCCGTCGCGTCCCCGATACCGACGATGCCCTCGTCGGTGACGACCTGAACGATCGTGCCGCCCATCTCGCGCCGCTCGCCGCGCCCCCACCGGAGCGTGATCGGCGCTGGGTAGCTGATCGCGGTGAGTGTAACGTCTCTGATTTTCATGCGGGCTCCCTTGAGGTAGGCTGCTTCTGACAAAAAACGCCAGGGGGAAGGCATATGGCCACTGCTCGACCAGTATCGCGGAGAGCCTTCGTTCGCTTCGCAGCGTTCGGCGGAGCGGCCGCCGTCCTAACCGCCTGCGGCGGCGCCGCGCCGGTCCCGACCGAGGCGCCGAAGGCGAGCGCGCCGGCACCCACCACGGCGCCCGCCGCCGCGCCCACCACGGCGCCGGCAACCGCGGCCACCGCGGCGCCGGCCGCGGCCGCCACCACGGCCCCGGCGGCCGCGGCGTCGACGCAGGCACCGGCCGCGGCCGCGACGAAGCCGGCCGCGACGAGCGCCGCGCCACAGGCCGCCGCGCCGGCGACCAGCCAGACCGCGAGCAAGATCACGTTCCAGTCGCGCGGCGGCGACGCGCTGCTCAAGGTCGCCCAGGGTCTGGTGGCCGAGTACAACAAGGCGTACCCGAAGGCCGAGGTGGTCATCGACCACACGAACGGCGACCACTGGCAGAAGCTGCAGCTTTCGCTCGCGGCCGGCACGCCGCCCGACACCTACTTCGACGCCAGCCTCCGCACCGGCGGTCTCGGCTGGCACAAGGGCATCATCGAGGACCTCGAACCATACCTGAAGTCCGACTTCGTCGAGTCGGACTACCTCAAAGAGATGTGGCTCGCCATGACGTACGACGGCAAGCGCATCTCGGTACCGTACGACTCGGGCGCGACCGCGCTCATGTTCAACATCGACCTCTTCAACAAGGCGGGCGTGCCGCTGCCGGACACCAAGAAGCGGATGACCTGGCAGGAGCTGCTCGACAAAGCGACCAAGCTGACGTTCGACGCCAACGGCAAGAAGCCAGGCGAGAGCGGCTTCGACCCGACCCGGATCATGCAGTACGGTATGGCGCCCTCGACCGGCGCGCTCGGCCAGCGCGACTACTGGGCGCTCACCAACGGCGGCGAGGTGATCGACAAGAACGGCAAGCTCGCGATCGACTCGCAGGAGTCGATCGACGGCTTCCAGTTCATGGCCGACCTCGGCGCCAAGTACTTCGTCGGGCCGAGCCCTGAGTACAAGCAGGCCAACCCCATCGGCTTCGCGAACGGCAACGTCGCGATGGCGCAGGATGGCGTCTGGCAGCTCGGCCGCACGAACGACGCGAAGCTGAACTGGGGCGTGGCGCCGATGCCCCAGTCGAAGGTACCCGTCTCCTACGGCCAGTATTCGGGCCTGGCGATGACCAAGGCGTCGAAGGCGAAGGACGCGACCTGGCAGTTCATGAAGTGGACCGGCCTCGGCAAGGACGGCCAGACGTACCTGTACAAGGTCGGGTCCTTGCAGCCAACCCGCAAGGACCTGATCTCGCTGTTCGTCGACGACACGTCGCCGCCGGCCAAGCAGTACCGCCAGGTGTTCGTCGACGAGCTGAACCCCGACACCATCAAGTGGCCGGGGCAGTACCAGAACTCCTTCTGGTTGGGCTGGGGCCAGTACGTCATCGACGCCTGGGCGCCACGGCTCGACCCCGTCCTGCGCGGCAAGAAGCAGTTCAAGGAGATCGTCGCCGACCTCAAGGCCGTGACACAGAAGATCCTCGACACCGGCGAGCCAGCGCAGCAGTGAAAGGAAGGCCTCATCCCCTGGCCCCCTCTCCCGCGAAGAGGGGGAAGTCTTCCCCCCTGGGAACAACCAAGTCCCCGGCAGCGCTTCCCGGCAGCCTTTTCCCGCCCCGTCCATGACCGCCTTCCGCCGCGTCGAGGCGCTCTGGGGCTTCGCCTTCGTCCTGCCGGCCGTGCTCGGGCTGGTGATCTTCCAGCTCGGGCCGGTCCTGGCCTCCCTCTACCTCTCGTTCACCTCGTACGACATCGTGTCGCCGCCCAAGTGGATCGGCCTCGCCAACTACCAGCGGATGTTCGCCGAGGACCTCCTCTACCGGAAGTCGCTCGGCGTCACGACCTACTACTCGCTCCTCTCGATCCCGCTCAGCCTGGTCGTCGCCTACCTGATCGCGCTCCTGATGAACCAGAGAGTGCGCGGCATCGCCGTCTACCGCACGCTCTGGTACCTGCCCTCGCTCGTGCCGGCGACGGTGAACGGGGTGCTCTGGCTCTGGCTGCTCAACCGCGACTTCGGCCCGGTCAACTACTTCCTGCGGCTGGTCGGCTTGCCGGCGCCAGCCTGGCTGAGCGATCCAAACTGGACGATTCCGTCGCTCGTGCTCGTCCACCTCTGGGCGGTCGGCAACTCGATCCTGATCTTCCTGGCCGGCCTACAGGGCGTGCCGCAGCACCTCTACGAGGCGGCCGAGGTGGACGGCGCGACCTGGTGGGACAAGCTGCGGCACGTCACGCTGCCGATGACGTCGTCGATCGTCTTCTTCAACCTCGTCATCGGCATCATCCAGAGCTTCCAGGTCTTCGCGCTCGTCTACACGCTCTACACGCCGTCGCCGACCGAGGCGACCTCGGCCGGGCCGGAGAACGCCGCGCTCGTCTACGTGATGTACCTCTACCGCAACGCCTTCCAGAACTTCCGGAACGGCTACGCCTCGGCGATGGCCTGGGTGCTGCTGCTGATCATCATGGCGCTGACGCTGGTCGTGTTCCGCACCCAGGGGCGCTGGGTCTACTACGAGGCGACGAGGCGCAAATGAGCGCGGGCTGCCTCGAGAGGATGCGGTGTGCTCGCCATGAAGGCACGCCGCCGTTGGACCGATGAGCGCGGCAACGCGCGCCCTGCCGCGCGCGCGGACCGGGCCGCGCCTGCGACTGCGCACGCCGCTGACGCACCTGGTGCTCGGCGTCGGCGGTTTCCTGATGATGGTGCCGTTCTTCTGGCTGCTCTCCTCGTCCCTCAAGCAGCCACAGGAGATCTTCCGGCTGCCGCCCGTCTTCATCCCCTCGACGTTCCGCTGGGAGAACTACTACGAGGTGCTGTTCGACCAGCCGTTCCCGCGACTGGTGCGCAACACGCTGATCGTGACCGTCTCGGCGACCGTCGGGCAGGTGTTGACGTCGTCGATGGCGGCGTACGGCTTCGCCCGCCTGCGGTTCCCAGGGCGCGACGTCCTGTTCGGCGGCATCCTGGCGACGCTGATGCTGCCGTACGCCGTGACGCTGATCCCGGTCTACGTGATGTTCAAGAACCTGGGCTGGATCGGCACCTTCCTACCGCTGATCGTTCCCTTCTGGTTCGGTGGGGGCGCCTTCAACATCTTCCTGCTGCGCCAGTTCTTCCTGGCGATTCCGAACGAGCTCGACGAGGCGGCGCTGATGGACGGGGCTAGCTTCCCGACCATCTTCGCGCGGATCGTCCTGCCGCTCTCCGTCCCAGCGCTGGTGGTCGTCCTCATCTTCAGCTTCCTCTTCCACTGGAACGACTTCCTCGCGCCGGTCATCTACCTGAACAACATCAACCTCTGGACGGTCGCGATCGGCATCCTCGGCCTCAAAGGCGCGCTCGGCACCCGCGACACAACGCACCTGATGATGGCGATGTCCACGCTGATGCTGCTCCCGATCGTCGCGATCTTCTTCGTGGCTCAGCGAGCGTTCATACAGGGGATCGTGCTTACTGGCTTGAAGGGCTGAGGCGTTCAGGGCGGCACCCGGGCGGCTGGAAGGCAGCGCGCGGTCTTGGGGTGCGTCCCCAGACACGATTTCACCCCTCTCCCCTCGCGGGGAGAGGGGCCAGGGGGTAATGGTCACATTCTCCGAATCGGGTTCATCGGCACCGGCAACATCACCAGGCGCCACTTCGGCGCGCTCGACAAGCTGCGCGACCAGGCCGAGGTCGTCGCGGTCTGCGACGTGGTGGAGGAACGCGCCCAGCAGGCCGCCGCGCCGTTCGGCGCGAAGGCGTACCTCTCCTCCTACGAGATGCTGAGCCGCGAGAAGCTCGACGCGCTCTACGTCTGCCTCCCGCCGGACGCGCACGTCGACCAGGAGCTGGCCGCGATCGACAAGGGCATCCACCTCTTCGTCGAGAAGCCGCTGCCGCTCGACCTCGGCAAAGCCGAGCACATCGCGGCGCGCGCCCGCGCAGCCGGCGTCGTCACGGCCGTCGGCTACCACTGGCGTTACATGTCCCACGTCAGGGAGCTCGAGCGCCGGCTGCGAAGCGAGCGCGTCGGGATGGCGCTCGGCTACTTCCTGAACATCCTGCCCGGCTCGCCCTGGTGGCGCATCCGGTCGCGCTCGGGCGGCCAGGTCGTCGAGCAAGCGATCCACATCTTCGATACGTCGCGCTACCTCCTCGGCGAAGTCGAGGAGGTCTACGCCGCCTACGCGCTGCGCGCCAACCAGGACGAGCCGAACTTCGCCCAGGACGACGTCTACACGGTCAACCTGCGCTTCCGCAGCGGCGTCGTCGCCAACTACCAGGTCTGCTGCATCCTCCACCGGCGCTACAACGTCGGGATGGAGGTGCTCTGCAAGAACCGCGTCTACCGGCTAAGGGAGCGCGAGCTCGAAGTCGACGACGCCGACGGCATCCGGACCATCGCGCTGGAGAACGACGCCGGGTTCGACGAGAACGTCGCCTTCCTGAGGGCGATCCAGACCGGCGACCGCTCGCCGCTGCTGAGCAGCTACGACGACGCGCTTCGGACCCAGCGGCTGGTCATGGCGGCGAACGCGTCGGCCGAGCGACACCAACCAGTGAGGCTATGCGAATGATCGAAAACTTCGGCGTCATCTCCGACGAGATGCACGACGACCTGGCGACCGCGCTGGCCGAGATCGAGGCGCTCGGCTGCCGGTACGTCGAGATCCAGCTCTTCGACGGCAAGACCGTGGCGGAGGTAACCGACGCGGAGCTCGACCGCGCGGCCGACCTGCTGCGCGAGCACGGCCTGGCTGTCTCGGCGATCGGCTCGCAGTTCATCAAGCCGACCTACGTGGACGACGACGCCGGATTCGAGCGCGAGCTCGAGCTACTGCGCGCCGAGATCCGCGTCGCCACGCGGCTGGGCGCGCCGATCGTGCGCAGCTACTCGTTCCGGCGCGACGGCATGGTCGGTCTCGGCAATCCCAGCCCGCGACTGCCGAAGGGCGGCGACGTCCCCGATCGGCGGCTCGAGCAGATCGCGGCGAAGATGCGCCGCGCCGCCCAGATCGCCGCCGACGCCGGGCTGATCCTCGGTCTCGAGAACGTGCGCTCGTGCTGGGCGAACTCGGGCTACAACACCGGCCGCATCCTCCGCGCCGTCGACCACCCGGCGCTCAAGTCGATGTGGGACCCGGGGAACTGCTTCGTCTCCGGCGGCAACCCGAACGAGGAGGGCTACGAGGCCGTCCGCGGCCAGATCTGCCTCGTCCACGTGAAGGACGCGCACGTCGTCGACCCCGCGACCGGCCTGACCGCCTGGGACGCCGTCGGGAGAGGTGAAGTCGGCTGGGAGCGTCAGTTCGAGCTGCTGCGCCGGGACGGCTACGACGGCCCACTGTCGCTCGAGACCCACTGGCACCCCGAGCCGAGGGACAAAGTTCGCGACAGCAGGATTTCGTTCGAGGGCATCCGCGCCGCCCTCGGAGAGCAGGTGCACGGGACGGCGCATCCAGTGGCGCGTGGGTGACCCGCGAGGGTCTCGGGCGGCGGCCGGAGAGGGTGCCGGCCGCGAGGGCCCGTTGAGGGGTGTCGACCTCCACTGCCACATCTTCCCGCCCGAGTACATCCGCCTGGTTCGAACGCAGGGCGAGCGGCTCCAGGCCCGCATCTACACGAAGGACGGCCAGGAATTCCTGAAGGCGCCCGGCGACTTCGACTACCCGCTCACCGACGAACTGTCCTCGAAGCCGCCCCTCGAAGCGCGTAACCTCGCCGGCGCGGCCTTGAGCGTCGCGCCACCCACCCTCTGCTACTGGGCCGACCCCGGCCTGGCCGCCGAGGTGTCGGCCGCCAACAACGACTCGATCGCCGAGGTCGTCCGCGGCCAGCCAGATCGGTTCGTCGGCCTCTGCACCGTCCCGCTCCAGGACGTGGACCGCGCGGTCGCCGAGTTGGAGCGCTCGATGAAGCGCCCTGAATTCCGCGGCGTGATGATCGCCAACCACCTCGGCGAGCGGAACCTGGACCACCCCGAGATGGTGCGCTTCCTCGAGGCTTGCCAGGACGCCGACGCGGTCGTCTTCGTCCACCCGTACGACGTGCTCGGCTCCGAGCGGCTCCAGCGCTACTACATGTGGAACCTGATCGGGATGGTCACCGAGACGGCCGTCGCCATCGAATCGCTCATCTTCGGCGGCGTCTACGAGCGGCTGCCGCGCCTCAAGACCTACTTCGCCCACGCCGGTGGCAGCTTCCCCTGGCTGCGCGGCCGCGCCGAGCACGGCTTCCACAACCTGAAGACCGCGACCTTCGCCGTGGACAAGCCGCCCAGCGCCTACCTCGACCGCATCTACGTCGACAACATGATCTACATCCCCTCCGCGCTGACCTGGCTCTGCGGCCAGATCGGCTCGGACCACGTCGCGACCGGCTCCGACTACCCGTTCGACGTCGGCCCGGCCGACCCCACCGCGATCGTCCGCGA
>DASRFH010000031.1:0-12907 GCA_035651675.1 Chloroflexota bacterium | reverse complement strand
AGCAAGATCGAGGACATGGGCAACCACTTCGCCGTGCGCCTCCAGCGGGCCGTCATCCAGCTCTGGAAGGTCGACGTGCCCTGGGCGAAGGCCGGCGAGACGACCGTCGCCAACGGCGGCGACGTCGCCAAGGAGGCCGGCCTCTTCCCTCCCGACGCCACTACCCCGCAGCGCTCGCCGCTCCTCGGCCAGAAGCCGTAGCCTCGCGCCCGGCCCTGCCCCGTCGCCGCGGCAAGCTCCGCTTCCCTCCTCCACCCCGGCGTTCCCTCGACGGGGCGAGGTGAGGTCGCCTCCACCGCCGGCGGACCGCTACCGGGCGCCATGGCGCCGCGGTCGAGCGGTCGACGTAACCCATGTGGATAAGCCGGCCGTTTCTGTGGATAAGTGCCGGCGTCGGTGGATATCTCGCCGGCGGGTTGTCCACAGCCGTGGCGCGCCGCCCGCCGCTGGCGGCGGCTTTTCCACAGCCCTCACGCCAGACGGGGCTCTTCTTACGCCCGTTTTATCCATCGCCCGTCTAGCGGCTGCGACGGGTCATGAACGATTCCATCTGTAGAATCGTTGGATGCCCTTCGACAGCGCCAAGTTCTGGGTCAAGGCGGGCGACGGCGGGAACGGCGCCGTGTCGTTCCGCCGGGAGAAGTTTGTCCCGCTCGGCGGGCCGGACGGCGGGGACGGCGGGCGGGGCGGCTCGGTCTTCCTGCGTGCCAGCCCGGGCGTCAGCACGCTCCACCACTTCGACCGCCGGCGCCACGTCGAGGCGCCGAGCGGTGCGCGGGGCGAGGGAGCGCGCCGGCACGGCAAGAAGGGCGCGGACGTCCACCTGAGCGTCCCGCCCGGCACGCTCGTCTACGACGACGCGACCGGCGAGCTGCTCGCCGACCTGGCCGAGCCGGACGCCGAGGTGATGGTCGCGCGCGGCGGCCGCGGCGGCCTGGGCAACGCCCACTTCGCGACCGCCACCAACCAGGCGCCGCGGATCGCCCAGAAGGGCGAGCCCGGCGAGGAACGGTGGATCCGGCTCGAGCTGAAGCTGATCGCCGACGTCGGCGTCGTCGGCTTCCCGAACGCCGGCAAGTCGACGCTGCTCGCCGCGCTCTCGCACGCGACGCCCAAGATCGCCGACTACCCGTTCACGACGCTCGAGCCGAACCTGGGCGTGGTCGACGTCGGCTATGACCAGTTCGTGCTCGCCGACATCCCCGGGCTCATCGCGGGGGCACACCGGGGCGTCGGGCTGGGGCACGCGTTCCTCCGGCACGTCGAGCGGACGCGCCTGCTGATCCACCTGGTCGACGGGGGGACGGAGGACCCCCTCGCCGCGTTCGACGCGATCAACGAGGAGCTGGAGCTGTTCGACCCGCGGCTGCGGCAGAAGCCGCAGGTTGTGGCGGTCAACAAGATCGACTTGCCGGCGGTGCGCGCGCGTCTCGATGACGTGGTCGCCCAGTTCCGGCGGCACGGCGTCGAGGCGATGGGCATCTCGGCGGCGACCGGCGAGAACGTGCGCGCGCTCGCCGAGCGGGCGTTGAAAGTGCTGCTCGAGGAGCGGGCGCGCGGCCCGGTCCCCGAGGCAGCGGCGGCGGAGCGCGTGCCGGTGCTGCGCCCGCGGCCGAAGAGTGGGCTCGTCGACCGGTTCGACGTGGCCGAGGAGGCCGGCGGCTACCGTGTGGCCGGCCGCCGCGTCGAGCGCGCCGTGGCCATGACCGACCTGCAGAACGAGGAGGCGGTCGCGTTCCTGCGCCGCGTGCTCGACCGCATGGGCGTGACGGCCGCCCTGGAGCGCGCCGGCGTCAAGCCCGGCGACGTCGTCCGCTTCGGCAAGCACGAGCTGGTCTGGGAGTAGCCTCGCCGCCGACCTCCTCTTCGGCAGGGCTCGCCCACGCCGCCCGCGTAGACTACGGCGATGCCGACGCCCGACGGCACGCCCCCGACCCGCATCGGCGTGTTCGGCGGCACGTTCGACCCCATCCACCACGGCCACCTCGCCATGGCCGAGGAGTGCCGCGCGGTGCTCGACCTCGACCTCGTGCTGTTCATGCCGGCCGGGCAGCCGCCGCACAAGCGCGGCCGGAAGATCGCGCCGGTCGCCGACCGGGTGGCGATGGTCGAGCTCGCGATCGCTTCGAACCCGTTCTTCCGCCTCTCGCGCGTCGACGTCGACCGCGTCGGGCCGTCCTACACGGTCGGCTCGCTCGAGGCGCTGCGGCTCGAGTGGGGCCCAGAGGCGCGTTTCTGGTTCCTCATGGGCGCCGACTCACTCGCCGACGTCCTGACCTGGCGCGAGCCGGCGCGGCTGATCGAGCTCTGCCGCGTCGTCGCGGTCAACCGGCCCGACGCGCCGCCGCCCGACCCCAGCCGCCTCGAGCGCGCGCTGCCCGGCGCGAGCGCCCGGATCGACGTCGTCGAGATGCCGGCGATGGCCATCTCGAGCACCGACCTGCGCGCCCGCGTCGCGGCCGGCCGCCCCATCAAGTACCAGGTGCCCGAGGCGGTCGAACGCTACATCCTGGAGCACGGGCTCTACCGCTAGATCACGTCGAAGGCCCGCGCCTCCATCGGCCTGTCCACCCGGAAGGGGTTGTCGGCGGGCGCCACCTCGCCCAGCAGGGCGTCGACGGCCAGGCGGCTGCCGCCGGCGCTGCCCATAACGCCGTGGCCGCTGTAGCCGGTGTTCAGCCCCAGGCCGGGGACGGCGGTCGGGCCGAGCAGCGGGCGGTGGTCGGGCGTGTAGACGTACTGACCGGCCATCAGCAACGCGACGTCGTCGTTCCGCTCCCAGACGTGCCGCCAGAACGGCGCGACGCGCGCGACGGCGCGTGGGCTCTCTGGCCGCATGAGCTCGACGTAGAAGTCGGTCGAGCTCGGCACGTCCCAGAGCGGCGGACCGGCCGGCGTGGTCGGGTCGGTGTAGAGCAGGTAGGCGCCCTGGAGCGCCGGCCGCCAGTGGGCGCCGGAGTCCTCGTCGATCGTCATCGGCGCGTCGGGCGGCACCTCGGGCACGCGCGGCATCACCAGCTTCTGGCGGATCCGCAGCGCCACGTCGAGCCCGAGCCCGGCCCACGAGGCGACGACGCCGGAGAACGGCCCGGCGGCGACGACCGCCAGGCCGCACGAGACCGCGCCGCGCGGCGTCTCGACCCCGACCACGCGGTCGCCGGCCAGCCGGAAGCCCGTCGCGGGCGTCTCGAGGCAGAAGAGGGCGCCGCGCGCGGCCGCCGCGGCGGCGAACGCCATCGTCACCCGCCGCGGCTCGAGGAAGCCGTCGCCGGCGCGGTAGCGCGCGGCCACCACCTCGGACGCCAGGTACGGGAAGCGGCGCCTCGCCTCGTCGCCGTCGAGCAGCTCGACGTCGGTCAGCCCCCAACCGCGCTGCCGCTCGACGAGCGCGCGCTGGCGGGCGGCGCCCTCCTGCGTGGTCGTGACCCACAGGTAGCCTGGCTGGGTGAGCCCGATGTCGGCGCCGCGGAGGCCGAGGTGGTCGCCGAAGTGGGTGAAGGCGGCGATCGACTCCTGGACCAGCCGCGTCTCCTCGGCGTTGTCGAACTGGGCGCGGAAGGCGCCGGTCGCGGCCGGGGTGGTCAGCGTGCAGAGCCGCGCCCGCTTCTCGAGCACGATGACCCGCAGCCCGCGCCGGGCCGCGTAGAAGGCGGTCGCCGCGCCGAGGATGCCGCCGCCGATGACGACGAGGTCGGCCGCGGCGGGCGGCGAGGGCGCGTAGTCGATTAGACGTCGGTCCGTCATGCGCTGGGCGGAGGATACGCGGCTCGCGGCGCGACCGCGATCGTGTTCGGGCTGGCCGTGGCGTCTTTACCGGAGAGAAGATCGCTTGACACCCGCGGCGCGCCCCCGCTAACGTGCGCCTCCGCGCCAGGCTGCCTGCTCGGTCGGCCGGCGACGCAACCGCCAGGAGCAACCCCACATGCGGCACGCGAGCCCCCCGCACTGCACCTGCGCCCACGGCCTCGCGCGTCCCGTCTCCCGCGGCCGGTTCCTGCGCGGCGCGGCCGCGCTGCTGGCGCTCGGCGTCCTCGCCCCGGCGGCCCAGGCGGCCGACGAGGTGCACTGGGGCTACGACGGCGAGGTCGGGCCGGAGAGCTGGGCCAGGCTGAGCCCCGAGTTCGCCGTCTGCGGCAGCGGCGTCCGCCAGTCGCCGGTCGACATCCCGCCGACGGCGCCGCTCAACCCGGCCGATCTGGCGTTCGACTACAAGCCGAGCGCGCTCAACGTGGTCAACAACGGCCACACCGTCCAGGTGAACTACGACCCCGGCAGCACGCTGCGGCTCGACGGCGCGACCTACGAGCTGGCGCAGTACCACTTCCACACCCGCAGCGAGCACGCTTTCGGCGGCAAGCTCGCCGACATGGAGCTGCACCTGGTGCACCGCGGCCCGTCTGGCGGCCTGGCCGTGGTCGGCGTGCTGCTGAACCGCGGCGCCGAGAACCCGGCCTACGCGCCGACGATGGCGAACCTGCCGGCCAGGGAGGGACCGGCCCAGACGGTGCCCGGCGTGCGGACCAACGCCGCCGACCTGCTCCCCACCCAGCGTACCTACTACCGCTACGACGGCTCGCTGACCACCCCGCCCTGCTCCGAGGGCGTCAAGTGGCTGGTGATGAGCACGCCGGTGCAGATCTCCGAGGCGCAGGTGGCGGCGTTCCAGCGGATCTTCGCCAAGGACAACCGTCCGCTCCAGCCGCTCAACGGGCGCCCGTTCCTGGTCGGCGCGCAGGCCGCGCTGGCCGTGACCCAGCTCCCACGGACTGGCTTCCCGATCCCCGACGCCCAGGCGCTGGCCGGGCTGGGGCTGCTCGCGACGGCCGGTGGGCTGTTCCTCAGGCGGGGCCGGCGCGGGACGCGGCTGGGCGAGCCGGCGCCGGGGCGCGCGTCTTAGGACACTGGCCAGGTCTTCGCCGACCCGGCCTCGCTTGTCGTTGCCAGCGGAGCGAGGAACCTCGGCCGGCGCGCCCCTGGCGTGCGCTGCCGAGGACGGCGCGACGGTCGAGATCGCTCGTCGTCCCTCCGCGGGACCACACCCACGGGCCGACGTTCTAGCACTGCTTCGTTAGTTCTTGGGCGGCACCACGCCGACCAGATCAGGCTCTTCCGCCCCCGGCGGAACCAACGAGCAGTACTAGACGTCGATGATGCTCAGCCGGGCACCCAGCCCGACGGCAAGGCGTTCGAGGTCCGCGCGGTCGCTGGTGGCGACGGCATCGCCGCGGCGCAGCGCGGTGACCACGACGCACGCGTCGACGACGTCGCTCGTGCGGCTCCGGCCGAGCGCGGCGCCGGCAGCCCGCGCGTCTGGCGCGTCCAGCGGCTCCGTCCGACAGCCCTGCAGGAGCGCGCTTACGGCGTGCTGGCCGGCGCCCCGCCACACCTGCGCCAGGACGGGCGTCGGCACGACCGGGACGACGCCGCGCTCCAGCGCGCGTCGGTGCAGCGCCCAGAAGCGGGGATCGTTCCGTTCGGCCGCGACCAGGGCGCCCGCGTCGTAGACGAGGCCGGCGGCGCCGCGCGCCGCGCTGCTCAACCGGATCCGGTTCCGGAGCGCGGCATGCCGACGCTGGCGGCGTCGAGGCGGCGATCGGCCTCGGCCAGCTGCTCGGGCGACGGCGTCCCGTGCTCGGCCTCCCACTCGGCGACCGCGCGGAGGCCGAGCACGATCCGCGCGTGGTTGGCCAGCGCCTCGTTGACGAACGCCGATACCTTCCGCGGCTCGGGACCGACCGCGCGGCGGACCGCCGCCCACACCTCCGGGTCGATGCTGAACGAGCGCTTCACGACCGGCACGGCCCGATAGTACGACCGATGGTACGACCACAGCAAGGTCGTGGGGCGGCCGAAACCCCAGGAGGCACCTGCTCGCTCTTCGTAGTGCTCGACGAGGTCGGTGAGCACGTCGAGCTCCTCGCCCTCGGGAGTGCCAGGGGCGGCGTCCATCAACTGGTCGATGCGGGCGAGCGCGGCCTCGTAGTCCGCCTCCGAACGGATCGCCTTGACGGCGGTCATCTCGCACCTCCTCCGCGTCGATCGCGTCGTACTCCGCGTGCGTCCCCACGAAACGGACGTAGACCGCCCGGTACGGGTAGTTGATCCTCACCACCAGCCTGTAGGTATTTGACGACCCGACTTGGGAACACTCTACGTGGCCTCGGCTGATCTGCCGCGGGGGATCGCGGCGGACCCTGCCGCGAGCCCAAAGGCGAGGTGGTACCCTTGGCGCTGCCCGGCGTCGGCCGGCGCCGACGGCCAACGAGGACCGCGTGCACTCCCAGCGCACGTCATCCCTGCACGCCGGGGCCCTTCACGGTCAGCCCACATAACGCGCTCGAGGAAGGAACACGACATGCGCATCGGGATCTGCCACCAGGTGTCGCTGCCGGGCACGTGGGAGGACGCGATCGCGGCGGCCGCGACGCTCGGCGTCGACGGCGTCGAATTGTTCATCCGCGATGGCGACGCGGCCGGGTTCGTGGAGTCGCCGGAGGCGGCGCGGGCGCTGCGGGAGGCGGCGAAGCGGGCGGGTGTGGCGATCAGCTCGCTCGCACTGATCTTCTTGATGCGCGGCGAGCCGCGCCTTGCCGACCCGGACGGCGCCGGCCGGCGGCGCGCCGTGGCGCTGGCGGCCAGCGCGGTCCGGCGCACCGCCGACGCCGGCGGCGAGGTCGTCCTGGTCGGCGGCGTGCCCCCGGCCGACGACGGCGCGGCGACCGACGCGTACGTGGCGTCGCTGAGGGAGCTGGCGCCCGCCGCGGCCGACCTCGGCCTGAAGCTGGGCGTCGAGAGCGGCCTACCCGCCGAGGCGCAGCTCGCGCTGCTCGACCGGATCGGCAGCCCGGTCGTCGGCGACTACTTCGACATGGGCAACGTCGCCAGCCGGGGCATGGACCCGGTTGAGGAGGTGCGCCGCCGCGGCTCCCACATCCTCCAGGTCCACGCCAAGGGCAAGCAGGGCGCCGCCCTCGACGCCGGTACGATCGACGCCGCTGGCGTCGCGCGAGCGCTGCGCGAGGCCGGCTTCGACGGCTGGCTCAACCTCGAAACCGCGGCCGGCGACGACCCGCTCGGCAACGCGCGGCGGAACCTGGCGACCCTGCGGCAGGTGTTCGTCTGACGACGGGTCCACGCCCACCCACCGCGCCGGGGCTCACCACCCACCTCAGCAAACGGGGAAGCGCATGAACGTCGTGCTGGTCCTGCTCGACTCGCTGCGGGCCGACCACGTGGGGTGCTACGGGCGTGGGCCGACGGCCGAGGGCTGGACATGCCGGACCCCGGCGCTGGACGCGCTGGCGGCGGAATCGATCGTCTTCACGCGCGCGTTCCCGGAGGCGCTGCCCACCATCCCGGTGCGGCGCGCGCTGCACACCGGCACGCGCACGTTCCCGTTCCGCGGCTGGGTTCCGCAGAAGGGCGATACCGTGCGCGCCTACGGCTGGCAGCGGATCCCCGAGGAGCAGGTCACGCTCGCCGAGACGCTCCAGGCGAACGGCTACCGGACCGCGCTCGTGACCGACGCGTTCCACCAGTTCAAGCCCTCCATGAACTTCCACCGCGGCTTCGACCACTGGCAGTGGGTGCGCGGGCAGGAGCGCGACCCGATCGGCCCGACCGGCGCGGTCTCCGAGGCCGACGTCGACCGGCACCTGCCCGAGGCGGCACGCCAGAGCGGCCCCCGCGCGCTGCTGCGCCAGTACCTCGCCAACGCCCGCGCCCGGCGGCACGAGGAGGACTGGCAGGCGCCGAAGGTGTTCCTCGCGGCGATCCGCTGGCTCGAGGAGAATGGGACCGCGGACAAGCCGTTCTTCCTCGTCGTCGACTCGTTCGACCCGCACGAGCCGTGGGACCCGCCGCGCTACTACACCGACCTCTACGACCCCGGCTACGACGGGATCGAGGTGATCACGCCGAAGTACGGCCCGTCCGACTACCTGAGCCCGGGCGAGCTGCGCCACATGCGCGCGCTGTACGCCGGCGAGGTCACCATGGTGGACCGCTGGCTCGGCCACTTCGTCGAGCAGCTCCGCACCCAGGGCGTGCTCGACGACACCCTCCTGATCGTCACCGCCGACCACGGCCACCAGCTCGGCGAGCACGGGCTGACCGGCAAGATCTCGTGGGGCATGCACCCCGAGCTGATGGACGTGCCGCTGATCGTGCGACGGCCGGGCGCCGCGGGCGCCGGCACGACCTGCGGCGCATTCGTCCAGGGCCACGACCTGGCGCCGACGGTGCTGGCCGCGCTCGGCGTGGCGCCGCCCGTGCCGATGGACGGGCTGGACGCGCTCGCGCTCGCCGCCGGCGAGGCGGAGGGCCGCCCGTACGCGACCTGCGGCTTCAACAACTACGTCTGGTGCCGCGACGACCGCTGGGTCTACGTCGCGCGCAACGATGGCGCCGAGGCGAAGCTGTACGACGTCGCCGCCGACCCCGACCACCGCGAGGACGTCGCCGCGGCGCACCCGGACGTCGTCGCCGAGATGCGCCGCCGGGTCGTCGCCGACGCCGGCGGCGAGCCGCTGCCGGTCTACGACCAGCAGTCGATCATGGCGCGGGACTGGTACCGAGTTCCGTAGGGGACTCCACTATCTCCGTGCGAAATTAGGGTGGGCCGCGTGGGGTCGCGTGGCGTACCTTACAGGCAAACCACCCCACGTGGGTAAACCACCACGCACAGCTAAACCACTAAGGACGCCCTGTAGGCGAGAGAAGGAGCACATGACCAAGCGGATCGGGCGACGGCGTCTGCTGCTGACCGCGGGCACGGCCGTCGGGGCCGCCGCGCTCGTCGCGGCCTGCGGGCCGCCGACCCCGGAGAGCCCGGCCCGGCCAGCCGCGACCCAGCCACCCGCCCAGGTGCCGGCCGCGGCGCAATCCCCCGCGGCGGCCCAGCCGGCGGGCGCTCCGGCGGCCGCCGCCACGCCGGCCGCCGCCGCGACCAAGCCAGGCGAACAAGCCGCGGCGCCGCCGGCCGGCCCGCCCACCAGGATCGTCGACGGCCAGTTCTCGGATGCGTCGATCCTCAACCCCGTCCTCTCGAACGACGCCGCCTCGGGGCGCATCAACGACCTGCTCTACAACGCCCTGGTCAAGGTGAGCCCGAAGGACGGCAGCCCGCAGCCCGACCTGGCGGAGTCGTGGCAGACCTCCGAGGACGGCTTGACCTACACGTTCAAGCTGCGCAAGGGCGTGAAGTTCCACGACGGCACCGAGCTGACCGCCGAGGACGTGAAGTTCACCTTCGACACGATCTTCGACCCGGAGGTGAACAGCCCGCGCCGCTCGACGCTCCTCCAGGCGCTCGAAGGACCAGGCTCGGTCACCGTCAAGGACCCGCGGACGATCGAGTTCAAGCTCAAGCAGCCCTACGCGCCGTTCCTCGTCCAGGTCATGGTCCGGGGCATCCTACCCAAGCACCTGCTCGACGACAAGCAGGGCAAGGAGTTCAACTCGGCCGACTTCAACACCAAGTCCCCGGTCGGGACCGGGCCGTACAAGTTCAAGGAGTGGGTGAAGGACTCCTACATCCTGCTCGAGGCGAACAAGGAGTACTTCAAGGGCGCGCCGAAGATCGACCAGTACGTCTACAAGGTCGTCAAGGACCAGGTCGTCGTCGGCGCGCAGCTCAAGACCGGCGAGATGGACTTCGGCGTCGTCGACCCCTCGGCGCTCGCCGAGATGGAGAAGGCGCCGAACCTCGCCGTCAGCAAGTACGACAACCTCTCGTTCGTCTACTACGCCTACAACCTGGACAAGTCGAAGACGGAGCTGTTCCAGGAGAAGGAGGTCCGCCAGGCGCTCCTCTACGCGCTGGACCGCAAGGCGATGGTGGACGCGATCCTGTTCGGCCAGGGTGCGGTCGCCGACTCGATCTTCCCGAAGGTCTCCTGGGCGTACGACCCAACGGACAACCCCCAATACCCGTACGACCCGAACAAGGCGAAACAGATGCTCGACGCGGCCGGTTGGCGGGTGCCCACTGGGCGCGGGGCGGATGGCGTGCGCGAGAAGAACGGCCGGAAGCTCGCCTTCACCGTCTACACGAACGCGGGCAACAAGGTCCGCGAAGCCTTCATTGGCGTCCTGCAGGAACAGTGGCGCGCGATCGGCGTGCAGGCGACGCCGAAGGCCGAGGAGTTCGGCGCGCTGCTGAACCGCTTCAACAAGACGAAGGACTACGAGGTTGTCCTGATCGGCTTCAGCTGGGGCGTCGACCCGGACGAGAGCGCCATGTGGTCGACCAATGGCCAGCAGGGCGGCTTCAACACGAACGGCTACTCGAACCCGAAGGTCGACGACCTGCTCGACCAGGCGCTACGCGAGACGGACAAGGACAAACGCAAGGCGATCTACAAGCAGGTCGACAAGCTCGTGCTCGACGATTTGCCGAGCGCCATCCTCGTGTTCCAGAAGACGCTGCTCGCCGTCAACAAGCGGGTGAAAGGGATCGAGGCGAACACCTTCAACCTCCTCTCGAACGTGGAGGGCTGGACGGTCGGCTGACGCCGGCCGTCCCACCGTCGTGCGCCGCTACGTCCTCCGGCGCGTGCTGGAGATGGTCCCCCTCGTCCTCGTCATCACGGCCATCAGCTTCGCGCTGATCCGCGCGGTGCCCGGCGGCCCGCTCTCCGCCTTCGAGCTCGACCCGAGCATCAAGCCCGAGGACGTCGAGCGGATCCGGCGCAACCTCGGGCTCGACCGGCCGCTCTACGAGCAGTACCTGGTCTGGCTCTGGGGGCTGCTGCACGGCGACCTCGGCCGCTCGCTCGTCACCGGGCGCGACATCGCCGAGATGATCGCGACGCGCGTGCCGAACACGCTCTTGCTGGCCGTGCTGGCGCTGGCGATCCAGTACGTGGCCGCGATCCCGATCGGCGTCTACGCGGCGCTGCACCACCGGCGCGCGTTCGACCAGATCTCCAACCTCTACGCGGCGGTCGTCCACGCCGTGCCGGGGTTCTGGCTCGGCATCCTGCTGATCCTCGTGTTCTCGGTGCAGTTCCAGAGCTGGGGGCTGCCCTGGCTGCCCTCGGGCGGGATGTTCACGATCGCGACGGCAGGCGCGCTCGACGACCGGCTCGTGCACCTGATCCTGCCGACGGCCGCGCTGGCGATCCCCGGGATGGCCGGGCTCATCCGCTACACGCGCTCGGCGATGCTCGAGCAGCTCGGCCAGGACTACGTGCGGACGGCGCGCGCGAAGGGGCTGCGGCGGCCCGCGGTGACGCTGCACGCCTTCCGCAACTCGCTCCTCCCGATCGTGACGCTGCTCGGGCTGAACCTGCCGCTGCTGTTCAGCGGCGCGCTGGTGGTCGAGGTCATCTTCCAATGGCCGGGGATGGGGCAGCTCGCCTACACCGCCGCGATGCAGCGCGACTACACGGTGCTCATGGCGCTGGTCGTCGTCAGCTCGGTGCTGGTGGTCGTCGGCAACCTCCTGGCCGACGTGGTGTACGGGCTGCTCGACCCGCGGGTGGGCTACTCGTGATCGACGTCGCGCGCCAGCTCCAGGCCCAGCCGGCGGCCGTGGTCCAGGAGGTCGACGAGGCCGAGCCGGGCCGCTGGGCGTCCGTCTGGCGGCGGTTCCGCGGCGACTACGTGGCGCTGGCTTCGCTCGTCGTCGCCATGCTGCTGGTCGTGGTCGCGCTCGCGGCGCCGCTCATCTCGACGTACGTAACCGGCTTCGAGCCGCAGCAACAGAGCCTGCTGCGCGCGCTGCGGCCACCCGGCGCGCCGAACTACCTGGGCACCGACGAGCTGGGGCGCGACGTGCTGACGCGCCTGGTGTACGGCGCGCGCGTCTCGCTCGGGGTGGCGGCGCTCACCGTCACGGTCGCGCTCACGCTCGGCGCCTTCCTCGGCTCGCTGGCCGGCTACTACGGCGGCTGGGTGGACAGCGTGATCATGCGCTCGGTGGACGCGCTGCAGTCGATCCCGAGCCTGTTCATCCTGATCTTCGTCTCGGTCATCTTCAACGTCGGGCCGGTGAGCCTGGCGTTCGTGATCGCGTCCCTCTCGTGGACCGGCATCTCGCGGCTCGTCCGCGCCGAGGTGCTCTCGCTGCGGACCCGGGACTTCGTCGTCGCGGCTCGGGCTCTGGGGGCGAGCGATGCGAGGCTGATCGTCCACCACGTCATGCCCAACGTCGTGCCCGTGATGATCGTCTGGGCGACGCTGGCCGTCGGCAACGTGATCCTCTCCGAGGCGACGCTCAGCTACCTGGGCCTCGGCATCCAGCCGCCCACCCCGAGCTGGGGCAACATGCTCACCAACGCGCAGCAGTACTTCTACCGGTCGGCGACCCTGGTCATCGCGCCGGGGCTGGCGATCTTCGTGACCGTGCTCGTGGTCAACGTGGTCGGGAACGCGCTGCGGGACGCGCTTGACCCGAGGTTGGGGCACCGGTAGGCGTGTCCGGCGTCTGGAAGGCCGCGCTGCCGGCGCTCGCGCCCCAGGGCAGCACGCCCGCCTCCCCCCGCGCCCACGGTCTTCCCGAGCTCCTGGCGGCGGTAGCCGAGACGAGGAGGAGGGGAACACGCGAGTGCTCCACGAGCCCCGTCGCGACGCTGCCCATCACGAGCCGGCTCAGGCCGCTGCGGCCATGCGTCCCGGCCGCGATCAGACCGGCGCCGAGCTGGTCCGCCGCGGCCAGGATGGTCGCCACCACCGGCCCGACGCGCACTTGTGCTCAGGGGACACGCGGGCGTAGACGTCGACCTCATCCACCTGGCCGACGAGCTCGTCGACGCTCATCCGCGCGACGTCCGCCCCGGTGAGGGTGCGCGTTCGATCGTCGGCGATACCCAGCGTCCGGGCGATCGCGGTGGCGGTAACGGGATGGTCGCCGGTGATCATCACCGGCCGGATGCCGGCCGCTCGGCAGGCGGCTACGGCGGCC
>DASRFH010000030.1:0-20826 GCA_035651675.1 Chloroflexota bacterium | reverse complement strand
TTGGACGGCCCAGCGCGGCTGCTACCCCTGGGGCAGCACCCAGTCGCCCGGCTCTGACTAGACTCCCTTCTATTGGAGGAGGTGTCGCCCATGGCTGAGGAAGCGGGCAGCGCCGGGCTCGTGCGGGTGGCGGTGGCGGTGCCGCCGGTCCACGTCGCCGACTTCGCGTTCAACCGGCGGCACACGCTCGAGCTGTGGCAGCGGGCGCACGACGAGGGGGCGGCGGTCGTGTTCTTCCCCGAGCTGGGGCTGACCGCGTACACCGCGGGCGACCTGCACATGGACCGCCACCTCCAGGCGGCGGCGCTCGACTCGCTCGCGTGGCTTCTGGAGCAGGGCGGCAAGCTGAACCTCCGCCCGCTCGCGTTCGTGGGGATGCCGCTGGTCGTCCACCCGGGCGTCTACAACGTCGCGGCCGCGATCCAGGGTGGTGAGCTGCTCGGGGTCGTGCCGAAGGGCTACCTTCCTTCGTACGGCGAGTTCTACGAGCGGCGGCAATTCCGCGACGGTCGAGGCGTGCCGCGCGGGCTCGAGGCCGAGCTGCTGGGCAGGAAGGTGCCGTTCGGCATGGACCTGCTGTTCCACGCCGAGGGCTGGCCGGAGCTGGTCGTCGGCGTCGAGATCTGCGAGGACGGCTGGGTGCACGTCGCGCCGAGCGCGTTCCAGGTCTCGGCCGGGGCGACCGTGTGCGGCAACCTCTCCGGGTCGAACTTCACGCTCGGCAAGGGCGAGACGCGGCACAAGCTCTGCTGGCGCGCGTCCTCGCTCGGCAAGTGCGCCTACCTCTACACCGCGGCTGGCCCGGGCGAGTCGTCCTCCGACCTCGCCTTCGACGCGCACGCGCTGATCTACGAGCTCGGCGAGTGCCTCGCCGAGTCGAGGCGCTTCGCGCGGGAGCCGCAGCTCGTCACGGCCGACGTGGACCTCGACGTGCTGGTCCGCGCCCGGCTGGCCTCCGGCACGTTCGGCGACTGCGCCGTGGACAACCGGCAGCCGTTCCGGGCGGTCTCCTTCCGCGCCCACGCGCCGCGCTCGTTCCGGCCGCTGCGCCGGAAGGTGGAGCCGCACCCGTTCGTGCCGAAGGACCCGGCAACGCTGGCGACGCGCTGCTGGGAGGTCTTCGAGATCCAGACCAACTCGCTGATGACGCGCGTGGAGTACTCGAAGGCCGGGAAGCTGGTGCTCGGCCTCTCGGGCGGGCGCGATTCGACGCTCGCCGCGCTCGCCTGCGCCAACGCGCTCGACCAGCTCGGCCGGCCGCGCGCCGACCTGCTCTGCGTCTCCCTCCCGGGCCTGGGTACCTCCGGCCACACGCGCGACGCCTCGCGCCGGCTCGCCCGCGCGCTGCGCGCCTCCTTCGAGGAGGAGGACATCCGCGAGGAGGCGTTCGTCGTCCTGCGCGACCAGGGGCACCGCGCCGCGGTCCAGTACGAGCAGGAGCTGGCGCGCACCAAGCGGGCGCACAGCGCCGACGCCTTCATCGCCTTCCTCGCGCGCCACCCCGAGGTGGGCGACGTCGAGTTCGAGAACGTCCAGGCGCGCATCCGCACGCTGCGGCTGATGACGAAGGCGAACCGCTACCGCGGTCTGGTGGTCGGCACGGGCGATCTCTCGGAGAAGGCGCTCGGCTGGGCGACGTTCAACGGCGACTCGATCTCGATGTACGACGTGAACCCGGGGGTCCCGAAGACGCTGGTCGAGTTCGTGATCCGCTGGGTCGCCAACGAGCGAGTGACGACGTGGGCGACCGAAGGCGGCGAGGACCTGCGCCAGGCGCTCTTCGACGTGCTCGAGGCGCCGATCTCGCCCGAGCTGCTGCCGCCGAGCGCCGAGGGCGCGATCGCGCAGCTCACCGAGAGCACGATCGGGCCGTTCGAGCTGCACGACTTCTTCCTCTACTGGTTCGTCCACCACGGCGCGCGCCCGGCGCGCATCCTGTTCCTGGCCGAGCACGCCTTCGAGGGCCGCTACACGCCGGCGGAGCTGCGGCACTGGCTGGCCGTCTTCTTCAACCGCTTCTTCGCCAACCAGTGGAAGCGCAACTGCACCGCCGACGGCCCGAAGGTCGGCTCGGTCGCGCTCTCGCCGCGCGGCGACTGGCGGATGCCAGCCGACGCGAGCGCCACCTCGTGGCTCGCCGAGGTCGAGGCGGCGCTGAGCCCCAACGGGGAGGCGGGCGGTGCTGGCCCGGGTCAGCCGCGGGCCGCTACGATGGAGCGCGGTCGGGCGTAGAGACGCCCTGTCGTTCCTCGCGGAGCGAGGAATCTCGGCCGTCGGGTCGACCGGCGCCGGGCGAGGCCGCCACGGTCGGGATCCCTCGTCGCCGCGCTCCTCGGGGTGGCGAGGGCGAATTGGTCGACGCGGAGGCTCTGGCGGCGGTGCGGTGGTGGCGGTGGCTGCTGGTGGCGCTGATGCTCGCGCCCGCCGTGGCTCGGCCGCCGGGGGCGACGTCGGCGGGCACGGCGAAGGTCTTCCTGCCGATGGCGCCCGGTCCGGCGACGCCCCGGTCGAGCTACTGGGGCGTCGCGGCCTGCTGCGGCCAGGACGCCATCACGGCGCCGGCCGCCGAGGCTCAGCTCGCGCGCGCGGCGGCCGGCTGGACGCGCGTCGGCATCGCGTGGGCGGCGGTCGAGCCGACGCCGGGCACCTTCGACTGGTCGTCCTACGACAGGCTGCTCGCCGAGATCGCCCGGCAGCGGATCAGGATGGAGGTGGTGCTCAACGGCGCGCCGACGTGGGCGAGCGATTCGTACGCCGGCAACGGGCCGCTGAGACCGGGGATGCTGCCCGCCTGGCTGCGCTTCGTCCAGGCCGCGGTCAGCCGCTACTCGGCGCCGCCCTACGAGGTCCACTACTGGGAGCCGTACAACGAGCCGGACGGCCGCCCCGACGTGCCCTCCGCAGTGGGCCAGTGGGGCTACGACGCGGCCGGCTACGCCGCGCTGCTGAAGGCGACCTACCCGGTCGTCCACGCCGCCGACCCGCGCGGGCAGGTGGTGGTCTCGCCGGCCTACGACTGGTTCAACGACGACGACCCGAACGGCATGTTCGTGCGCGACTGGCTCGACCAGGTCGTCGACCCGGCGCGGGGCAACGCCGGCTCGGCGTTCGACGTGTTCGGGCTGCACATGTACACGTTCTACCGGTCGGTCTGGGACCCTTACGGCCGCGACGTCATCGGCAAGGCACGCTACCTGCGCGGCCTGCTGGCCAGGTACGGCGTGGCGAAGCCGATGATGCTGAACGAGTTCGGCGCGTCGGCCGGCGCGTACGGCAGCCCCGACTTCCAGGCGCGCTACGTGGTGCAGGGTACCGTCCGCGCACTGGCGGCCGGCAACCAGATCGCGATCTGGTTCGCGCTGGTGGACTTCGACGAGTGGAAGCGCGGCATCCTCGACACCTCCTACCAGCCCCACCCGGCGACCGGCGCGGCCGCGGTGATGAACGCCGAGCTCGTCGACCCGGTCTACCGCGGGGAGCTGAGCGCGCGGCAGGCGGTGCCGCCCGACGTCGAGGGCTACTACTTCGACACCCCGACGGGCGAGGTGCTGGTCGTCTGGGTGGACGATGAGGGCGACGCGGGCGCGACGCGCACGATCGCCCTGGCCGGCTCGGCGGTCCGCGCGGTGGATCGCGACGGCGTCGTGAAGCGCATCGTCGACGCCGACGACGGCAAGCTCGACGGGCGCGTGGCGCTGACGCTGACGAGGGAGCCGCTCTTCGTCCGCGTCGCGCCCTAGGGTTTTCTCACGCCGCTCTGATGGCCAGTTAACAACTGCTTAGGTGAGCCGATGTACGCTGCCCATCACATGGTCGGAGCTCTCATCGCGGCGCTCGGCGCGCTGGCGCTGTGGCTGGCGACGGTCCCGGCGGGCGTGGGACCGGGCTCGGCGGTGCTCGGCGAGGCCCGGGCGCGGTCCGCTTCGACGGAGGCCGTCGCGCTCGACCTGCACTGGCGGCCGTTCGACCAACAGGTTCGTCCCTTCCCCGGCTTCGATCCGGGGCAGCGGATGGCTGCCCCGCCGCCGGCCGACTGGGCGCCGGTCCCGCGCGACGTCGTCTCCTTCCCGCCAGCCTGAGTGCTTGCCGCGGCCGCGGCGCCCGTCGTGTAGGCTGCGTCCACTCGAGCCAAGGAGTGGGACGGTGCACGACCTGGTGGTGCGCGGCGGGCGGGTCGTCGACCCGAGCCAGGGGATCGACCGCGAGCTGGACGTGGCGATCGACGGCGACCAGGTCGCCGCGGTCGGCGAGAACCTGGCCGCCGGCGGCGCGCGGCAGCTGCTCGAGGCGAAGGGGCTGATCGTCACGCCCGGCCTCATCGACCTGCACAGCCACGTCTACTGGGGCGTCGCGCCGCTCGGCATCGAGCCCGACCCGCACTGCCTGCGCCGGGGCGTGACGACCGCGGTCGACGCCGGCTCCTCCGGCGCCTCGACGTTCCCGGGCTTCCGCCGCTACGTCATCGAGGTCTCGGCGACGCGCATCCTCGCCTTCCTGCACATCGCCACGATCGGGATGGCGCAGGACGCCGGTCGGCCCGAGGAGGTCGCGCCCGAGCTGAGCGACATCCGCTGGGCGCGGGTCGACCGCGCCGTCGAGGTGGCCAGGGCGCACGCCGACCTGATCGTCGGGATCAAGGTGCGGCTCTCGGAGGCGATGCTCGGGCCGGGCGCCGAGCAGTGCCGCGAGGCGCTGCGCCGCGCCAGGCAGGCCGCCGAGGCGATCGGCAAGCCGCTGATGGTGCACCCCGGCGGCACGGCGATCTCGATCGAGGAACTGCTCGGCGCGCTCGCGCCGGGGGACGTGTTGACCCACTGCTACCACGGCCGCACCGACGGCGTGCTCGACGACCAGACCGGACGGGTCCGCGAGTGCGTGCGGGAGGCGGTGCGGCGCGGCATCGGCCTGGACGTCGGCCACGGCGCCGGCAGCTTCTCGTGGGACGTGGCGCGGCGCGCGCTCGAGCAGGACCTGCAGCCCTCGACGATCTCGTCTGACATCCACACCTGGTCGGTCGCTCACCCGGCCTACGACCTCGCCACGACCGCCTCGAAGCTGCTCCACCTCGGCATCCCGCTTTCGGAGGTGATCCGGAAGGTCACCGAGCGCCCGGCCCAGGCGATCGCGATGGAGAGCACGCTGGGCACGCTGCGGCCCGGCGCGCACGCCGACGTGACGGTGATGCGGCTGGCCGAGGGCGAGTTCCCGCTCACCGACGCGCACGGCAAGACGGAGCACGGCCGGCGGCGCCTCGAGCCGGTCGCCGTCGTCCGCGCCGGCCGCGTCTACGAGTGCACGCCGGCGGTGTACCAGGTGCCGCGGCAGCACGCGCACGCCGGGTAGGCGCGAGCACGGCCGGCGGCTCAGCCGATCGGCGGTCCGAGGTCGCCTGGGTCGGCCGCCGACGCCGCGCGGCGCCGAGCGCGGCCGCGGGCCCGCGGATGGAGGACGTGCCGAGGCAGAACCGGGTCGCCGCTCCCGACGCGGGCGGGCCCGCGGCCGCCGTCGCGGCTACTTGCCGGCGGTCGGGGCTCCCTAGCGCGCACCCGGGTAGCTCACGGCTGGGTGCCTGGCGAGCTCTTCCTCGATCAGGTCGGAGCCGAGCCCCGGCCGCGTGGGCAGCTTCAGGTGGCCCCGCTCGACGGCGAACGGGTGCGTCATCAGGTCGTCGCGCCAGGGCGCGTCGTCGACGTCGAGCTCGAGGATGAAGAAGTTCGGGATGGTCGCCGCGACGTTGGCCGAGACGAGCGTGTTCATCGGGCTGTGGCAGTTGTGGAAGGCGCAGAGGGTGTCGTAGGTGTGCGCCAGGTCGGCGATCTTCTTGCCCATCGTCACGCCGTTCCAGGCCAGGTCGGGCATCACGACGTCCTGGGCGTGGCGCTCCAGGTATGGCCGGAACCCCTGCGTGCCGAAGAGGCTCTCGCCGGTGCAGATCGTCGTCTTCGTGGACTGGCGGATCAGCGCGAGCGCGTCGGGGTCGAACGTCTCGGTTTCGAGCCACATCAGCTCGTACGGCTCGAGCGCCTGGGCGAGCTTGATGGCGCCGCCGAGCTTGAAGCGGAACGCCACGTCGAGCGCGATGCCGACGTCCGGGCCGAGGCAGCGGCGGAACGTGCCGACGACGTGCTCGGCGTTGTGCCGGAGCGCGGGGGGCAGGTCGCCGACGCCCTCGCGTGCCGAGCCTGGTGGGATCGGCGCGTCCTCGAGCGGGAAGTTGTTGGTCTTGATCGCCGTGAAGCCGCGCGCGCGCACCTCGTCGCACAGCTTCTCGAGGTCGGCGGTCGTCCGCACCGGCGGGCAGCCGAGCCGCTCGGCGTGGCGGGCGCGCGTCGAGCCGCAGTGCGACCAGTAGAGCCGCAGCTCGTCGCGCATCTTGCCGCCAAGGAGCTGCCAGACCGGCGCGTTCAGCACTTTGCCGCGGATGTCCCAGAGCGCCGAGTCGATGCCCGACATGCCCTTGAAGGCGATGCCGCCGATGTGGCGGACCGACTGGGTGTAGAGCTGCCACCAGATGCGCTCGGCGTCCATCGGGTCCTGGCCGACGACGTCCTCGGCCATCCGCTCGACGGTCGCGGCGACGGGTCCGGGCGAGCCCCAATCGGTGCAGTCGCCCCAGCCGACGACGCCGGGGTCGGAGGTCTCGATCTTGACGAAGGTCCACGGGCGGAAGCCGCCGTCCACGATGAACGTCTTGACGCGGGTGATCTTCATAGCGGCGGGATTATCGCGCGCGCGGAGCCGAGGCTCGGGGGGCGGCGCGTGTGGCGCACACCACGGACCGCGTGTGGCGGGCGCCACAACGGGACCCACCTGGGGGAGCCAGATTGGTATAGGACCGGCGGAGACCGCCCGCCGAGGGGGGTGGCGATGGACGAACAGGAGCAGATCGAGGCGCTGCGGAACAAGCTCGCGGTGGTGATCGTCAACGCCGAGCTCGCACTGACGGCGGACGGGGACGCGGCGCGGGAGCGGGTCGGGCGGGCGCTGGCGGCCGCCTGGGAGGCCAGCGGGCTCGCGCAAGCCGCGGCCGAGCCCCGGCGGGCGGCCGGCCGCGCACGCCTAGCAGGCTGGTGAACAGCTCCGAGCGACCCGTAACGGCGGCGACACCACGCGCCCGGCCGGCCGCTTCGGCCCCGACCGGCGGCGCCCGGCCGACCGCACGCCTGCCGCGAAGCAGGCGCTTTTCAGCACCCGGCTAGAGCGGGATGAGGCGGGGTGGGCAGGGCTCGGGGTCGCGCACGATCCTGAGCACGTCGCCGGCGGCGCGGTGGGCCTCGATCGAACGGCGCAGGTCCGCCTCGCCCCAGCCCGCCCGGCAGAGCGCCCAGGCGTAGCGCCGCCCACGCGCGACGCGGCGGTACAGGCACCAGGTGATGGGTACGTCTTCCACATGGGACTAGGTGGCGACGCCGGGTCACGAAGGTGGTCACGCCGAGGGGGGCGCGGGTTACAGCGGGGTCAAGGCGGGCTGGCGCGCGGCGCAGGTCAGCCGGCGCGGCGGCGCCGCAGGATGCCGCGCGGGCCGAGCAGGGCTGAGGCGACGAAGGCGACGGTGAGCAGCAAGACGAGGACCGAGCCCGGCGCGATCGGGACGTGGTAGGTGAGGTAGAGGCCGAGCACCCCGGCGCCGGCGGCGATCGCGGTGGCGAGCGCCATCGCGCTCGGCACGCGGCGCACCCACAGCAGGGCCGTCGCCGCCGGTGCGACGAGCACCGCCACGGTCAGCACCACGCCGACCACGCGCACCCCCACGGTCGCCGTCGCCGCCACCAGGCCTAGCAGCAGCAGGTCGAGCGCGAACACCGGCAGCCCGATCGCGCGCGCCGACCCGCGGTCGAACGCGACCAGCACGAGCGGCCGGTAGAGCGCGAGGACGAGCGATCCGACGAGCACGACCAGCCCGGCGCTCGCCGTCAGGTCGGCCGCCGAGACGCCCAGCACGTCGCCGACCAGGACGTCGGCGACGAGCTGCGAGCGGATGCGCAGCAGTCCGATCAGCACCACGCCGAGCGCCAGCAGGCCGATGAACACGATGCCGACCGCGCTGTCGTCGCCGACGTCGCGCTGGGCGCGCAGGGCGAGCACCAGCCCGATCGTAGCGGCCGTGCCGACCAGTGCCGCCAGCGTGAGGTCGACCCGCAGGGCGGTCGCGACGACCAGTGCCGGGAAGACGGTGTGCGAGAGCGCGTGGCCGAAGAACGTGAGCCGCTGGTGGACGACGAAGACGCCGACCAGCCCGCAGGCCACGCCGAGCAGCACGACCTCGAGCAGGCCGTTGCGCATGAACGCGTACGCGAGCGGGTCGACCAGCGCCGCGCGGAGCGCCTCGACGGGCGTCACGCCGGGCTCTCGCTCGGTCGTCCCGCGGCGGCGAGCGCTGCCCGGCGCGCGAGCGACCGCCGGCGCGGCGAGGCGGCCAGGGCGACGCCGAAGAACGCGACCGCGGCCAGGACGATCGCGCCGCCGGAGGCGACGTTCAGGTCGTACGAGGCGTAGACGCCGACCCACCCGGCGAGGAGCGCGAGCGCCGAGCTGACGACCATCTGGCCGACGACGGTGCGCGCCAGGAGGCGCGCGGCGGCGGCCGGGACGATCAGCAGCGCGGTCACCAGCAGCGCCCCGACCGCGGTGAGGCCGGCGACCACGGCCAGGGCGATCAGGCCGTACAGCACCAGGTCGAGCACGTCGACCGGCAGCCCGACCGCGCGGGCGCCGACGGGGTCGAAGCAGACGAAGACGATCGGGCGGTAGAGCGCGGCGAGCGCCAGCAGCACGAACGCGGCTATGAGCGTGCTGCTCGTGAGGTCGCGCACGTCGACGGCGAGGACGTTGCCGAAGAGGATCTCGGCGAGGTCGCCGTAGTACGACCGGGTGCCCGAGATCATCGCGAGGCCGAGCGCGAAGGCGCCGCTGAAGACGATCGCGATCGCCGGGTCGCCGGCCAGCCTCAACCGGCGGACGAGGAACGCCATGCCCCACGCCGAGAGCAGCGCCGTCGCGCCGCCCCAGAGCGCCAGCGGCGCCCCGAGCAGGTGCGCGGCGACGACGCCGGGCACGACGCAGTGGCCGAGCGCGTCGCCGATGAAGGAGAGGCCGCGCAGGACGACGAGCACCCCGAGCGCGCCGCAGGCGACGCCCAGGACAGTGAGCTCGATCAACGCCCGGCGCGTCAGGTCGAACTGGAGCGGCGCCAGGAGCAGGTCGGCGGCGGTCAACGGCGCCTCAGCCGAGCGGTGCCGAGAGGGAGCGCGGCCGGGCGATCAGTCCGGGTCGCGACCGCGTCGGCGACCTGGTACATCTGCCGCGCTCCGACCGAGCTTCGTCATGGATCGTCTTGATCGAGATCGGGATCGTACGGTAGGTCCAGTGAGATGGCTAAGGCACGATCGATCCGGCGCATGGTCGCGTGGGACACCGCGCCACGCCACCGGAGCAGGCGGCTCGTCGAAAGCACGCGGACTTGTTCGCAGAGCACGACCGATGGGACGGCGAGTCCGCCCTCCGGCGGGTGGACGAGCACACGGCTTGGATAGAGATTGGCCGACCGGTGGGTCGTGCACGGCACGACGATGACCCGATCCAAGACCTCGTTCATCGAATCGCGGCTGACGACGACGACCGGCCGGCGCCCGGCCTGCTCACTCCCTTCTACGGGATCGAACCGGGCGTCGTAGACGTCTCCGCGGCGGGGTGTCACTCCGCGGGGTACGGCTCGAGGCGCTCGATGGTCTCCCGATCCGCCGCATCGAGCTCCCGCATGATCCGGTCGGCCTCACGCCTGTCCGCTTCATCGTGGGCCATCATGCGGATCTGGGCGTCGATGCGCGCACGCTCGCGCGCGGCCAGCTCCCGCCGCAGCGCGGCAGTGACGAGCTCGTTTCGGCTGCGGGCCTCGCCCTGCTTCACGAGCTCGTCTGTGCGCTCCAGCAAGGTGCGCGGCAGGGAGAGCGTGGTGCGCACGATACCAGCCCCCACTGCATCACCTCCCACGCCTACGATGATGCCTACTCTAGCAACACGGAGCGGGGTCAAGGCGTTACTCGCCCGGATCGGGCGCGTGCGCGGCGGCCGCCGCGACCGACCCGTCGGCGCGGGAGCCGGCGGTCGTCGCGACCGCCGGGGCGACGTCGGGCCGGGTGCTCGGCAGGCCGTACAGCTCGATCGCGTTCTCGGCCATGATGCGGCGTCGTAGGTGCGCCGGCATGCCGGGTGGGAAGGCGGTGTGCGGGTTGTCGAAGTCCCAGTGTGGGTAGTCGGACGAGTAGAGCAGCGTCCGCTCGGCCTCGACGATCTCGAAGATCCGCAGCAGGTCGCGCGGGTCCTCGGGCTCCTCGATCGGCTGCGTGGTCAGCCGCACGTGGTCCTTGATGTACTCGCTCGGCATGCGGGTCAGCCAGGGGGTGTCGGAGCGGAGCGCCTTGAAGTTCTTGTCGAGCCGCCACATCAGCGGCGCCAGCCATGAGACGCCGCCCTCGACGCAGACGAACTTGAGCCGCGGGAACTTCACGAACACGCCGTCGCAGACCAGCGACACGACGTGCGCCGCGAAGTTGAGCGACAGGTTGGTGTGCCACTGGATGTAGTTGGTTGGGTAGCCGGCGGGCGTCGGCGGGTTGGCGATGCCGGCGCCCTCTGTGCCCGGGTGGATCGCGACCGGCAGGTTGTTCCGCTCGGCCGCGGCGTAGATCGGGTGGAAGTAGCGCTGGCCGAGGAGGCGCGGCTGGCCCGATCCCATCAGCACTTCGACCATCCGGGGGTGCGAGCCGACGCGGTCGATCTCGCGCGCCGCCAGCTCGGGGTCAGTGGTCGAGACGACGATCGCGCCGAGGAAGCGGGGGTCGAGCGGCAGCCACTTCTCGATCAGCCAGTCGTTGTAGGCGGAGGCGACGGCGCAGGCGTAGTCGGGGTCGGTCAGGTTCGAGACGCCGAGGATGCCGCCGCCGGTCAGGATCGCGTAGTCGATGCCGTAGGCGTCGAGCAGCTGCGCTTGAAGGGTCCGCGGGTCCGAGCCGGCCGGCCCGCCGACCGCGGGGACGGCGTCGCGGCGCAGGACGCCGACGACGCTGTAGTAGCCGCTGCCGGGGTAGCCGAGCCCGCCGTCGGCCATCCGGCTTCGGTGCGGCTCGGGTAGGTACGGCAGGAGCTCGTCGGTCGAGCGGTACGTGTTGTGGACGTCGGCGTCGACGATCCGGACGGCGTTGCTCATCTCCCGGCCAGCCCCGTCAGGTGGATTCCCCGGATGAAGTATCGCTGCGCCGCGAAGAAGAGCGCGAGCACCGGCAGGATGATGACGGTCGAGGCGGCCATCAAGAGCGTCCAGTCGGTCTTGTAGAGGTCCTGGAAGCCGCGCAGGCCGAGCGCGAGGGTGCGCAGCTTCTCGTCGTGGAGGTAGATGAGCGGCTCGAGGAAGTCGTTCCAGGTGCGGATGAACGAGAAGATCGCGACGGTGATGAGCGCCGGCCGGGCGAGCGGCATCAGCACGCGGGCGTAGATCTGCCAGCTGCTGGCGCCGTCGATGCGCGCCGCCTCGTCGAGGTCGTGGGGCAGCGTCATCAGGAACTGCCGGAGCAGGAAGACGTTGAACGCGCCGCCGCCGAACCACCACGGCACCCAGAGCGGCTGCAGCGTGTTGATCCAGCCGAGGTTGCGGAAGATGATGAACTTGGGGATCAGCGTCACCGCGTCCGGCAGCATGAGCGTCGAGAGCAGCAGCGTGAACATGACGCTCCGGCCGGGGAAGCGGAGCCGCGCGAAGGCGTAGGCGGCCATGCTGCCGGTCACGAGCGTGCCGGTCAGCGCGCCGAGCGTCACGATCAGCGTGTTCTCGAAGTAGAGCGGGAAGGGCAGCGTCGTCATCGCGGTGGGGTAGTTGGACCAGACGGCCGGGTACGGGATGAGCTGGAGCGGCAGCTCGAACTCGCGGCCCTCCTCTTTCAAGCTCGTCGAGATCATCCACGCGAACGGCGTGAGCAGGACGACCGCGAAGAACGCCATCGGCACGTGCCAGAGGATGGTCGTGAGTGGAAAGGTGAGCGTCGAGGGGCGGCCGCGGGCGCGGGCGACGGCGCGCGCCTGCGCGAGACCGCCGGACCGTCCCTCAACCCTCACCTTTACCGCCTCAGCTCGCCTTCGTAGAACACCCAGCGGTTCGCGACCTTGAACTGGACGAGGGTGATCGCGAGGATGATCACGAACAGCACCCAGGCGAGCGCCGAGGCGTAGCCCATCTTGAAGTCCTCGAACGCGTTCTGGTAGAGGTAGAGGATGTAGAAGAGGGTCGAGAACTGCGGCCCGCCCTTCGTCATCACGTACGCCTGCGTGAAGACCTGGAACGCGCCGATGAGCGCGACGATCAGGTTGAAGAAGAGCGAGGGCGTCAGCAGCGGGAGCGTGACGGCCCAGAAGCGGTGCCACGCGCCGGCCCCGTCGATCGCGGCCGCCTCGTACAGGTGGTCGGGCACGCCCTGGAGCCCGGCCAGCAGGATCACCATCTGGCCGCCGATCGTCCACCAGCTCATGACGATCAGCGCTGGCTTCGCCCAGGTGGGGTCCTGGAGCCACTGCGGCTGCGGGAGGCCGATCGAGCCGAGGATCTGGTTCACCAGCCCGTACTGACTCGAGAACATCCACGCCCAGAGTAGCGAGTTGGCGACGATCGGGATGATCGACGGCAGGTAGTAAAGCGTCCGGTAGAACGAGGTGCCTTTCACCTGGACGTTGAGCAGCATCGCCGCGCCCAGCGCGAGCAGCAGGTGCGTCGGCACGCCGATCAGCACGTAGAACGCCGAGTTGTAGAGCGCGAGGTAGAAGCGGTCGTCCTGGAACAGCCGGGCGTACTGTTCCAACCCGGCCCACTCCGGGGCGGTCACGATCTCGTACCGCGTCAGCGAGAAGTAGAGGCTCGCCACCATCGGCCCGGCCTGCCAGACGACGAAGCCGATCATCCAGGGCAGCAGGAAGAGGTACGCGTCGCGGTACTCCGACCAGAGGAGACGGCGCCTCCGCCTGGTCGAGGGTTGAGGGATGAGGGTCGCGGGGGCCGGCGCGGCCCGACCCTCAGCCCTCATCGTGCATCGGGGTTCTGTCCCCCACCCTCAACCCTCAAGCCTCATCAACCCTTGGGCTCCGCCGAGATCGCTTCGTTGATGCGGCCGGCGATCGCGTCCAGCGACTCCTTCACCGGCTTCTGGCTCGGCCCGAGGATGCCGTCCATCGCCCCGGTCAGCTCGCGGTGGACGGCGATCCAGTCGCCCACCACCGGCTCGGGACGCGCGTAGCCGAGCGCGTCGAGCCCGATCTTGACGCTCTTCGGCGGCTGGCCCGAGCTCGCCGCGTCGGCGACCAGCTTCTCGGCCACTGCTTTGAACGTCGGGAGCTGCAAGCCCGTCGAGGCGAGGAAGGCGAAGGAGTCCTGCGACTCCAGGTGCTTCATGAAGTCCCAGGCGGCGTCCGGGTTCTTGGCGGCGCCGGCGATGCTGTGGCCGGCCGAGGCGTTGCGGGTGATCTGCTTGCCGACCGAGCCCTTCGGCAGGTGCTGGATGTCCCATTCGAACGGCGCCTTCATGAAGGCCGAGTAGACGGAGATGTTCAGGATCATCCCGACCTTGCCACCGGCGAACAGCACGTCGGCGCCCTGCGGCGAGGCGTTGCTCGAGTCGATCAGGTGCGCCTTGTGCTTGTGCTGCAAGTCGGCGATCCACTGGACGGCTTTGACGCCGTTGGGCTCGTTGAGGGTGTACTTGGTGCGCTCCTGGTTGACGATGTCGGCGCCTTCGTGCCAGGCGCGGATCAGCGTGAACCACGAGAAGCCGGACTGCTGGAACCCGGCCGAGCCCCAGACCTTGTTCGGGCCATCGCCTTTGGTGAGCTTCACCGCCGTGTCGGTGAAGTCGTCCCACGTCCAGTCGGCGCTCGGGTACTTGAGCCCCGCCTGGTCGAACAGCGTCTTGTTGTAACAGAGCACCGTGCTGGTGGTCTCGCGCGACAGGGCGTGCTGCTGGCCGCCGTAGTTGAAATCGGCCAGGGCGGCCGGGAAGAAGTCGTCCGTCTTGAAGCTGTCGCGCTTGATGTAGTCGCCCAGGTCCTTGCTGACCTTCCGCTTGGCGAGGCCCGAGCCGATGTAGCTGTGGGTCCAGTACAGGTCGGGCGGCGTGCCGCCGGCGATGACGGTCAGCAGCTTCTGCTGCACCTCGGCGGCGGAGGCGCCGGCCCAGATCACTTCGACCGAGACGTTCGGGCTCTTCGCCTTGTACTTGTCGATCAGCGGGTTGTAGCGGTCCTCCGAGGCTTTGCCGCTCTGGGTGAGGAAGACGACCTTGCCGCTCGCGGCGCCCGCCGGGGCGCCGGCCGCGGCCGGCGCCGTCGTCGCGGCGGCGGGCTTGGTCGCGGCCGCGGCCGGGGCGGTGGTGGCTCCCGCGGCCGGGGCGCTCGTCGCACCCGCCGCGGGGGTGGTGGTGGCCGCCGAGGCCGGGGCCGTGGTGGCGGCCGGGGCGGCCGCCGGCTTGGTCGGCTCGGCGGGTTTGGCCGGCGCCGGCGTGTTGGTGGGCGGGGCGGCCGGCGCACAGGCGGCCAGCAGCACCGCGGCGCCCGCCGTGGCGTACGTCAACAGGGAACGGCGCGTCATTGGCATGGTGGGCCTTGCCTCCTTCTCGGTTGCAGCAGGCTACCATAGCTGCCCTTGTCGAGCGAAATTCGTTCCCTGGCTGGGCGCGGTGCGTTCGGCGGACCCGCACCAGGGGGCGACGTGAGCAGATGATCGTCCTCGGTCTGATGTCCGGCACCTCGGTCGACGGCATCGACGCCGCGGTCGTCGAGATCGTCGAAGTCGGCGATGAGCTGCGGCTCCGAATGCTCGGCTACCGCGAGACGCCGCACGACGAAGCGGTGCGCCGCCGCGTCCACGCGCTGTTCGACCCGGTCGGCGGCCGGATCGACGAGCTGACCGAGGTGAACGCGCTGCTCGGCGAGTCGTTCGCGGCGGCCGGCCAGGCGGCGCTCGACGCCGTTGGCGTCCGCGCCGACCTCGTGGCCTCGCACGGCCAGACGGTCTGGCACCAGGTGCGCGACGGCGTCGTGACCGGCACGCTCCAGATCGGCGAGCCGAGCGTGATCGCCGAGCGGCTGGGCACGACGGTCGTCGCCGACTTCCGCCCGCGCGACGTCGCGGCCGGCGGCCAGGGCGCGCCGCTCGCCTCCTACCCCGACACGCTGCTTTTCGCCGACCGCGAGAAGGCGCGCGCGATCCAGAACCTGGGTGGGATCGGCAACGTCACCTACCTCCCGCCCGGCGGTGACCCGACGCAGGCTCTCGGCTTCGACACCGGGCCGGGCAACGCGCTGATCGACCACGCTGTCCTGAGGGTGAGCGGCGAGCGGTTCGACGAGGGGGGCGAGCGAGCCGCGCGCGGGCACGTGGACGAGACACTGCTCGCCGAGCTGCTTGCCATGCCGTACTTCGCCATGCCCCCGCCCAAGACCACGGGGCGGGAGCTGTTCGGCGCCCAGCTCGTGGATCCTCTGGTGGGTCGGCTCCCACCCGACGACCTCGTCGCGACGCTCACCATGCTGACGGCCCGCTCGGTCGCCGACGCCTACCGCCGCTTCCTGCCGCGCATGCCCGACGAGGTGGTGCTCGGCGGCGGCGGTGCGAGGAACCCGACGCTGCGCGCCTGGCTCGCGCAGCTGCTCGGTCCCAGCGTACGCCTCCTCGACCACGACGACTTCGGCCTGCCGTCGACCGGCCGCGAGGCGATCTATTTCGCCGTGCTCGGCTACCAGGCGCTCCACGGCCGGCCGAACACCATCCCCGCCTGCACCGGCGCCCGCCGCCCGGTCGTGATGGGTAAGCTCGTCCCCGGGCCGAACTACCCCGACCTCGTCCGCGCGATCCGCCCTGAGGTCAAGATCGGCCGGCTACGCATCGCCGACGAAGCAATCCCTCTCGACGCCCGTGCTACCATGTAGCACGTGGCATCGGTCGGGGTGCGCGAGCTGCGTCAGAACGCGAGCGCCGTGTTGCGCCGCGTCGAAGCCGGCGAGATCATCCAGGTCACGGACCGTGGGCGGCCGGTCGCCCGTCTCGTGCCGATCAAGCCGTTGGGCCCGCTGGATCGGCTCGTGGCGGCGGGCATGGTCTCCGAGGCGACCGAGACGCTCCAGGAGAACATGCGCAGGTATCCGCCGATCGAGCTGCCACCCGGCTCGCCGTCGCTCTCGGCGATCCTCGCGGAAATGCGGGCGGATGAACGGTGACATCGCGTACCTCGATAGCTCTGCCTTCGTCAAGCTAGTCGCACCCGAGGCGGAGACGGCCGCGCTCAGCCGCTATCTTCTGGCGTGGCCGAGGCACGTGTCGTCGAGCCTTCTCCGCGTCGAAGCGCTGCGGGCCGCGCGGCGCGCCACCCGGGACGCGGAGGCACGAACACACGCGAGGCTGCGCTCCATCCTGCTTGTCGCGATCGGCGAGGAGGTCCTCGATCTGGCGGCGCGCCTCGATCCGCCGCGACTCCGCGCGCTCGACGCCATCCACCTGGCGACCGCTCGGCTGCTCGAAACGGACCTCGGGGTCTTGATTACTTACGATCAACGCCTCGCGGAAGCGGCCAGCACCCTGGGCGTGCCAGTCTCTTCACCCGCCTGACGGAGGGTCCAATGAGCTCACCGGTCATCTTCGTCCACAGTGGTCAGGCCACGCCGTCCCAAGTCGAGCAGATCAAGGCCGCCGCCTCCGGCGCCGACCTCCGCGTCTTCGCCAAGCAGGCCGACCTGGAGGCCCAGATCGAGGAGGCCGACGCGGTCGTCGGCAACGTCTCGCGCGCCGCCTTCGCCCGCGCCAGGAAGCTGCGTTGGGTGCAGAGCTGGGCGGCCGGCCCCGACGCGCTGATGTACCCCGAGATGGTCGCCAGCGACGTCGTCGTCACGAGCGTCAAGGGCAACGGCGCGATCCCGCTCGCCGAGCACGCGATGATGCTGATGCTCATGCTCAACCGCGACTACCCGCGGTGGTGGCGGGCCCAGCAGGAGCGCCGCTGGGATCATTGGAACCACCCCGAGCTGAACGGGCTGACCTGCGGCATCATCGGCCTCGGCCACTCGGGCCAGGACCTGGCGCTCAAGTGCAAGGCGTTCCACATGCGCACGCTCGGCCTGCGCCGCACCCACCAGCCGACCCCGAACGTGGACGAGCTGTTCACCCACGACCGGCTGCACGAGTTTCTCGGCCAGTCCGACTTCGTGGTGGTGACCGCGCCGCGCACGCGCGAGACGGTCGGGATGCTGGGCGAGGCCGAGTTCCGGGCGATGAAGCCGACTGCCTACTACGTCTGCTTCTCGCGCGGTGGCATCGCCGAGGACGCGGCGCTGCTGCGCGCGCTGAACGAAGGCTGGATCGCCGGTGCGGGGCTCGACGCGCACTCGCAGGAGCCGCTGCCGCCCGACAGCCCGTTCTGGACCGCCAGGAACACGATCGTCACCCCGCACAACGGCGCCAGCACGCCTGGCACGCGCCAGCGAGCCGCCGACATCGTCGCCGACAACGTCCGCCGCTTCATCGCCGGCGAGCCGCTGAGGAACGTCGTCGACAAGCAGGCGGGCTACTGAGGCTCTGAAGGTGGGGCGGCGCGCCCACCGTTTCGGCGTCGCCTCGCGCGCCGACCGCCTGCCCTCAGCTCCTCGGGCGCATGTAGGCGTGCACGACCTCTCCGTCGAACCACTCGGGGTCTTCGGCCAGTAGCTCGCGCATCTCGAGGTACCGCTGGTGCTGCTCGGAGCTCTCAGCGTTCGCGCGGTAGGCCTCGCGGCTTTCGAACACCACCGCGACCATGTACGTGTCCGGGCTGTCGTCCAATTTGTACACGCACTGCCCGACGTAGCCGGGCATTCCGACGCTGTCCTCTGACTTGCCGAGCTCTATTAGCTTCGATTCCATGCCGGGCTTGACGCGCATCCGGGCTACTGTGCCGTACATCGCACCTCCGTCCTGCTCTAGGATGCCGCCAGCAGGTTGCCTATCCGTTACGCACCTGACGAGAAAGCGGATCAAAAGGAGCGCAGAAATGGCGGGTCGGCTCGAGGGTAAGGTCGCGATCGTGACGGGCGGCGGCGGGGCGATGGGCGGCGCCCAGTGCCGCCTGTTCGCCCAGGAGGGCGCCGCGGTCTGCGTCGCCGACCTCTTCCTGGACAAGGCCCGGAAGGTGGCCGACGAGATCAAGGCGGCCGACGGCCGCGCCATCGCCGTCAAGCTCGACGTGCAGAGGTCGGCGGAATGGGCCGAGGTGGTCGCCGCGACCGAGGCGGCTTTTGGTCCGGTTTCCATCCTCTGCAACAACGCGGGCGCTAACTTCCGGGTCGGGTTCGACGAGCAGACCGAGGAGCAGTGGAACCTGATCGTCGGGACGATCCTGACCGGCTCGTTCCTGGGCACCAAGGCGGTCGTGCCCTCGATGCGCAAGGCTGGCGGCGGCGTGATCATGAACCTCGGCTCGCTCGCCTCGATCCGCCCGGGCGGTGGCAGCCCCGGCTACGGCGCCGGCAAGATGGGGCTCGTCGCCCTTACGCGCTCGACGGCTGCCTCGTACGCCAAGGACAACATCCGCTGCGTGATCGTCTCACCCGGCCACGTCGACACGCCGTTCATCCGCGAGAACAACCCGTACAGCCCCAACGACCCGCGCACCTCCATCGACAACCCGGAGAACTACGAGCGCCGCCTGCGCGCCACCCCGCTCGGCCGCCTCCAGACCCCCGAGGACATCGCCAAGGCGGTCCTCTTCGCCGTGTCCGACGACGCCTCGATGATCACGGGCTCGATGATCACCGTCGACGGCGGCGCCGCCTTGCACTAACCGATCAGTTGCAGGAGCCCGTCGACCAGCTCGCGGAGCGTTCGATCGTCGACCCGCCCGACCTGCCCGCCGAGCCTGTCGACCTCCACTCCCCCGCTCCCACACCCGAGCCGCCACCCCGGCGGGCCATGCTGCCGGGCAGCCGGGCTGCTGCCGGCCGGGGTGGGTACCGCTCTTGCTTATAGTCGCGCCAGTCGAGGAGACCGCCTCCGTGGCGCGTAAGGTCTTGCCAGGGACGCCATACCCGCTCGGTCCCACCTGGGACGGCGACGGCGTGAACTTCGCCCTCTATTCCGAAAACGCGACCGAGGTGGAGGTCTGCCTGTTCGACTCGCTGCACGCCCGGCACGAGCGCGAGCGGCTGCGGCTGCGCGAGGTGACCGCCCACGTCTGGCACGGCTACGTGCCTGGCATCGGTCCGGGCCAGCTCTACGGCTACCGCGTCAACGGCCCGTACGACCCGGCCCGCGGCCTGCGCTTCAACCCGCGCAAGCTGCTCATCGACCCCAACGCGAAGGCGATCGCCGGCCGCCTCGACTGGCGCGCCCACCTCTTCGGCTACCGGGTCGGCCACGCAGACGAGGACCTCGCGATGGACGAGCGCGACGACGCGTGGGGGGTCCCCAAGGGGGTGGTGATCGACCAGGAGTTCAACTGGAACGGCGACCGGCGCCCCCGCGTCCCGTGGCACCGCTCGGTCATCTACGAGGTGCACGTCAAGGGCATCACCGCCCGGCACCCCGACGTGCCGCCCGAGCTGCGGGGCACCTACGCCGGGCTCGCCTCGCCCCCGGTGATCGAGCACCTCAAGAGCCTCGGCGTCACCGCCGTCGAGCTGCTGCCCGTGCACGCGTTCGTGGACGACAAGCACCTGCTCGACAAAGGACTGCGGAACTACTGGGGCTACAACACGATCAACTACTTCGCGCCCGAGGCGCGCTACTCGAGCCAGGGCGACCTCGGCGGCCAGGTGCGCGAGTTCAAGGAGATGGTCAAGGCGCTCCACCGCGCCGGCATCGAGGTGATCCTCGACGTCGTCTACAACCACACGGCCGAGGGCAACCACCTCGGCCCGACCCTATCCTTCCGCGGCATCGACAACCCGACCTACTACCGGTTGTCGGCCGAGGACCCGCGCCTCTACGTCGACTACACCGGCACCGGCAACAGCCTCAACGTCCGCCACCCGCACGTGCTCCGGCTGATCATGGACAGCCTGCGCTACTGGATCACCGAGATGCACGTGGACGGCTTCCGGTTCGACCTCGCCTCGGTGCTGGCCCGCGAGCTGCACGACGTCGACCGCCTCTCCGGGTTCTTCGACGTCATCCACCAGGACCCGGTCATCTCGCAGGTCAAGCTGATCGCCGAGCCGTGGGACGTCGGCGAGGGCGGCTACCAGGTCGGCAACTTCCCCGTCCTCTGGACCGAGTGGAACGGCAAGTACCGCGACGCCATCCGGCGCTTCTGGAAGGGCGACATGGACACCGCCGCCGAGCTCGGCTACAGGCTGACCGGCTCGAGCGACCTGTACCAGGACGACGGCCGCAAGCCCTACGCCTCGATCAATTTCGTGACCTGCCACGACGGGTTCACGCTCGAGGACCTCGTCTCCTACAACGAGAAGCACAACGAGGCGAACGGCGAGGAGAACCACGACGGCGCCGACCACAACCTGAGCTGGAACTGCGGCGTCGAGGGTCCGACCGACGACCCCGCCGTCCTGGCGCTGCGCGACCGCCAGAAGCGCAACTTCCTGGCGACGCTCCTCCTCTCCCAGGGCGTGCCGATGCTGTGCGGCGGCGACGAGATCGGCCGAACCCAGCGCGGCAACAACAACGCGTACTGCCAGGACAACGAGATCTCGTGGTTCGACTGGGACCTCGAGCCGCGCGACGAGGCGCTCCGCCGGTTCGTCGGCCACCTGATCTGCCTGCGCAAGCGGCACCCCAACCTACGACGCCGCAAGTTCTTCCAGGGCCGC
>DASRFH010000029.1:0-6870 GCA_035651675.1 Chloroflexota bacterium | reverse complement strand
GCCCACCCGGCCGCGGTGGGGGCGCGCCGGCCGGCCGCGGCGGGGGCGCGCCGGTGGGGCGCGGAGGCCCGGCGGGGCGAGCCGGTGCGGTCGCCTGTGCGACCGGGAGCTCGCCTTTGAGGCGGGCCCGCCTGTTGCGCGCCTTCTGGTTGCGCTTCTTTATCGCGCGCTTCTGGGTCTTGTTCAACTCCTACTCCTCGCAGTTGCTTGGAGTGTAGCCCGACCGGCTACTCGGGTGGCTCCCGCGAACGGTGCCGCGAAGGGTTCGCAGTCGCGGTTTTTCCGAGCCGCTCGACTAGACCGGCCGTCGGTCGTACCATGGGATGCGGCGGCCCCATCCGTGCGGCCGCACGCTCGTCGGGGACATTTGCCGAGATGGCCGCGACGCCGAGCTACGCACTGCCACGCGCCAGCCTCGCCACCACCGGTTGGCTCCGCTCGCCGACCTGGGACCTCACCTTCATCAGCCTCAGCGCCGTCCTGGTCTTCATCCCGTACTCGGTCTACCAGGCGCTTGTCGCGGCCGGGTTGCCGGAAGGCGCCAGCGCGAGCGCGGTCGATCTGATCGTCACGCTGTTCATCGGCGGCCCACACATGTACTCGACCTTCACGCGGACGCTCGCCGACCCGGGCTTCCGCCAGCACCACGGCCGCGTCGTCGCGACCTCGATTCTGATCCCGATCGGCGTCTTCGTGCTCGGACTCAACGCCTTCCAGATCCTGCTGACGGCGTTCCTCGCCTGGGCGTCGATCCACGTGCTGCACCAGATCGTGTTCCTCATGAACTGCTACGACCGGCGTAGCCCGGCGCCGCCCTCGCGGCTCGACCGGCTGATTGATTACGCCGTGGTCATCACGAGCCCGTACCCGCTCGCCGTCTACCGGATCGTCGACGGCTCGTTCTCGATGAGCGGCGTGCCGATCACGCTGCCCGAGCCGCTCAGCCAGCCGTGGCTCGTCTGGCTCGCGTTCGCCTCGTTCGGGGTCTCCGTGGTGCTGTTCGCAGGCAAGACGGTGCGTGAGTACTGGCGCGGCCGGGTGCACTGGCCGAAGCTGCTGCTCATCGCCGCGACGGTGGTCGTCGCATTTTTGCTGCCGCTCGCACCGCGGCTCGACGCGGCTTTCCAAGGCTTCAACGCCTGGCACTCGTTCCAGTACCTTGGGCTGACCTGGTACGCGAACAAGCTGGCCGCGCAGCGGCAGGGCGGCCACATCGGCAGCCCGATCCCGATGCCGACCGACGGCTGGCGCTTCTACGGCGCGATGGTGCTCTGCACGATCGGGGCGGGCGTCGTCTACGGCGTCCTGACGCTCTTGCGCGCGCCGCTAGGCATGACGCCCGAGCAGCCGTACTACGTCACGGTCCTGTCGTTCCTGCTGATCCACTACTACCACGACCACGTGCTGTTCACCGAGCCCGAGGCGCTGATCGCTGGATCCTAGCTGCCGCGGCGTTCGCGTACGATAGTGACTGCCGCGACGCGAATCGCGCGGCGACCTCTGTGGCCGTCCCGACCGCACGCCCGTCACCCCGCGGAGGATCGACGTCGACGCCGTTGAGGGCGATCAGCGCCTCGCCGCCAGCGTTCCGCCGGATCGCCGGCTCGCCCTGACCCCGAGGCGCGTCGCAGTCGTCGGCACGTCGGGCGCGGGGAAGACGACGTTCGCCGCCGCGCTCGCCCAGCGCCTCGGCTGCCGGTACGTCGAGCTCGACGCCCTGCACTGGGAGGCCGGCTGGCGGATGGCCGAGCCCGAGGTCTTCCGCGCCCGCGTGGAACAGGAGACAGCCGGCGGCCGGTGGGTGGTGGACGGCAGCTACTCTAAAGTCCGCGACCTCGTGTGGGCGCGCGCCGACACACTCGTGTGGCTCGACTACCCGCTCGCGGTCAAGCTCTGGCAGCTGCTCGAGCGGACGACCCGTCGCCTCTGGACTGGCGAGGAGCTCTGGAACGGCAACCGCGAACGGCTGAGCGACCACCTCAACCTGCTGGACCGCGACAACCTCTTCGTCTGGACGATCAGGCAGCACCGCTTCCACCAGATCACCTACCCGGCCGCGCTGGCGGAGCCAGCCTACGCGCACCTGCGGCTGGTGCGGCTGCGGACGCCGGGGGCGGGGCGTCGGTGGCTGGAGCAGGTCGCGCGGGACCAAGCCAACGTCGATCGGCGCTAATCCGCGCTCGCCTCGGGTGTTCGTCTGCCGTAGTCCATCGGCGCGTGCGGATTGGTCGCCGGGCGGACGAAGCGGTAGCCGAGGCCGCGCTCGTTCTCGATGAGCCTGGGGCTGTCGGTGTCGGGCTCGATCTTGGCGCGCAGCCGCGCCACCAGCGCCTTGAGGTTGCTGGTGCTGGCGCCCCACTCGCTGCCCCACACCCGCTCGATCAGCAGGCGGTGCGGCACCACCCGGCCCGCGTTGCGCACCAGGTGGTACAGCAGCCGGTACTCCGCGGCCGTCAAGCCCAGCGACTCGCCGCGCAGGTGGGCCCGCTGGCTGTCGAAGTCGACCGCCAGGTCGCCGGCGGCGAAGGACGTCGCGGCGGTCTGAAATGACCCGCGGCCGGCCCGGCGCAGCAGGGCCTTGACCCGCGCGAGCAGCTCCAGGTGGCTGAAGGGCTTGGTCAGGTAGTCGTCGGCCCCCAGGTCCAGCGCCTTGACGACGTCTCCCTCGGTTGCACGCCCGGTCAGCACGATGACCGGCGTCGTCGCCATCCGCCGGATCCCGCGTAGGACCTCGTAACCGCCCCGGCCGGGCATGGTGAGGTCGAGGAGCACCAGGTCGGGATCGCGCTCGTAGAACAGCTCCGCCCCCTCCTCGCCGCCGTACGCGGTCAGCACCGTGGCCTGTGGCCACTGGAAGAGCAAGGCCGCCTCGACCGCCTCCACCAATGCCGGATCGTCGTCCACCACCAGGACCTTCACCGCGCTTCGAGCCCCCGCACGCTGAACCGGCCCGTCAGCCAAGGCCGGTACGGCAACGACTGCCAGTGCCGAGTAGACGGCGGCCGGTCCGTTTCGGTTCCGTTTCCGGGTTGTAACGCAACCGTCGTGCCTGCCGCCCAGCCGCCCGTAGAGCCCAACCCGACCCTGGACGATGGCTAGCGCGACAACGTGGCCGGCGGTGAACCCCGCGCGGTCTACGGGGCATGCCCGCACCGCGGACCAGGCACCCGCCGTGGATCGGGCGCCATCCACGGGCGCGGCGCCGCCGTACCGCGCTGGTTTCGCGCCGTCGCGCAGTTACGGCTGCGGTGAGCCCCAGCCCGATCGTGACCGGCACCGCCGGCGCCGGCACGTCGGCGTGCGGGGCGCTGGCTGGGCCACCCCTTGCAGCTCTCGGTTGATCTGGTCGGCGACCGCGGCGGCGGCCCACGCGCCACGCAAAGCCTGGGCCGCCCGCGTGCCCGCCTCGTCGTCGCCCAGCATCTCCACGAGGAGGCCGGCGTTGACGACCACCACCGCCAGCTTGTTCCGCAGCTCGGCCACCCGCTCCTCACCCGATCCCGCCACGCTCGCCACACCCCCGAACGGCTCTGGCGCACGATAGCGGGCCGCGCACGGCAATGCACGCGCTAGAGTTACATTTCGGTTTCATTTTGCTTTTTGCGCAATCGGTGGTCACCCGGGAGGGCCAACCGCCGCGTCGAGGTCGAGCATCTGGACGCCAGCCGACTCCGTCTCCTCGAACCGGACGATGCGCTGGAGGCGTGCGACGGTCGCCGCGGCGTCGTCGGCCCCCTGCACGACGCGCCGGGCTAGCGCGGCCAGCTCGCCTTCGAGGGTCTCGGCCAGCAGCTCGCCGTAACCACGGACCGGGGCCAGCTCGTTGTTGAGCCGATGCGCGACCAGGTGGGCAGTCTTCACGGCGCCGTCCAGGCGCGCCCGTTCGGCGATAGCGGCGTGCAGCTCCGTGATGTCGCGGGCGACCACGACGGTCGCCCATACCCGGCCGGCCGCGTCGCGCGCCGGCACCGCCACGGCGTGGAGCCGCCGCTCCACCCCGCTCGGGCTGCCCCAGACCACCTCCTCGCTCACCCGGTCCCCGCGGAGCGCCTGTTGGAGGAGCGCGGCCGTGGGCAAGCCGTCGTCGGGGCGGCGCACCCGGGCCGCCCCTTGCAGCGCCGCCGCGGTCGGCTCGACGGCGCCGAGCAGTTGACCCATCCACTCCCGGGCGGTGCGGTTGGCCCGCACCAGCCGTCCCCCGGGGTCGAAGACGAGCACCGCGTCCGCCGCGGCGTCGAGAAGCGCCTCCAGCTCCGCCCGGGCGCGCTCCGCGTCATCGCGCAGCCGAGCGTTCTCCAGCGTCAGCGCCGCCTGGCGGGCGAACGCCTCGCAGGTGGCGCGCTGCTCCGGCCGCAGCGGGGCGACCGCGTGGTACGCCAGCGTGCCGGCGACGCTCCCCTGTACCACGAGGGGGCAGCTGAGCGTGTGCCGCAGCCCGGCTACGCGCGCCGCCACGGCCGCCACCACTGGAGGGACCGTGCCAGCCACCGCCTCCGTGAAGGCGGCGGCGACCACCTCGCCGTCGCGGAAGACGCGCCGGTTGAATGGGTTGACATCGGCCGGGAAGCGGACGGACGGCACGTCGAAGCCTGGGACCGCCCGGCGGGCGGCCGCCAGCGCGTCGCGGACCGGCGCCGTGCCCGCGCCCGACCACGCGCCGGCCTGTACCATACCCGAGGCGGGGTCGTACCAGGCGAAGTGCACCAGCCGCGCCCCCGTCGCCGTCCGAGCGTTGTCGACGATGCGCTGGTACAGCGCGTCGGCCGCCACGGCGTCCATCCGTTCCCTCCCACCGCGCGCCGCGCGGCGCGCGCAACAACAGTGCCATACGGCGCGCCGCGCGGCCACCACGTTCATCTCCGGTGCGATCGGCGTCCGTTCTCGAGCCGCCATCGGATACCAGCTCGTGGGCTGTGCCGACCCAAGCCGGCGAGCAGAGGCGTGGCGCTGACCCAGCGCTGAAGCGGCGTTGGTTTAAGCTTCGCGCCGAGGTCCCTGGCGAGGTGCCGCACGGTCCACCGGGACCGCGCTGTGGGTCGAACTCCCCTGAAGGTGAGAGACGCGATGCCCGACAAGACGCCGATCACGATCGCCCGCGGCGACGGCATCGGCCCTGAGATCATGGACGCCACGCTGCGCATCATCGAGGCGGGCGGCGCACAGCTCGCCATCGAAGAGATCGAGATCGGCGAGGCCGTCTACAAGCGCGGCATCAAGACTGGCATCGAGCCGTCGGCGTGGGACTCGCTGCGCCGTACCAGGGTCTTCCTGAAGGCGCCGATCACGACGCCTCAGGGGGGCGGGTTCCGCTCGCTGAACGTCACCGCCCGGACGACGCTCGGCCTGTACGCCAACGTCCGCCCGTGCGTCGCCTACGCGCCGTTCGTCGACACGAAGCACCCGGGCATGGACGTCGTCGTCGTCCGCGAGAACGAGGAAGACCTGTACGCCGGGATCGAGTACCGGGTCACGGCGGACACGGTCGAGAGCTTGAAGCTGATCTCGCGGCCAGGCTCGGAGAAGATCGTCCGCTACGCGTTCGAGTACGCGCGGCGGCACGGTCGGAGGAAAGTCACCGCCTTCACCAAAGACAACATCATGAAGATGGCCGACGGCCTCTTCCACCAGGTCTTCGACGAAATCGCCGCCCAGTACCCGGACGTCGAGAACGAGCACTGGATCGTCGACATCGGCGCGGCGAAGCTCGCCGACACGCCGGAGGCGTTCGACGTCGTCGTGATGCCCAACCTGTACGGCGACATCCTCTCCGACGTCGCGGCCCAGATCGCCGGCTCGGTGGGCCTCGCCGGCTCCGCCAACATCGGCGAGACGGCGGCCATGTTCGAGGCGATCCACGGCTCGGCGCCTCGCCGCGCCGGCCAGAACCTCGCCAACCCGTCGGGCCTGCTGCTCGGGGCTGTCATGATGCTGGTCCACATCGGACAGGCCGACGTCGCCGAGCGCGTCCACAACGCCTGGCTGAAGACGATCGAGGACGGCATCCACACGTACGACATCTACAAGGATGGCATCTCCAGGCAGAAGGTCGGCACCAAGGAGTTCGCCGAGGCCGTCGTCGATCGGCTCGGCCAGCGGCCCAGCCAGCTCCGCGCGGTCGAGTACCGCTCGGCGCAGGAGTTGGGCTCGAACGTCACGTCGCGGCAGAAGGCCGCGACGAAGGAGCTCGTCGGCGTCGACATCTACCTCGACCGCCACGGCCGCTCGCCGGCCGACGACCTCGCCGAGCAGCTCGAGCCAGCCAACGGCGGCGGGCTGAAGCTCGTCGCGATCACCAACCGCGGCGTGCGTGTGTGGCCCGACGGGCTGCCTGAGACGTTCTGCGTCGACCACTGGCGCTGCCGGTTCATGAAGGACGGCGGTGGCGCTGTCGAGTGGAACGCGGTGGTGGAGCTGCTGGGCCGCGTCGGCGGCCTGGGGCTCGACGTGGTCAAGGCCGAGAACCTCTACACGTTTGACGGCCAGCCAGCCTACTCGGTCGCCCAGGCCGACTGACCGTCGGTGGACGTTGCCCCGCTCTGGCGCCGCTACTTCGGGTCCGACGAGGAGGCGCGCGTCGCCGGGCAAATCGTCGACGGCTTCCACCGGATCTACTACGCGCTCGGCGAGCGGGGGGGCACCTGGCGTGACACTTACTGGCACGGCGTGCGGGTGCGCAAGTGCCCGCTCGACCTCTGGGTCTACCAGGAGCTGCTCCACGAGCTCCGGCCTGACCTCATCGTCGAGACGGGCACCGCCTACGGCGGCAGCGCCCTCTACCTGGCGCACATGTGCGACCTGCTCGGCCAGGGCGAGGTGGTCACCGTCGACGCCGCCCAGCACCCCGATCGCCCGAAGCACGGTCGCATCGAA
>DASRFH010000028.1:0-3086 GCA_035651675.1 Chloroflexota bacterium | reverse complement strand
CTCTACGCCTCCATCCTGCGCGCGGTCGCCAACGGCGAGGAACGGCCGAGCGACATCGCCCGCGCCGTCGGCCGCCACAGCGCCGACGAGATCTTCGACCATCTCTACCGTCTGCAAGAGCTCCGCTTTCTCCAGCGCGAGGTGCCCGTCACCGACCAGGGTCGGCCACGCGGCCAGCGCGTGCTCTACCGCCTCGCCGACCCGTACCTGCGCTTCTGGTTCCGGTTCGTCGCGCCATTCCAGTCGCTGCTCCAGCTTGGGCGTGGCCGGGATCTGTGGCAGCGCGAGATCGAGCCGAACCTCGACGCATTCGTCGGCCGGACGACTTGGGAGTCCGTCTGCCAGCAGTGCCTCTGGCGTCGGATCGCCGACGGAAACCTGCCAGTGGAGGTCGCGCAGCTTGGTCGCTGGTGGGATGGGAAGGACGAGATCGACGTCGTCGGTCTCTGGAACGGCCGGGCGACGCTGATCGGCGAGTGCAATTGGAGCCGCTCCCCGGTCGGCCAGGACGTCCTCCTCTCGCTCCAGCAGAAGTCGGTCAAGCTCCCGACCGGTCGGCGCCCGCTCTGGGTGCTCGCCAGCCAATCAGGCTTCACGCCCGAGCTACGTCGCCGGGCCGCGGCCGCCGACGACCTCCTGCTGCTGGATCCGGCCGACCTCTATTGACCGGTCGATCGCGTCACGAGCGCATCTGCCGCAGGTACCTCGCCAGCCGGCCGTTGCCGAGGAAGACGCGCGTGTCGCCCGGGAGGCCGACCTCGTCGGCGTGCGCCTCGAGCCAGCCGACGACGCCCTCGGCCAGGGGCGCGGACGCGCGGTGCCCCGGCCGTGACCACGCGCAGGTCGACGTCGGAGTACGGGCCGGGCTCGCCGCGCGCGAAGCTTCCTGGCAGCCAGACCGCGAGCGCGGTCGGCTCGGCCTCACGCAGCCTGGCGACCCAGGTCGGCCAGTCAGGCGGCTTTGCTCTCCGACTTCGCCTCGGTCTTTGAGTCGGTCTTGGACTCGCTTTTCGACTCGGACGAGCTCGACTCGGGCTTGCGGCTGTCGGTGATGTACCAGCCGGAGCCCTTGAAGACGATCCCGACCGGCTGGAGCACGCGGCGCAGCTCGCCGCCGCAGCCGTCGTGAACCGTGAGCGGCGGGTCCGAGAAGCTCTGCTTGACCTCGATGTGCTGGTCGCAGGCGCGGCAGGCGTATTCGTACAGCGGCATCGGTTCCAATGTCCTCCGGGCAGAAGGATCGCCGGTCCGTATTAGTTGCGGATTGGCGCAATCTCAGATTTCTGTAAGATCGCCGGGCCGCCGCCTGGCTGGCTTACGCCCCAGATAGCCGGGCGCGTGGCGTCAGCTCACCAGCGGCGGAAGGAGACGAGCGTCACTCCCAGCCCGAGCAGCAGCGCGGCCGTGGCCAGATCGGCCGCGCGCTGGAGGTCAGTCGGCCAGCCCGCCAGCCCGATCGAGGCTTGCAGCAGCCCGACGAGCAGACACAGCACGCCGATCGAGAGGACGAGCCGTGTGGTCGCGCGGCGGATCGGGCGCATGCGCATCGGGCTCCCGTGAGCCTAACAGCCCACCGCGCGACCGGGCAAAAAGCGCCCTCGTCTACCTGAGGGTGTCGGGTGGCCCCACCTCCTCCGCGCGTCTGGCTCCTTTCTACGCACCGCGCAGCGGCACGTCCTTGAACCGCCGCGTCTGCTCGGTGAGCGCGCGCTCGACGGGCAGGCGTTCCATCGAGCTGGCGCCGACGAAGCCGACCGCGTCGCAGCGGGCGAGCACGTAGGCGGCGTCCTCGGGCTCGGCGATTGGCCCGCCGTGGCAGAGCAGGATCGCGTCCTTCTTCACCTGCCAGGCCGCCTCGCCGATCGCCTGCACCGCCGCGGGAGCGTCCTCGAGCTTCATCGCGTCGTGCCGCTCGAGCCCGATCGAGCCGCCGACCGTGAGCCCCATGTGCGCGATGATCGCGTCGGCGCCCGCCTCGGCCATCGCCCGCGACTCATCAGGGTTGAAGACGTAGACGCAGGTGAAGAAGCCCATCCTGGCCGCGAGGCGGATCATCTCCACCTCGCGGTAGAAGCCCATGTTGGTGCGCTCGAGCTCCATCCGGAACCGCCCGTCGATCAGCCCGACCGTCGGGAAGTTGTTCACGCCCGAGAAGCCGAGCGCGTCGATCTCGCGCAGCAGGTAATCCATCTGCCGCAGCGGGTCGGTCCCCATCACACCGGCGATCACCGGCGCCTCGCGGACGACGGGGAGCACTTCCCGCTCGCCCATCTCTTTGACGATCTGGTTGGCGTCGCCGAAGGCGAGCACGCCGGCCAACGAGCCGTGGCCGGCCATCCGGTAGCGCCCCGAGTTGTAGATGATGATGAGGTCGGCGCCGCCGGCCTCGGCGAACTTCGCCGAGATGCCGGTGCCGGCGCCCGCGCCGACGATCGGCTTGCCGGCCGCGGTCTGAGCGCGCAAACGGCTTAAGACCTGCTCGCGGGTGTAACGCATGGCGTCCCTCCGGGGGTGTCGGCCCCGAGGTTAGCGCCCACGCGGGCTTGGTTGACAGGCCTGGTGGTCGGGCGTATAAGGGTGCCATCCCAATCTGGGCCTCGCGTCCGCGTCAGGAGGAGAGCATGGTGGCGCGCTGGAAGCTGTCGGGTCTCGTCAGCGGGGTGCTCACGGCGGTGATGATCGCGGCGGCGTGCGCGCCGGCCGCCCCGCCGACGAACACGCCAGCACCGGCGAAGCCGGCCGAGCCGACCAAGCCGGCGGCTTCCGCCCCAGCGGCGACCACGGCCCCGGCTGCCGCAGCCACCACCGCACCCGCCGCGGCAGCGACCACGGCCCCGGCCGCGGCGACCAAGCCCGCCGCCGCGGCGACGACCGCGCCGGCCGCTGGCGCCACCACCGCGCCGGCCGCGAAGCCCTCCGGCGCGGCCGTCACGTTGAGCTTCCTGGTCAACCAGAACCCGGACAGCGAAGCGGCCTACGCCCAGATCATCGCCGAGTACAAGAAGACCAACCCGAACGTCGACGTCCAGGTCGAGGCCGTTCCGTTCAACCAGCTCTTCCCGAAGATCCAGGCCAACGCCGCGGCC
>DASRFH010000027.1:0-11054 GCA_035651675.1 Chloroflexota bacterium | reverse complement strand
CCAGCGGGTCTCCGGGTCGTAGTCGCCGTCGCCGAGGGCCTCGTCGAGGATCTGGTTGATGAGGGCGAGGGCGGTGCGGACGGGCAGCGGCTGGCCGTTCGGCTCTTGCACCTGGCGGTAGCGGGAGTAGACGGCCATGCCCGGGCCGATGGCGGCCTGGGCGAGGTCGACCGGGGCGATGTTCTCGCGGCGCATGACCTTCAGCGCGGGCGGGAGCTCGCGGCGGAGGGCGGCGAGGAACTCGCGGCGGGTCGCGGTGGGCGCGTCCTCCGGGCGCGGGCGGCAGGCGAGGAGGATCGAGGAGGCGAGGGCGTTGGTGCCGGTGGCCAGCATCCGGTTGCCGAGCTCGCTCCGCATCGGCCAGGTCCCGTCGACCTGGAGGCCGGCGTTCAGGAGGCCGGTGAGCATCGTCTCCCAGCCCGTGGACGCGACGGGTGAGCCGCCGGCGTCGTCTTCGCCCGCCTCCGACTCGGACTGCTTGAAGGCGTAGAAGAGCGTCAGCGGGTAGTCGGGCGACTGCACGGCCCGCATCCGTTCGAACGCGGCGGCCAGTCTGTCCTCGAAGAAGCTTCGCGCCTTCAGCTTGCTGCCGCCGTGCCGGTAGGGCGAGGCGATCATCTCGTCGTCCTTCGGCGTGAGGACGGTGCCGAACAGGTCCGGGTAGATGCTTCGGAGCGAGCGGCGGAGCCAGACGTAGAAGAAGTCCGAGAGGTCGGCGTAGCCGATGTTGTCGTAGTAGGGGGGATCAGTAGCAACCATTGAGCCGCGACCCACCAGGAGGGAGGCCGCGTTCATCTGGTATGCATCACTGGGTACGTCTCCAGTGGATAGACCGGCAACCGTTTCGGCTGTGTAGTCCAGCGCGTTGTCGACGCTTCCTGACTGTCCAGAGAAAGGCATGACCTCCGCGAAATCCCACGTCATCGGGATCGCCTGGCGCGCGAACGTGTTGCGGGTTTTAGTTCCCCAGGTGGGACCGCCTGCATCCCATGAGCAGATGGTCGACAGCCGATCTGCAAGGCCACTCACAATGAGAGCCAAGTAAACAGCCACCGCGTCGGCGTAGGCGGCCGCGCCGGTGCCGCAGTCGGCCAGTGGCACGCCGTCGTCGGCGCGGCCGGCCGCGGCGGCGTCGCGTCGCGCGCGCTCGCGCGCCTCGGCGACCAGGTCGCCGAACGTGGTCAGCGCGACGAGCTGGCGCGGGGTGAACAGATCGGCGAATGAGCGCATTCCATAATTCGGTGTCTTGAAGTCTCGAGGGTTGCGTGGCAGGTCACCGTCGGGCACCCAGGCAGGCATGGGGACGGGTGTAACCGCGCTGGCGGTCGGCGCCAGGTACGTTCGGCTCCCTCGACCCTCGGCGACGATGGCCATGAGTTGCTCACTCATTCGACCCGCGCGTCCCTCGGCGCGTATGTGGTCGAGGGGCACTGACGATGCACATACGATGCACCGCGCGCCGGTCCGTTCGACCGTTCCCGGTTGGGGAACCCCGCTGCCGGTCCGCACGTCGAAGCGGACGGTCTTCGCGGCGCGGTCGACGACTGGCTCGACCCAGGCGCGCTTGCCGGGCTTGGTCGACAGGTCGAACGAGCGGACGAGCGGCATCCGGGCGCCGCAGGCGGGGTTGGGGCAGGTGACCGTGCGCGCCCAGAGCCAGGCGATGACGGTGGCCTCGCCGCCGTCGGGCAGCCTGGCCTTGGGGTAGAGGTGGCCGATGCGCCGCTCGGCCTCGTCGCGCATCCAGCGGCCGTAGTAGCGGACGTCGGCGGCGAGCCCGGCCGCGCCCTTCCAGGCGGCGCCCATGCCGCGCGCGCGGTCGGCCGGGTTCACCGGCGGCTGGTCGGCGAACTTCGGCGGGATCTCGATCAGCGCCTTGGTGATCAGCACGGCGACCGGGTTGAGGTCGCTGGCGTGGGCCTCGAGCCCGAGCCGCTGCGCCTCGAGGGGGATCGAGCCGCCGCCGCAGAACGGGTCGAGCACGGGCGGCGGGCTCCCGCCGGTCGCGGCGTGGATGAGCTCGCGCGCGGTCGCCAGCAGCTCCTCGTTCGTGCTGTTCTCCCACTGGACGAGCCTGGCGATGAAGGCGAACAGCCGCTCGCGCCGCTGGTCGGCGAGCGGCCGGGTGCTCCAGTCGGGGGGGAGCGGGTCGGGCAGGGGCAGGCGGTCGACGCGGTCGAGCAGCTCCTGGGGCACGCCGTCCTGGCCCGGGTCGTCGATCAGCGAGCAGAACAGCACCGCCCGGCAGGCCGCCAGCGGCCGGCGGGCCCACCACAGGTGCAGGGTCGACGGGTGCCCGTGCCGGATCGACTTCTCCCTCGCGGCCGCCCGGTTGATCTCGTCGAGCGGGATCGCGACCTCGATCAGCTTCTTGCGCACCTGGACCGCACCTCCGGCGAGCTGGTGGGCGCATCGTAGGGGGCCGTCCCGACGGCGCGGCGGCGTAACGCGGTTTACGCTCCGTCCCGTCCCGCCCGGCGGCTGGCGAGCATCATAAGGGGTTCCCGTGGGTGCGGAGCAACGTCGTGGTTCACGAAACGGCCCGCCCAGGTGGAGCGTTGGCGAGCCAGTCCTCCAGGCGCAGGCCGGGGACGTGGCCGCGGCTGCCCCGGCTCGCGCACGCGGTTAGAACAGGTGGTCTACACTGTGGGCAGGCGGGGCTCTGTGGGGCTCGCCGCCGGAGGTCTGCTCTATGGCTGGTGCGTCGCGGATCGAGTGGACGAACGCGACATGGAACCCGGTCACCGGCTGCACGAAGGTGTCGCCCGGCTGCAAACACTGCTACGCCGAGCGGATGGCGCGCAGACTGACGCTGATGGGAAACCCGCGCTACGCCAACGGCTTCCGTGTCACGCTGCATCCGGACCTGCTTTCCGTGCCCCTCGCGTGGCGAGCGCCGCGGGTGATCTTCGTGAACAGCATGTCGGATCTCTTCCATCCCGCGGTGCCTGGGGAGTTCATCGAGCAGGTGTTCGCGACGATGGAAGAGGCGCACTGGCACACGTTCCAGGTGCTGACGAAGCGGCCGGAGCGGGTCGTGGCGCTCGCCGCCGATCTGCCGTGGCCGGCGAACGTCTGGATGGGCGTGTCGGTCGAGAACCAGCGCTATGCCTGGCGGGTCGATCGCCTTCGCCAGGTACCCGCCCGCGTGCGGTTTCTCTCGTGTGAGCCGCTCCTTGGGCCACTGCGGCTGGACCTGAACGGGATCGATTGGGTCATCGCCGGCGGCGAGAGCGGGCCCGGCGCCCGGCCGATGGAGCTCGACTGGGCGCGCTCGGTCCGCGATCAGTGCGCGGCCGCCGGGGTGGCCTTCTTCCTCAAGCAGCTGGGCGGGATCGTGAACAAGCGGGGGCACGACCTGGCGGTGCTGGACGGCCGGCTCTGGCGCGCGATGCCGCTAGATCGGCGGGAACGTGATGAGGTCGCCGTCGGTGAGCCCGTCCCGCTTTGACTTCCGCCGGTCGATAACTACTTCACCGGTCTTGTCGCGCTCCTTGAGGACCTCGCGGTAGTGCTTCTCCCCGAACGGCCACGAGAGCGTTTCCAGGATCACGCCTTCGAAGTCGACCGTTCGGCTCGCGAAGCGGTGGCGGAGCCGGCCCCAGAGCTGAGCCAGGTCGGGGCCGGGTAGCTCGAACAGCGGCATCTGCCCGCTAGCGCTCGCGGCGGCCGCCCAGCCGGCGAAGCCGAGGTAGGAGGCGACGTCGCTCTGCGCGTACATCACGTCCTTCATCAGGCGGGCGGCCTTCGGATGGCTCGAGAAATGGATCAGGTAGTACTTGGTCCTCCCCAATCCGCCGCGCACGCGATCTTCGGGGCTGTACCCGACCGGGAAGTCGATGTGGTAGGCGGCGCTGACCTCGCGAACGAAATAGTCGAGGAAGGCGTCCTCCCGAGCGTCGCCAGCCATCCTCGTGAACGACTCGCTCCGCCACCGCGCGTGTCCGAACAGCGTATCGACGTGCCGCTGCACGGCAGGATTGGCGAGATCCCGGTTGATTTGCGACCACATCACGTTGACCAGGATCTCGGTGCGCGGCACCCGGAGGATGCGTCTCATCACCGGGACCGTGATCGGGTGGCCGTACGGGTCGACGAAGAAGAAGGAGGGCACGAGCCGGCGCCCGGTCTGATCGACGCGCGCCAGCAGGTCGTCGACGAACGCCTGTGCCGTTCGTTCGAAGATATGGTAGCTAACAGACGAGGGCGGGTTGGGGCACTCCGCCGCCAGGAGCGCGCGCAGCCTCTCGGCGGTCGCGTGGTCCCTCTCGACGAAAAACAGGATGCGCTCGGCCCCCGGGCGCGCCGCGACGTAGTCGAGGGCCTGCTTCAGCGCGATCAGCGGAGACCCCGGCAGCGGGTTGCCGTCCTCGTCGGAGTAGATACCGCCGCCGGCGAAGCAGTCGACGTAGGCAACCCTGTCCGGCACGCCGATTCTGCGGCTGGCGCCGCCGAGGATCTCGCTCCATGGCCGCAGGTAGCTCGACAGGATGCGGTGCTTGGCACGCGAGACGAGCTTCAGGTACGGCAAGTCGATCGGCAGATCGGTCACGCGACGATCGGCATCGTGATGCCCCTCCGTCCGGGGCCATCGTATGAGCCCGTGTCCGAACCCGATAACGTAAAGGAGGTTACGTCGTCACGATCGAGACTCGACGGCATGGTGGCAGCGAGCCGTCACTCGATCTGGCGATCCTCACCTGAAAAGAAGCGGAGGACAGCGGGAAGCTCGTCGTCGTTCGCCTTCGACTGGAAGCGGGACTGGAGGTCGCGACTTTGACCGCTGAGCCATCGCCACGCCAGCTCGTCGAAACCTTCCTGGGTGATGCCGAGCGCGCGGGTGCATGCGTTGGGCACCGTCCGTGGCGACCGCAGCCCGACTTCCTTCATCCTAGCCATCGCGATCCGGCGGCGCGCCTCGCGCATCTCGGCGTAGCTCTGTGGGCGGGCGCGCCTCAGTTGGTCGAGGACCGCCAGGAGGTGCTGGATCTCGTTGCCCCTCTGCCGGGCACTGCTTTCATCGGCACCTCCATCGGAGACCGCCTAGCTTATAGCTAGCGAGGCTCGCGAGACACCCCGCTCCGTCATTGCTTGGTGGGGCGTCGATCGCGGAAGAGGATCCGTGCCCATTCCTGCCGGGCGGCTTGCCAGATGCGCTCTCCGGCGACCAGCTCCAGGACCAGCTTGCCCCCTCCCTTCGGGGCGGGCACGCGCGTCGGCCGCACGACGACGTGGTCGCCTTCGAGCACCGGCCCGTCCGCGTTGGGCACGATCTGATCGAGCTCGAGTTGCTGGTCGCAGTCGGGTGTTTCCGCCACCCAGTAGTCCTCGGGCGGGAGCGGAAGCCGCTCGGCCGGCCAGGATCCCTCCGGAGCTCCATTCCCCATGCCGAACGCGGAGGTGTTACCGCCCACGGGTGGCCTCCGGGGCGACGTAGCGCTGGCGGGGGTGGCTCGGCTGTTCGGGGTAGAGGAACCGCAGTCTGCCGGACGCGACCAGCTTCGAGAGCACGTCGCTCAAGTACATCTCGTCGCGCACCACCAGGCTGGCGATCTCTCGCAAGGAAAGGGGGGCGCGCGCGCAGAGCGCGACGATGATGGCGTCGCGGGTAGCGGTGTCCAGGCGTCTTCGGTTGCGGGCCGGACCGGCGATCTCAGTCAGCTCTCGCCGCGTCACGTCGTCGATGGCTCCGGCCGCTGCGCGTGGCTCCGGCTTGGCTGGGGGGCTGACGCGCGTATCTGGGGGGGCGGCCCCGCTACCTAGGGAGCTAGCCTCGTTACCTGGGGGGTTGACGTCCTTATCTGGGGGGCTCATGCCCTTGTCTGGGGAGCGCGCGAGCGAGGGTTCCAGCATCGCGGCCGAGCCCAGCTGGTAGCGGGCACCGCGTCCCCAGCCGATCATGTCCAGCAGCCCTCTGGACCGGAGGTTGCCGAGGACCTTCGTGACGTCGGCCGCGTGTTGGCCGGTCAGGCTCCGCAGTCTGAGGTTATCCAGCACGCCTTCGTGGCGCGCGAGCACCAAAGCGAGCTGCTCCGGCTCGGACCACTCGCCCCCCAGCGACTGGAGCCAGGTTCGGTCCTCGTCGGAGAGCAGGTGCGCGTGCCGCAGGTCAAGCGTGAACTCGTAACGCTCTGTGCCCGGATCGATGGCCGGCAACTGGTAGCCGAGATCCCGCCACGCCTTGACGATGCGCGGCAACCCCGTGCCAGCCTCCTCCGCCAGGCCGACCAGGCGGAACATCCGAACGAGGTGGGGGTTCCGCGGATCCGACTGGTCGCCCGTCAGCAGGTCCACGTCCGGCACGCGCGAGCTCCCGGGGTTGCGGAAGCGAAAACCCGACGGCGACCTGACGATCAGCGAGGCCTGCGTCTCGGCGTAGTCGGCGTGGACGAGCAGGTTGACGAGCGCCTCGCGCAACGCGACCTGGAGTGGGCCTTCGTCGATGCGAACACCCTGCTCGAGGCGGAACGGCACCGGCAGACCCTCGACGAGCCGTGGGTAGATCGTCGCGAAGGCGTCGAAGAGGTTCCCCTCCCAGGTAACGCGATCCTCCCACCTAACGTCGGGATCGGCGCCAGCCGGCATCAGGCGGTAGTCGATCAGGTGCCGCGTCCGCCACTCGCGGATGGCTTCGGGGGTTCCGAACATCAGGAGCCCGGCGACGGTGAGCCCCCGGTCGCCCGTCTCGCGGTTCCGTCCGTAGCCGCCGATTGCTTCGAGGAAGCGCTCGTCCTCGTAGCCGTTGCGCACCGAGGTGGGGTTCTGGGTCTGGTGCCGCCGGCGGTAGCGCGCGAACGTGTCGCGGTCCAGGTCGTCCCAGCCGAACTTCGCCAGGATGCTGGAGTCCGGCGGCAACGTCCGATGCCTCGCGCATCATCCGGTCGACTTCCGGCTTCGTGCAGTGGTAGTCGCCGGACTGCCGCCGGACGTAGGTGCCGCCGTAGGCGTTCCCGTTGATGTACACAGGACGCGCCTTGCGCGGCGCGGCCGGCACCGGAAGGACGACGACGTCCTTGCCGTCGACGCTCTCGATCTTGAGGTCGTTGGCGCCGCAGGCCGGGTAGCTGATCTTCTGGCCGTTTCGCAGCGTGTTGGCGATATTCTGCAAGAGCGCTTGTGGGTTGCTCACGCCCTCGACGACGAACTTCCCCTCCTCCTCACCGATCCCCAGCAGGACCCACCCACCGAGCGTGTTCGCGAACGCGCTGACCGTTGGCCAGAGGCTTTGGGGCACGCTGTTCCTGGCCAGCTTGAGCTCGAGGTCCAGCGCCTCCTGGCCCTGGAGCCGCTCGAAGAGCGTTGCGAGCAACGACGGGACCGGCGTCTCGCTCACGCGGGCCCCTCGGCGCGCGCGAGCAGCTCGCCCAGGTCGTAGGTGACGCTGGTGACGCCGAAGTCGGGCTCGCGGCGGAAGGGGCGGCGCACGTAGCGCGGCTCGGCGGCTTCGCCGTCGACTTCGACGATCGCGAGGACGTATTCCTCGGGCGTGTTCAGGCCGACGACGATCTCGTTCCGGGTGACGGTGACGGTGGTGGCGCCGGGCGCGCGTCCTTTGACCTCGACGAAGCGGAGCGCGCCGGTCGCGGGGTCGCGGGATTCGACGTCGTAGCCGCGCCGCTCGGCGCTGACGTCGCGGGGGTCGCGGCCGAGGCGGCGCTCGGCGGCCATCACCGCGGCGAGCGCCAGCGCCTCGACGCGCCGGGTCTCGCGGGCGTGTTGGTCGGGGTCGGCGTGGTCGCCGCGCAGCTTCGCGAGCAGGCCAGCCGGCACGACGAGGGCGCCGCCGACGGCGACCGGCGGCAGCGGCGCGAGCTGCCGCTCCTGCTCGATCTCGCGCAGGCGGCGCTCGAGGCGGCCGGTCAGCTCCTCGGCCCGCTGGCGCGCGCGGGCCGAGTTGAGGCGCGGCGTCTTGCCGGCCTCCTCCTGGAGCCGCAGCTCGACGGCGCGGTGGTCCCAGTAGATGATCTCTTTCTGGAGGCGGTCGCGCACGGCGGCCTCGGTCTTGTCGAGCAGCTCCTCCTTGCGGCGCCGCACTTCCTCGAAGTGCCTGGGCACCAGCTCGGCGACGGTGTAGCCGAGCGCCTGGCTCTCGAGGTCGTGGCTCAGCCAGCTCTGCTCGAGCAGCGGCGCGACGAGCGCCCGCTCCTCGTCCGAGGCCGCCCGGTAGTCGAGGTACGGTGCCGGTCCGGCGTCGCGGGTGCTGCCGCTCGCGTCGATCTCGACGAACTGGAGCTGGCGGGAGACGACGCGGCGGCTGCCGTTCCGGTCGGTGCGCGCGTCCTGGATCGCGTGCTCCAGGCAGAAGAGCGCGCGGACGTCCTCGCCGGGGTCGGCGGCGTCGACGAGCACGGCCCCGCGCTTGAGCAGGTCGCGGTGGCGCTCGAGGATCAGGTCGATCGTCACGTCGAGCAGCGGGTGGCCGGGGCAGACGAACGCGGCGGGCGGACGGCCGGGCACCGCGATGAGGCTCTTCTCGAAGGTGACGCGCTCGTAGCGCGGCAGGATCGGCGCGCGGGTGCCGATCAGCCGGTCGCGGTGGCGCATGGTCGCCGGCACGTGCGTGATCTCGTACCGGCCGGGCTCGCGCTCCCGGATGGTGCCGCCGAGGTGGCGGAACGCTTCGAGGAAGAAGCTGGCGACGTGGTGGGGCTGCAGGCGGCGCGCCTCGGCGCGCTCCAGCTCCGCGCGGATGCGCTGGACGGCGGTCACGTCCATGCTGTCACGCGCCAGCGCCCGGTCCTCGAGCAGCTCGCGCAGGTGCTCGCGGTCGAGCGCCTGGTCGACGACCTGGGTCAGCCGGGCGCGCACCTCGGGGCGGTCGCCGTAGCGGATGGCCTCGACGAGCAGGTCGCGCAGCGAGCGGTTCTGGAAGGTCAGCTTGCCGAGCACGTCGAAGACCTGGCCGCCGAGCGCCTCGCGCTCCTGCTCGAGCTTCTTCAGCAGCGTGTGGTAGACCTCGCCCTCGCGGGTCTCGCCGGCGACCAGGTTCCAGAGGTGGCAGACCTCGGTCTGGCCGATGCGGTGGATGCGGCCGAAGCGCTGCTCGAGGCGGTTGGGGTTCCAGGGCAGGTCGTAGTTGACCATCAGGTGGGCGCGCTGGAGGTTGATGCCCTCGCCGGCCGCGTCGGTCGCGACCAGGATCTCGACCTCTTTGTCCTGGGTGAACGCCTCCTGCGCCGTGGCGCGCTCCTCGCGCCCCATCCCGCCGTGGATGGTGACGACGGCCTCGGCGCGGCCGAGCAGCGTGCGGATGCGCTCGGCGAGGTAGTTGAGCGTGTCGCGGTGCTCGGTGAAGACGACGAGCTTGCGGCGGTGGCCGTGGGCGTCGAACATCTTCGTCCGGTCCTGCAGCAGGTCGCGGAGCTCCTCCCACTTGCGGTCGGCGCCGCCGCGGCGCACGCGCAGCGCCAGCTCCTCCAGCCGCGCGAGGATCGCGATCTCGATCCGGAGCTCGTCGACGGTCTGGGCGGCCGAGGCCTGGTCGACGACCTCCTCCTCGGTCCGCTCGACCTCGGCGTCGGGCGCGTCGTCGAGGTCGTCGACCTCGTCGGCGCTGAGTCCGGGGAGGTCGGCGAGCAGGTCGATCCGGGCCTCGGCGCCGCGGCGCAGCAGCTCCTCCTCGCGCAGGCGCCGTTCGAGCCGCTCGCGGCGGCGGCGCAGCGACTGGTAGATCGCCTCGGGCGAGGAGGCGAGGCGGCGCTGGAGGGTGGTCAAGGCGAAGCCGACCGTGCCGCGGCGGCCCTCGCCCTGGAGGGCGTCGGCGCGGTTGAACTCCTCGCGCACGTAGTCGGTGACGTGCTTGTAGAGCCGCGCCTCGGCGTCGGAGAGCTGGTAGTTGACCGTGTAGGCGCGCCGCTCGGGGAAGAGCGCGGTGCCGTCGAACCTGAGGAGCTGCTCTTTGACGAGGCGGCGCATCAGGTCGGAGGCGTCGGCGGTGTGGACGCCGTCGCGGAACTTGCCCTCGAAGCGGTCGCCGTCGAGCAGCGCCATGAAGAGCTGGAAGTCGGCTTCTTTGCCGTTGTGCGGCGTGGCGGTCATGAGCAGGAAGTGGCGGGTGAGGCGGGAGAGGAGCTGGCCGAGGCGGTAGCGCCTGGTGTAGCTGACCTCACCACCGAAGAAGGTGGCCGACATCTTGTGCGCTTCGTCGCAGACGACCAGGTCCCAGTCGGTCTGCTCGAGCTTGGCCTGGACGTCCTCGTCGCGGCTCAGCTTGTCGAGCCGGGCGATGACCAGCGGCGTCTCGGCGAGCCAGTTGCCGGTGCGCGAGGCCTCGAGCTTGTCGTTGGTCAGGATCTCGAACGGCAGGTGGAAGCGGCGGTCGAGCTCGACCTGCCACTGCTCGGCGAGGGCGCCCGGGCAGACGACGAGGCAGCGCTGGAGGTCGCCGCGGATGAGCAGCTCCTTGATGAGGAGGCCGGCCATGATCGTCTTGCCGGCGCCGGGGTCGTCGGCGAGGAGGAAGCGGAGCGGCTGGCGGGTGAGCATCTCGCCGTAGACGGCGGTGATCTGGTGTGGGAGGGGCTCGACGAGGGAGGTGTGCACGGCCAGGAGCGGGTCGAAGAGGTAGCCGAGGCGGATGCGGTGCGCCTCCGAGGCGAGCCGGAAGAGCGCGCCGTCGCCGTCGAAGCCCCAGGGACGGCCGAGCGTGACGACCTCGAGCGTGGGCTCGCGGTGGCGGTAGAGCAGCTCGCTGCCGAGCCGGCCGGCCGCGTCTTTGTAGGTCAGCTCGACGACGCTGGCGCCGTACCACTTCGCGTCGACGACCGTGACGAGGCCGTCCGGCAGGACGCCCTTGACCGCCGCGCCGCGGGTCAGCTCTTCGAGTCGCGCCATCGTCTCCGCCGGCCTCCCCAGTGGTCGCGGGCCAGTCTACGACGGCTGCCGGAACGGCTCGGGCGTAACAACGTTTACGTTTGGACGGCCCAGCGCGGCTGCTACCCCTGGGGCAGCACCCAGTCGCCCGGCTCTGACTAGACTCCCTTCTATTGGAGGAGGTGTCGCCCATGGCTGAGGAAGCGGGCAGCGCCGGGCTCGTGCGGGTGGCGGTGGCGGTG
>DASRFH010000026.1:0-23496 GCA_035651675.1 Chloroflexota bacterium | reverse complement strand
GGCCGAGCACCTGTGCCTGCTCGAAGACGTGCGGCGCGCGCTCGACCAGCTCGCCCCGCGCGAGCGCACGGTGCTCGCTTTGCGTTTCGGCATCGGCCACGACCGGGCCCACTCGCTCGAGGAGGCGGGCAAGGTGCTCGGCGTGACGCGGGAGCGCGCGCGGCAGATCGAGGCCCAGGCGCTGTCGCGGCTGCGCGACGATCCCGTCGTCCGCCGTTTGAGGGCGTACTTGGCGTAGCCGTCTCCTCTCTCCTGGAAGAGGGCGAGAGTAAAGGCGGACTCGGGCGGACGCGCTCCGCGACTCCTCTCCGACTCGTCTCCTGGCCCGCGGCCACACGCCCAGACCGAAGGGGAGCGAGCCGCTTGCTGGCCGTTTGTTGCGTCCGGGTTTAGATTGACTGCGTGGCCAGCGGAGCCGCCCCAGTTCCGCGCGCACCCAGCCTTCCTCGGCTCAATCTCTCCCCGTTCCTGAGGCTTGTCGCCGGCTGGCGGTACGCCGAGGGCGCTCGCCGGGATCGTCGGCTCGATTTGTTGCGCGGCTACTGCGTGGTCGCCATGACCGTCGACCACCTCGACGCGCCGACGTGGCTCTACCTGTTCACGGGTGGGAACCGCTTCTTCGTGTCGGCCGCCGAGGGGTTCGTCTTCATCTCGGGCCTGGTCATGGGCATCGTCTACCGGCCGCTCGCCGAGTCGAAGGGGCTGTGGGCGGCCGCGCTCAAAGCCTGGCGGCGGGCGCTCTTCCTCTACTGCGTCACGGTCGGCGCCACGCTCGGCTTCATGTGGCTGTCGTCGCGCCTCGGCCTTCCGTGGGCGGCCGGGGTCGACTTGCAGGAAGCGTGGTGGCCGGTGCTCACGCTGCGGCGCACCTTTTACCTGACGGACGTGCTGCTGCTCTACACGTTTCTGGTCGGCGTCGCGCCGGCCGCCTTCGTGTTGCTGCGACGCGGGCTGTGGCCGCTGCTGATGGCTGTTTCGTGGGCGGTCTGGACCGCCCACCAGCTCAACCCGATCGACATGCCGTGGCCGTCGGAGGCCGAGTCGTTCTTCTACATCGCGGCGTGGCAGGTGCTGTTCTTCACGGCGCTGACGGTCGGGTGGCACAGGCGCGCGTTGGCCGAGCGCTTCGCCCGCCTGGTAGGCTGGCAGAGTCTCGCGCTCTGCGCCGCCGGCCTGGCCGGCTTCCTCGTCGTGTACCAGCACGGCTCGGCGTGGCTCGGCCACTACTACCCGGACGGTGGCCAGGCGCTGACGGACGCCTTCGCGAAGTGGAGTCTGCCGCCGGCGCGCCTCCTGGCCTGCGCCTGCGTCTTCGGGCTGGCGTTCCAGCTCGCGACGTACGCCTGGCGCCCGATCGCCGCGACGCTTGGCCACCTGCTGCTTCCGCTCGGCCAGTCGGCGCTCACCGCCTACGTGCTGCACCTGGCGGTCGTGGCGCTGCTCACCGACTACCGCCAGGAGATGCCGAGCGCCGACATCACGAACGAGACGCGCGGGTCCGTGTTCCTCGTGTTCGGCATCCTGTTCGTGTTTTTCGGCGTCGCCGTCTGGGAAGGACTGCGCCGGGCCATCGTGCGCGCCTCGTCCGAACAGGCGCTGCGCCGCCGCGTCGATCCGGCGCTCATCGGGGGCACGGCGGCGGTGCTGGCGGCGGCGGTGGTCGTCGCGCCGCTGCCGGCGCACCCGATCGCCGGCCTCGTGCATCTGCGGGACGACCGCAACACCATCGACGAGCCGCGCTATGCGCTGCACCTGCCGCCGAACGCGGTCGCGGAGCAGCCGCTGCCCGTTCTGGTCGTCCTGCACGACGTCGACGACGACGCCGAGACGTTCGGCCAGGAGCTGCTTGGCCTCGCCGACCGCGAAGGCTGGCTGCTGGTCGCGCCGCAGCTCGCGTACGAGTCCGACCGCCTCGATCCCGAGGCGGTCGCGGCCGAGTCGCCGAAGCTCGTGCGCGGCCTGCGCGACGTGATGGACGAGTTGCCGCGCAGCACCGGGCTGCGCCTGCGGCGCCGGGCGCTGCTGTTCGGCTACGGGCGTGGCGCGGCGCTTGCCGAGCGGTACGCCCTCGCCCGACCGAACGACGTGCGAGCGGTCGCGCTGCTCGGCGGAGCGAACTACACGCTGCCGCCGCTGCCCGACGGGTCGGACCCGCCGTTCCCCTTCGGCTCCGCCGGCTTCCCGGCACGTCGTGGGCTCGGCGTCGACGCCGACGCGGTCAAACGGGTCTGGTTCTGGGTCGGCGTCGGCTCGCAGGACGACGACCACGTGACCACCTCGCGCGCCTGGGACCAGTACCTCGGCGTCAGCCGCGTCGACCGGGCACGAACGCTGGTGAAGGCGCTAAGGGAGGCCGGCGCCGACGCCGAGCTCGAGGTGTTCTCGGGTGCGGGGCACCGCATCAACGGCGAGATGCGCGTGGCGGTCGCCGACTTCAGCCGGCGGGTCCGTGCCACGGCGGCTACGCAGGCGCCGCGCATTCCGCCGAACCAAGTGATAGGATCGCGCTGACTCTGGGAGGGAGGCAACCTGTGCATAGCGCGAAGAGGTTTTCACGCCGCGCCGTGCTGCGCGTCGGCACCGCCGCGGCTGCGGCTTCAGTCCTCGCCGCGTGCGGGACGACGCCCGCGCCAACGCCCGCGCCGGCGAAGCCGACCGAAGCACCCAAGCCCGCCGCCACGACCGCCCCGGCCGCGCCAGCCGCCGCGGCGACGACCGCCCCGACGTCGGCGCCCGCGGCCGGCGCGGCCACCAAGCCGGCGGCCGCGGCCACGACCGCCCCGGCCGCGCAACCCGCCGCCGGCGGCGCCGCCGTCTCCCTGCGCGTCGCCTATTGGTCGTCGTCCCCCGAGGACCACAACGTCTTCGAGAACGTCTTCAAAGCGTTCAACGAGAAGAACCCGAACATCAAGGTCACGTTCGACGACGTCCCCTCGGACGGGTTCGACACGAAGATGCAGACCGAGATGGCGGCGGGAACGCCGGCCGACGCGATGGAGCTCCACCCGGCGTGGGTGCTGCGCTTCATCCAGGCGAAGCGGCTGAACGACCTGACCGACCGGATGAAGGACGACAAGAACCTCTACATCCCGGCCCAGCTCGACTTCTGGTCGGACCAGGGCAAGATCTTCGGCGTCCCGTACTACAGCGGCCCTTCGTTCATCTTCTACAACAAGACGCTCTTCAAGAAGGTCGGCGCCAAAACCCCGGACGACTACAAAGCCGAGGGCGCGTGGACCTGGGAGAACCTGCGCAAGGCCGCCAAGGACACGACCACCGGCTCGGGCGCCGACAAGACGCTCGGCTGGGATGGGCACGACGTCGACAACATGCAGTTCTATTTCTCGGTGCCGGTGTGGGATAACGGCGCCGAGCTGCTGAACAAAGACGAGACCGCCTGGCTCGTCGACCAGCCCGGCGTGGTCGAGGTCGCGCAGATGCACGCCGACATGTTCCTGAAGGACAAGTCGATCCCGCTGCCTGCCGACCTCCAAGGCATCAGCTGGCTTTTCCGGACCGGCCGCGTCGGCATGGCCTGGGCCGGCAAGTTCCGCTCGATCGAGCTCGCCAACGCCGACTTCGAGATCGGCATCATCGGCACGCCGAAGGGGAAGACCGGCCCGGTCAACCGCGACGGACCGAACGCCTCGGGTCTGCCCGTGGGCACGAAGTACGTGGACCAGGCGTACCAGGTCGCGAAGTTCTTCGGCGGCCCCGAGGCGGCCCCGATCTACCTCGCCACCGGCCGCCCCGTGCCGGTCCAGAAGGCGCTCCTCGACTCCGACGTCTTCAAGAAGTCGTTGAAGCCGTACGAGAAGCTCGAGGTCTACCAGGAGTCGATCAACACCGTCCGCGCCTGGCGGGTGCCCGGCAAGGGTCCCGAGATCAACCGCGCCTGGAAAGCCGAGTGGGACAAGGTGCTCGTCGGGCAGCAGGACATCCCGACGGCGATGAAGAACGCCAAGGCGGCGATGGACCCGCTGCTCAAGACGTAGCGCCGATGTCGGCGATCGCGCGAAGCCGGGCCGCCACGACGGTCCGGCGCGGCTCTAGCCTGGCGCGCAAGCAGGCGGTCGAGGGCTACCTCTGCATCCTGCCCTGGCTCGTCGGCTTCGTGTGCTTCACGCTGGGGCCGATGGTCGGCGCGCTCGCCCTCTCGTTCACCGAATACGACATCATCACGCCGCCGGACTTCACCGGGCTGGCGAACCTGCAGCGGGTGTTCAAGGACCCGCTCTTCTACCAGTCGCTCGGTAACACGGCCTACATCAGCCTGCTCTCGGTGCCGCTCCAACAGATGCTCGCGCTCAGCCTGGCGATGGCGCTGAACGAGAAGCTGAAGGGCATCGCGATCTACCGGACGATCTTCTACCTGCCGTCGCAGATGCCGCTCGTCGCGGCCGCGCTGCTCTGGCTCTGGATCTTCAACCCCGATTTCGGGCTGGCCAACGCGCTGCTCGACAAGGTTGGCCTCCCGACGCTCAAGTGGCTGTTCGACGTCAACCTCGTCAAGCCGTCGATCGTGCTCATCACGCTGTGGGGCGGTATCGGCACGCCGATGATCGTCTTCCTGGCGGGCTTGCAGGGTGTGCCGGAGAGCCTCTACGAGGCCGCCGCGATCGACGGCGCGGGCGCGTGGCAGCGGTTCCGGAACGTGACCGTGCCGATGATCAGCCCGGTCATCTTCTTCAACCTGATCATCGGCGTGATCGCCTCGTTCCAGGCCTACTTCACGCTCGTCTACACCACGACGCAGGGCGGCCCGGCGAACGCGTCGCTGATCTACATCATCTACCTGTTCTTCAAGGCGTTCAAGGACTTCGAGATGGGCTACGCCTCGGCGCTGGCCTGGCTGCTCTTCCTGGTCGTCCTCGCGTTGACCGGGATCCAGTTCTACTTCGCGAGGCGCTGGGTGCACTACGAAGGGGGCGCGCGCTAGTGCTGGCCCGGCGGCGCGCGCTCCACGTGACGCTCCACGTCCTGCTCGTGCTGCTCTCGACGATCTACGTGGTGCCGTTCTTATGGATGGTGTCGACCAGCCTGAAGCTGAGCGGCCGCGAGATCACCTTCCCGCCGCAGTGGATCCCGGACCCGGTCGTCTGGGGCAACTACTACCGGGCGGTCACGGTCGTGCCGATGTTCCAGTTCCTGAGGAACACGCTGGTCGTGACCATCACGGCCACCTGCTGCGGCGTGCTGACGGCGAGCCTGGCCGGCTACGCGTTCGCGCGGCTCCGCTTCCCCGGCCGGGACAAGCTCTTCGCGATGTGCCTGACCGCGCTGATGCTGCCGGGGATCGTCACGCTCATCCCCGAGTTCCTGATCTTCAAGCAGCTCACGCTGCTCGACACGCTATGGCCGCTGATCATCCCGTGGAGCCTCGGCGGCAGCGCCTTCGCCGTGTTCCTGTTCCGCCAGTACGCGCTGACGATCCCGCTCGACCTCGACGAGGCGGCGCGCGTGGACGGCGCCGGTGCGTTCCGGATCTGGTGGAGCATCATGCTGCCGCTCGCCCGGCCAGTGCTCGCGACGCTCGCGATCCTCTCGGTCATCTACCACTGGAACGAGTTCCTGCGCCCGCTCGTCTACATCCATACGCCGTCGCTGCGGACACTCGCGATCGGGCTCGCGCTGTTCAAGAGCGAGTACCTGGTCGAGTGGAACCTGATGATGGCCGCCGCGACGTTGATGCTGATCCCGATCCTGGTGCTGTTCTTCGTCGCCCAGCGCTATTTCGTTCAGGGGATCGTGATGACCGGGATCAAAGGATGATCGGCCGAGCCGTCCCCGGGGTGGCTACTGCTCGACGCCAACCTGCGCAGCCGCGTACCGGATGAGGCGGGCCGCGGCGGCCGGCAGCTCGCCCCGCGGCGAGCGGGAGCGCGGCGCCGGCGCGTAGAAGTCGTCGAGCCGCAGGCGAGCCGCGGCGAGCGCACCCCAGGCGATCGCGTCCGGCAGGTGGCGGCGGAGGTCGGCGGCGGTCGGCGCGTCGGGGGCGAGCTCCGCGAGCCGCTCGGCGTACCAGCCGACAGCGGCTTCGGCGAGCGGCCCGGCCGGTGCGTGGCCGGCGCCCGGCGCGTGTAGCTGGAGGTAGTAGAGGTCGAGGATGCCGGGGCCCCTTGCGGCGAGCTCCCAGTCGAGCACCCGCGGCAGGCCATCCGGGCCGAGCAGCCAGTTGCGCCGCTGGTAATCGCCGTGCAGCAGCGTCGGCGGGCCGAGCGCGGCCAACTCCGCGCCCCGCTCGGCCGCCCACGCGCGCAGGCCCTCGACGCGCCGCACGTCGTCGCCGCCGATCTCCCACGCCTCCGGGTCGCGCGCCGCGCGTGCCGCGAGCACTTCCAGCGCTTCGACACCCCGGACGAACGCATCGGCGTCGAGCGCCGAGAGCGGCGCGGCCGACAGCTCGCCGTCGAGCACGCTGCCCAGCGCCCGCGGGGCGTTGCCCGCGTGGACTTCGGCCAGCCGCCGGTAGACCGCGCGGACGGCCGACTCGTCGTCGACGGCGACCGGCCGCGCGTCGGCGAGCTCCTCCAGCAGCAACCACCGCTCACCCGCCGCCAACAGCGCCGGCGAACCCTCGACCTCCGGCCGGAGCACCTCGGCGTACAGCAGTCGCTCCTTCGGCGAGCGCCAGAACCCTCCGAGCTTCAGGACCGCGCGGATGACCGGCCCGTTGGGCAGCAGCGCGCGCACGCGCTCCACCGTGTCCGAGAGATCCGTGCGCTCGATGCTGGCCGCCCCGAGCGCGGCCAGCAGCACCTCGTCGCCGGGCCGCTCGACGACCGCGCGTCGGTCGGACGCCACCGCCTCACGCGCCAGCCCCCCGCCGACGTCCAGCAGCCAGGTGTGCGACCCGCCGAGGTCAGACAACGGGCGGGCGCGGGGAAACCGAGCCTCGGCCACGGATGTTCCCACTGATGAAAACCAAGGCGTGTGCTCCACTAGCCGCGTGTTGCCGTGCCGACCGGAGAGGGAATCCCCCCGTCGCGACCACCACCGGCACCGATGTGGGTCGCTAAGGCCAAGGGTTCCCGTCGCCGGCGCCCCCCGGAACGACGAGAGCGCCCTGACAGCCCTGAATTCTGGGCCTGCCTCACCGCGGGATCAAGTGGATCGCACTGCGCTTGAGCGACACGCTCCACCGGCGCTGGTACGCCACGTCCATCACCTCGTACGGATGGGCCGGGACGTCGATCTCCAGATCGTAGTCACCGCCGCGGATCGGGCGGTCGAGCCGGAGGTAGAGCGTGTGGTACGTGCCGTAAGCGACCTCGCGGACGATCTCACCCTCCAGCACGTTGGAGCGCGGCGCGACGTGTGGCGCCTGGCTCGGCCGCACCAGGAGCACGTGCTCGGGCCGGATGCAGACGTCCACGCTCTGGTTCGGCCGAAGGTCGCTCGCGGGCGCGACAACCTCGTATGGGCCGACGTGGACGAGCGTGCAGTCTGCGCTGTGGCCGGCGACCCGGCCCACCAGCACGTTGCGGGTCGCGGTCAGCTCGGCGACACGGCGGCTAACCGGGTGGTCGAACACCGCGCCGGTCGGGCCGACCTGGAGCACCTCGCCGTTGTCGTAGACGGCGATCCGGTCGCCCACGGCGTACGCCTCGGCCGGGTCGTGGGTCACCAGCACCACCGCGATTCCGACCTTGCGCTGCAGGTCGACCAGCTCCGCGCGCAGCGTCCGACGGATCTCGGCGTCGAGCGCGGCGAACGGCTCGTCGAGCAGCAGGATGCGCGGTTGGATGACGAGCGCGCGCGCCAGCGCGACGCGCTGGGCCTGGCCGCCGGAGATCTGCCCCGGCAGCCGCGCCTCCAGACCCTCCAACCGAAGCAACTCGACCGCCTCGGCGAGCCGGCGGCGCGCTTCGTCCCTCGGCAGGCCGGCGAGCCCGAACGCGATGTTGTCGCGAACCGAGAGGTGCGGGAAGAGCGCGTAGCCCTGCGGCAGGTAGCCGACGCGCCGTCGCTCGGGCGGCATGTCGATCCGCCGGCCGGCGTCGAAGAGCGGCTGTCCGCCGAGCACGATGCGTCCGGCGTCGGGGCGTAGCAGTCCGGCGATCGCCTGGAGGGTCAGGCTCTTGCCGGAGCCGGACGGGCCGAAGAGGACGAGCGTCTCGCCGCCGGCGTCGAACCTGGCGCGCAGGTGGAACGTGCCGAGCTGCTTGTCGACCTCGACCTGGAGCACGCCGCAGGCTAGCACGACCGGCGTCTTTTCTTACGACAGCTGAATGCCGGGTTAACGGTGGTTTAGCGCGGCACCGGCAATCTTCGGTGCCGGAGGTGCGGACGGTGTCGACGTTCAGCCGTGGCGCGGTCGGCGTGGTGCTCGGCGCGGTCGTCGTCGTGGGCGCCGGGCTGCCGCTCATCCCAGGGCAGTCCACCGCTGCGCGGCGGACGGGCCTGGCCACGACGTTCACGGTCGACAGCACCGCCGACGCCGACGACGCGAAGATCGGCGACGGCGTGTGCGCCGCGGTCGGCGGCGGCTGCACGCTGCGCGCCGCGATCCGCGAGGCGAACGCGTTCCCGGGAACGGTGACGATCAACCTGCCGGCCGGCACCTACGCGCTGACGATCGCCGGGAAAGGCGAGGAGAACGGCGCGACCGGCGACCTCGACATCCAGGGCACGATCACGATCGTCGGCGCCGGCTCGTCCAGCACGATCGTGGACGGCGGCGGGCTCGACCGCGTCTTCGACGTCGCGGCGAGCGGCGACGCCACGATCTCCGGCGTGACGATCCGGAACGGCTCGGCCGACGTCGGCGGCGGGGTGCGCAACAGCGGCACCCTGACGCTCCAGCGCGTGACCGTGACGGCCAACACGGCGACGAACCAGGGTGGCGGGCTGTTCAACACGTCGACCGGCACGTTGACGATCGCCGACTCGATCGTCAGCGCCAACACGGCCACGAACTACGGCGGCGGCGTGGGCAACGACGCGGGCGGCACGCTCACCGTGCTGCGGAGCCTCGTCACCGCCAACACCGCGCAGCAGGGCGCGGGTGGCGTCGGCACGGCGGGGACCGCCGGGCTCACCAACGCGACGATCGTCGCCAACACCGTCACCCAGGGCAGCGTCTTCACGAACGGCGACGGCGGTGGCGTCCTCGTGATCGGGGCTGGCAAGCTCACGCTGCTCAACGACACTATCACCGGCAACACCGCGACGCGCGGCGCCGGGGTCGTCGCCGAGTCGGGCACGACGGCGACGGCGAAGAACACCATCATCGCGAGCAACGCGTTCGAGAAGAATTGTGGCGGGACGATCACCTCGCAGGGCCACAACCTGGATAGCAGCACCAATTGCGGCTTCGACCAGGCCGGCGACATGAAGAGTACCAACCCGCTGCTCGGCTCGCTCGCGGAGAACGTCGGGCCGACGCCGACCGAGGCGCCGCTGCCTGGAAGCCCCGTTATCGACGCCGGGGATAACAACGGCTGCCCCCCCACCGACGCGCGCGGCGCGCCGCGCCCGTTCGACGGCAAGGGCACCGGCAACAAGGTCTGCGACATCGGCGCGGTCGAGTACGGCGCCACGACGAAGCTGTGGCTCGCTGTGGTGGCGCGGAACGGCTAGAGCGCCGGCCCGTTTAGCTCGCGCGCTGGCTTATTGACAAGGCGAACGGGGTGGTGAACTGTGTCGACTGGGCGGTAGGCCCAGGAGAAGTGCGCATGCGTCCGGAGGTGTGGCGACCGCCGGTGGAGCTGACGGCGGACGAGCGGGCGGTGGTTGGTCTGATGAAACAGAAGAGCCGGCTGTTCCTGTTCTTGCGGACGTGGCGGCACGAGCTGTTGGACGAGGGGTTCCAGGGCGAGCTGGCGGCGGTGTACGAGGGGCGTGGCAAGCCGCCGGTGCCGCCCGCGCAGCTGGCGCTGGCGACGATCCTGCAGGCGTACACGGGGCTGTCGGACGAGGACGTCGTCGAGGCGGCCACGACCGACCGGCGCTGGCAGCTGGTGCTGGGCTGCCTGGGGACGGCGCGGGCGCCGTTCGGGAAGGGGACGCTGTGGCGGTTCCGGCAGCTGGTGGTGCGGGCCGACCTGGACCGGCGGCTGGTCGAGCGCACGGTCGCGGTGGCGCAGCAACGCGGCGGGTTCGGGGCGCGGGCGCTGCGGGCGGCGCTCGACGCCAGCCCCTTGTGGGGCGCGGGGCGGGTCGAGGACACCTACAACCTCCTGGGCCACGCCCTGCGGCAGGCGGTGGGCGTGTTGGCCCGTCGGCAGGGGCGGCGGCTGGCGGACGTCGCGGCAGCGGTCGGGGTGCCGGAGCTCAGCCGGTCGAGCCTGAAGGCGGCGCTGGACGTCGATTGGGACGACGCGGCCGCGCGCACGGCCGCGCTGACGCGCGTGCTCGAGATGGTGACCGCGGTCGCGAGCTACGTGGCCGCGCACGAGGATGCACCCGGTGGAGCCCACGCGGCTGTTGCGGTCGCCGACCGGATCCGGGCGCAGGACGTCGTGCACACACCCGCGGGCGCGCCAGCGCTGGCGCAGGGGGTCGCGCGCGACCGCCGCATCAGCGTCACCGACGGCGAGATGCGCCACGGCCGCAAGAGCCGGACCGAGCGGGTCGACGGCTACAAGCGCCACATCCTGCGCGACCTCGACAGCGGCCTGATCCACGCCGTCGCCGTCACGGCCGCCAACGTGCCCGAGTCCGCCGCGACCCCGGCGCTGCAAGCGGACCTCGACCGGCAGGGCTGCACCATCGCCGAGCTGCACATCGACCGCGGCTACCTCGCCAGCCCGCTGGTGCGCGACCGCCCGCCCGAGCGCCGCATCGTCGGCAAGCCCTGGCCCGTCCGCAACGGCGACCGCTTCCCCAAGACCGCCTTCGCCATCGATTGGGACGCCGGCACCCTGACCTGCCCCGCGGGCGCCGTCCAGCCGTGCGCCGCCGGGACGACGGTCCGGTTCCCGGCGGCGACCTGCGCCGCCTGCGGGCTCCGCGACCGCTGCACAACCCGCGCGCGTGGCCGCACTGTCGCCCTCCATCCCGACGAGCCGCTCCTGGCCCAGCTCCGCGCCCTCCAGCGCACACCCGACGGCCGCGCTCGCCTGCGCGAACGCGCCGCGGTCGAGCACGGCCTCGCCCACGTCGGCCACTGGCAGGGACGGCGCGCCCGCTACCGCGGCGTGCGCAAGAACCTCTTCGACCTCCGCCGCGCCGCCGTCGTCCACGACCTCTTCGTCATCGCCCGCCGCTACCCACCGCCCATCGCCGCGTGATAAACGGGCCGACGTTCTAGAGCCCGGCGAGCCCTCGGCGCGCGGCCGCGCGGAAGAGGAACAGCACCGCGAACGACGCGATCACCAGGATCGTCGCGAGCGTCAACGACACGTTGAGGTCGCTCTCCAGCGCCTGGTAGATCGCCAGCGGCATCGTCTGGGTGCGGCCAACGAAGTTCCCCGCGAACATGATCGTCGCGCCGAACTCGCCGAGCGACCGCGCCCAGGTCATCACGGCGCCGCCCAGCAGTCCCGGCGCGGCGAGCGGCACCGTCACGCGCCAAAACACGCGCAGCGGCGAGACGCCGAGCGTGCGGGCGACGCCCTCGATCGTCGGGTCGACCCCCGCGAACCCGGCGCGTGCCGCCCTCACGTAGAACGGCCCGGCGACGAACCCCTGCGCCATCACCACCGCGGCGGTCGTGAACGGCAGCTCGATCCCGAGCGACGCCAGCGCCGGACCCAGCATCCCACGGCGGCCGAAGGCCATCAGCAGCGCGACGCCCGCCACGGCCGGCGGCAGCACCATCGGCAGGTCGACGAGCGTCTCCAGCGCCCCCCTGCCGGGGAAGTGCCGTCGCGCCAGCAGGTAGGCCAGGGGCGTGCCGAACAGCAGCGTGAGCGCTAGCGTGACCGCGGTGGTCAGCAAGCTCAGGCGAAGCGCCCGTACCACCTGCTCGTCGACGAGGTAGGTGCCGAGCACGCCGCCCGGGAGTGTTCGGAGCAGGAGCGCGGCCAGGGGCAGGCCGATCAGCAGCGCGAAGGCGAGGCCGGCCAGTAGAAAGAGAGCCGCCGACGCCTGCGTCCTGAACACGTGGGCGCTAGAGCATACATGGGCGAGGCTGCCATGCCTCGTAGAGCGCAGGAGCCCGGCCGGCGCGATGGCCGCGACTCCTCGCCGCCCCGCTCCTTCGGATGGCTGCTCCTCGATGGTTCCTGGCTTCCGCCGAACAAAAGCGTCATGCTTAGCACCGTGAGCTTCTACGCCAGCGGCCCGGAGCTGATCGCGACGTTTTCGTTCGACCCGCTGCTGACCGGCCTCGGTCCCTTCCAGCTCGGCCTGCACGGCATGTTCACCGCCCTGGCGATCGTCGTGGCCGTCTGGCTGACCACCAGGCTCGCCGAGCGGCAGGGCCTTCCAGTCGAGAAGATCGAAAACGTCGCCCTCTGGGGTGTCTTCGGCGGCGTGATCGGGGCGCGCCTCTTCCACGTGCTCGACCACCTGAGCTACTTCGCCGAGCACCCGGCCGAGATCGTGCAGGTCTGGAACGGCGGCATCGCCGTCTACGGCGGGTTCATCGGCGGCGTCGCGGCGGGGTGGATCGCGGCGCACCGGATGAGGCTGCCGAAGTGGCGGCTGCTCGACATCGCCGCCCCGGCGATGCTTGTCGGCCAGGCGATCGGCCGGTTGGGGTGCCTCTCCAACGGCGACGCGTGGGGCGCAGCTTGCAACGGCGCGCCTGGCCTTTGCATCGCCTACGTCAACCCCAACGACCTGCTGCCGGACGACCTGCGTGGGGTGCCGACGCACGCGTACCCCATCTACGAGATCGTCTGCGAGGCGATCATCCTCTACCTGCTGTGGCGCTTTGCCGATCGGCTGTTGAAGCGGCCCGGGCAGCTTTTCCTCGCGGCGGCGCTTGGCTACGCGCTGGTCCGCTTCGTCCTCACTTACTTCCGGCAGGAGACGATCATCGTCGCCGGGTTGCAGGAGGCGCAGGTCGTCGCGCTGGCCACGGCGATCGTAGTGGTCGCCGCCTACGCGCTCTTCGGCCCGAGCAGTGCGATGCTGCGGACCAGGCCGACCGGCTGAGTCACGTCGCCCGACGGGGAAGTGGAGAACGCCGTGGTGATGAGCGACGTCCGCGACGGCCGCGTCGCGGTCAGGTGGCAGAACGAGCCGCTCGAGCTGGCGTACCGCGAGTGGCCCGGTCACGGCGCGCCCATCGTCTTGCTCCACGGGCTCGCCTCCAACAAGGGCATCTGGAACCTCGTCGCCGAGCGGCTCGCGCCGACGTGGCGGGTCGTCGCCCTCGACCAGCGGGGCCATGGGCTCAGCGACAAGCCGAACGGCGGCTACGACTTCGCGACCATGGCCGACGACCTCCGACAGGCGTTCGCGGCGCTCGGGATCGACCGGCCTTTGCTGGTCGGGCACTCGTGGGGCGGCAACGTCGCGCTCGACTTCGCGGCGAACGTCCGGCCGGGCCCGCGCGCGCTCGCGCTGGTGGACGGCGGCTTCATCGAGCTCTCACGCCGAATGACGTGGGAGGAGGCGCAGGAGCGGCTCCGCCCGCCGCACATCGAGATGCCGGTGGCCGAGCTCAAGCAGCGGATGCGCGATCGTCTCGGCGACCGTTGGACCCCGGCGTGGGAGGAGGCGACGCTCGGCAACTTCTGGGTGGACGAGGTCGGCGTGGTTCACCGCAACCTGGCGGTCGAGAACCACATGAGGATTCTGTGCGCTATGTACGGCCAGCGGCCGAGCGAGCTGTTCACCCGGGTGGAGTGCCCGACGTACCTGATCCCGGCCGACCCGCCGGCCGACGCCCCGCAGCGCGACGCCAGCTGGCGCGCCGACCGCGAGGCGTTCCTGCGGCTCGCCGAGCAGGCGCTCGGCGGTCCGCCGAAGGCGCGCACGTTCTGGATGCGCGAGACCGTGCACGACGTCCCGCTCCACCGACCGGACGAGCTTGCCGCGCTGCTCGGCGAGCTAGCCGCCGTCCCGTAGCGCGGCGAGCGCGAAGCTCTCGCCCGCGGCGTACACCGCCGTCTCGCCGCCGGCGACGATCGTCGCGCTTCCCGCGCCGAGCACGTGCGCGCGGTCGGCCTCGAAGTCGAGCACGCAGGCGGTCTGCTCGTCGATGCCGAGCACGCGGCACTCGGCCGGCAGCTCGGCCAGAAGCTGCTCGAAGCGGCGCTCGCCCATAAAGCAGCGGCTGGAATCGAAGTCGGCGCCGCCTTCGGCGTTGTTCCAGTGCGGCACGATCGCGAGGTGGTAGCCGAGCGGACCGAGCAGGTCGAGCCCCTCGATCCAGTGGGGATCGTGCCCCGCCTTGAAAATCTCGTAGACGGGGATCGCGTGGCGGCCGAGCGCGATCGCGGCGGCACTAGCCGCGGCGACCGCGGCGCCGGCCTCCCAGCGGGCGCGGAGGTGGCTCAGCGCCAACGAGTCGCGCAGGTGGCGTGCCGCGTAGCTCGGGCTGCCCGGGCCAGCGAAGAGGTAGTTCGCTTGGAGCAGCTCGGCCAGCGCCGAGGCGTCGTTCGTGCCGCCGGCCGCGTCGCGGCGCGGGGCCAGGACGACCATGACGTTCGGCTGGTAATTCTGGAGGTTGTGCTCGAGGAACTGCTTGACCCGCTCGACGACGCGCAGCGCGTTCGTCTCGAAGCCGGCCGGTGTGCCGAGGATCGCCACGTCCACCGGCTTGCCGAGCCGCTCGAACACGAACTCGTGCGCCCGTCGGCCGGCTGGCGAGGTCTCGCCCGAGCCGAAGAGGACCAGCAGTCCGGGCGGCCGAGGCACGACGGCCCGACGTTAGACCGCCCCGGCCGGCGAGTCAAGCCGAGGCGCTGCATGGCGGCGCAGGTGACCCGGGCCGCGGAGCTGCCCGTCGTTGGCTGACAGGCCGATCGCCGAGATGCGGTATGCTCGCCAGCGAACGGGAGAGACGTATGAGGCGAGCCCCGACGGTGCCGGTCGAGCCGCTCAGCGAGGAGCAGATCGCGGCGCTGCCGCTCTACGAGTGGGACGTCGCCGAGGTTGGCGACGCCTCGCCGCCGCTGACCTACGTGGTCACGGCGGCGAGCATCCTCGACTACTGCGCGGCCGTCCGGAACGACAACCCCATCTACGTGGACGGCTCGATCGCGCCGCCGACGTACGCCTTCAAGTGTGCGCCCCTGCGGCGCAACGAGGTGATGCACGCCAAAGGGTACGCCTCGCCTGAGGAGAAGGGCGACCGCGCGACGCCGTACGCGAAGTCGGAGCTGTTCTTCCAGCGGCCGATCCGGGCGGGGGACGAGATAACCTCGGTCGTCCGGCTCGAAGAGAAGTACGAGCGGCGAGGGAGTCAGTTCATGACCTGGCGCTGCCAGGCGCACGACGCCCACGGCGACCTCGTCGTCGAGTACACCTACACGATCATCTGGCGCCAGGCGCCGCGCGACCCGAACGCGCCACCCTCCCCGCCGCCACAGGCGGCGCCGCTGGTGGGCGAGCCGCTGCCGACGATCACGAAGGTCGAGTCGCAGGAGGCGATCGACCGCTACGCGGAGCTGACGCGCATCCGCCCGCGGCGCGGACAGAACCTCCACACCAACCCCGAGTTCGCACGGCGGACGATCTTCGGCGGAACGGTGAACATGGGCGTCGCGACAGCCGCGTACTGCTCCGAAGTGCTCGAGCGCGCCTTCGGCCCGCACGCGCTGCTCAAGCCCGGTGCGCGGCTCGAGTACAAGGGCATCCGCCCGATCCGGGCCGGCTACGAGATCGAGGTCGGCGGCGTCTCCGACGGGGACGGCCGGTGCGAGCTGCAGGTGGTCAAGCTGGGCGACCGCGGCTTGCTCGGCGTGGCGACGGCCACGGTGATCCTGTAGGCGTAGTCGTCTCCGCGCCGTCCAGAAGAGCCATCCCCTCGCCTGATGCTCTGCCTCCCCCTCGTGGGCGGAGCGATCGCTGGATACGGTGGCTGCCCTGGACCAGAGTGCCTGCCTCCCCCTCGTGGGCGGAGCGATCAGACGACGCGCTCCTCGTGTAGCTGAGCTATCTCCTCCGCGCTGTAGCCCAGCTCCGACAGTATCTCGTCGGTGTGCTGGCCGAGCGTCGGCGCGGCGCGGGTGACGGCGCCGGGCGTCTCGGAGAGCTTGACCGGCACGCCGAGCGTCTTCATCCGGCCGATGACCGGGTGGTCGACCTCGACGACCATGTCGCGTGCTTTGACGTGCGGGTCGTCGTCGAGCACCTCGGCGACGGTCTTGATCGGCCCGGTCGGCACGCCGGCCGCCTGGAACGCCGCGACCCACTCGTCGCGCGTCTTCGCGCGGAACGCCTTCTGGAGCTCCTCCGAAAGCTCGCGGTGGTTCTCGACCCGCTTGGCCGGCGTCGCGAAGCGCTCGTCCTCGATCAGCTCGGGCACGCCGAGCGTCTGGCATGTTACCGGCCAGAGCCGGTTGGAGGGACCGATGTTCACCCAGCGCCCATCGGCGCACCGAAAGGCCCTGTAGGCGCCGCGCCCGCTGCCCTGGGGCTCGGGCACCTCGCCGGTGCCCCAGTACTCGGCGGCACGCCAGGTGAGCCAGGAGATCGGCGTGTCGAGCAGCGTCGCCTCGACGTGCTGGCCGCGGCCGGTCGCGGCCCGGCGGTAGAGCGCCGACACGACGCCGAGCGCGCCGTACATGCCGGCGCCGACGTCGCAGACGGGGGTGCCAGCCTTTACCGGCTCGCCGCCGCTCGGATCGCCCGTCACGCTCATCAGGCCACTCATGCCCTGGGCGATGAGGTCGAAGCCGCCGAGCTCGGCGTACGGACTGCCCTCGCCGAAGCCGGAGATCGAACAGTAGACCAGCCTGGGGTTGATCCCACGCAGCGTCTCGTAGTCGCAGCCGAGCCGCTTCATCACGCCGGGGCGGAAGTTTTGGACTAGGACGTCGGCGGTCTCGACCAGCCGGTAGAACAGCGCGCGGCCCTTTTCGCTTTTGAGGTCGACGGTCAGCCCGCGCTTGTTCCGGTTGGCGATCAGGAAGTGGCCGTTCTCGCCCTTGTAGGCGGCCAGCCCGCTCTGCCCGCGCTGCGTTGGGTCAGGGCTCTCGACCTTGATGACGTCGGCGCCGAGGTCGGCGAGCAGGAGCGAGCAGAACGGCCCTGCCAGCGCGAGCGTGCAGTCGAGGACGCGGATGCCGGTGAGGGGGCCTGGCACGAGGCTGCATTCTACCCGTGTCGATCCGAGTAGACTTCCGCCCGAGGAAACTGCGTATCGGTTCGATGAGAGCCGCCCTCCTCTCCGTCCGGAACCTCCGCACGGTCTTCCGCTTGCGTGACACCGTCGTGCGCGCTGTCAACGGGGTCTCGTACGACCTCGCGCCGGGCGAGGCGCTCGGCATCGTCGGCGAGAGCGGCTCGGGCAAGAGCGTCTCGTCGCTCTCGCTGATGCGGCTGCTGCCCGAGCCGCCGGCCGAGGTGCGCGCCGACGCCGTCCTGTTCGACGGCGTCGACCTGATGGCGCTCCGACCGGAGGCGATGGCCAGGGTGCGGGGCCGCGACCTGGCGATGATCTTCCAGGACCCGATGACCTCGCTTAATCCGGTGCTCACCGTCGGGCTGCAGATCGAGGAGGCGCTGCAGGAGCACCTGGGGTACGGGCGCCGCCGCGCGACGGAGCGCGCGCTCGAGCTGCTCGAGCAGGTCGGCATCCCGGCCGCGCGGGAGCGGCTGCGTCAGTACCCGCACCAGTTCTCGGGCGGGATGCGGCAGCGCGCGATGATCGCGATGGCGATCGCCTGCGGCCCGAAGCTGCTGATCGCGGACGAGCCGACGACCGCGCTCGACGTCACGATCCAGGCGCAGATCCTCGACCTGCTGCGCCGCCTGCGGCGCGAGCTCGGGATGGCGCTGATCCTCATCACCCACGACCTCGGCGTCGTCGCCGGGATGTGCGACCGGGTCGCGGTGATGTACGCCGGCTACATCGTCGAGCAGGCGCCGACGCGGCGCCTCTTCGCGCAGCCGAGCCACCCGTACACCCTCGGCTTGCTCCGCTCGGTCCCGCGCCTCGACGGCGATCCCGACGCGGACCTCGCGTCGATCGAAGGCGCGCCGCCCGACCTCGCCGCGCTCGGTCCGGGCTGTCCCTTCGCACCGCGCTGTCCGTTCGCCATGGACAAGTGCGCCGCCGAGATGCCGCCGCTCGACGAGATCGAGGGCGATCACTCGATCCGCTGCTGGGTCGACGTCAACACCGGGCGAGAGCGGGTCCGCGCGATTCCTTCTCCCGTTGGGAGAGGGGTAGGGTGAGGTCTCGATGCACCGAGCCGGTCCGGCGAAGCCGGATGTCGGTCGCATCATGAGCACTCGTGCCGATTCCCTCCCACCCGGTGAGGCGGCGCCGCCGCTGCTCCAGCTCGTCGATCTGCGGATGCACTTCCCGATCACCCGCGGCGTGGTGTTTCAGCGCCAGGTCGGCGCGGTGCGGGCGGTCGACGGGGTGAGCCTCGAGGTGCGGCGCGGCGAGACGCTCGGGCTCGTCGGCGAGTCGGGCTGCGGCAAGACGACGATCGGGCGCTGCATCGTCCGGCTCTACGAGCCGACCGGCGGCCAGATCCTGATCGACGGCCGCGACGTGGCCCACGTCGGCGGGCGCGAGATGCGGCCGCTACGCCGGCGGGTCCAGATGATCTTCCAGGACCCGTACTCCTCGCTCAACCCCCGTATGACGGTGCGCCAGACGCTAGAAGAGCCGCTGGCGACCCACGGGCTGGCGGTCGGCCGCGAGGCGCGTCGGGCGCGGGTGGACGAGCTGCTCGGACTGGTCGGTCTCAACCCGGCGTTTGCCGACCGCTACCCGCATGAGTTCTCGGGTGGCCAGCGGCAGCGCATCGGCTTCGCGCGGGCGCTGGCGGTCGAGCCGGACTTCGTCGTCTGCGACGAGCCGGTCAGCGCACTCGACGTGTCGATCCAGGCGCAGGTCCTGAACCTGCTGCGCCGCCTGCAGCGGCAGCTTGGGCTGACCTACCTGTTCATCGCCCACGACCTGGCCGTCGTCCGCCACATCTCGGACCGAGTCGCCGTGATGTACCTGGGCAAGATCGTCGAAGTCGCGCCGCGCGCCGCGCTCTACGGCCGTCCTCTCCACCCGTACACGCGCGCGCTGCTCTCGGCGGTGCCGGTGCCCGACCCGGAGCTCGAGGCGCGACGCGAGCGGATCGTGCTGCGCGGCGACGTGCCGAGCCCGGCCAACCCGCCGAGCGGCTGCCGGTTCCACCCACGGTGCCCCTGGGCGACCGAGCTCTGTGCCCGCGAGGAGCCGAAACTCGAGGCGAGCGACGACGCGGAGCAGCGGGTCGCGTGCCACTACTGGCGGGAGATCCAGGCCGGGCAGGCCATGCGGGAGCCCGCCGTTGCGTGAGTACGTCCTCCGCCGTCTGGCCCAAATGGTGCCCGTCCTGGCGATCGTCTCGGTGCTCGCCTTCGGGCTGCTCTACATCCTTCCGGGCGACCCGGCGATCGCGATGCTCGGGGAGAACGCCGGCAACCGGCAGACGTACGAAGCGCTTCGCCGGGACCTTGGTCTCGACCAGCCGCTCTACGTGCAGTACCTGACCTGGCTCGGCAAAGTCGTTCACGGCGACCTCGGCAAGTCGATCCGCACGAACGAGCAGGTCTTCGACATCCTGATCCGCCGCGCGCCGATCTCGATCTACCTCGGATTCTGCGGGATGCTGGTCGGCATCGCGATCGGCCTGACGGTGGCGATCATCTCGGCGCTCAGACCTGGCAGCAAGGTCGACTCGATCGCGACGGTGCTGGCGCTGGCTGGCGTCGCAAGTCCGAGCTTCTTCCAGGCGCTGGTGATGATGTACGTGCTGGCGGTCGTCCTCCGCTGGCTGCCGCCGAGCGGCTTCACGTCGCCGTTCCAGGATCCCGTGCAGAGCCTCAAGCTGGTGATCATGCCCGCGATCGTGCTCGGCACGCACGCGGCGGCGGTGATCATGCGCCAGGGACGCTCCGCGCTCGTCGAGGTGCTCGAACAGGACTACATAACGACGGCGCGCGCGAAGGGGCTGCGCGAGAAGCTCGTGATCGGGCGGCACGCGCTCAAGAACGCGATGATCCCGCTGGCCACGATCCTCGGCTTGCAGGTCGGGACGCTCATCGCCGGGTCGGTCATCACCGAGACGATCTTCGCGATCCCGGGCGTCGGGCGCGCCGCGGTCGACGCGATCTTCTTCCGCGACTACCCGGTGCTGCAAGGCGCGATCCTCATGTTCACGCTGGCGGTGCTGCTGGCGAACCTGGCGACCGACATCGTGTACGCCTACCTCGACCCGCGGATCAGGTACCGCTGATGGCGGCGACGCTCACGGCCGGGCGCGTCGTCGCGCCGCGGGAGCCGCACGGGGCGCTCGTCTTCGTCCGCCGCGTGCTCGAGACCCGTCTGGTTGGGACGGGGCTGGTCATCTCGGCGATCGTGGTGCTCTGCGCGATCTTCGCGCCGCTTATCTCTCCCTACGACCCGAACCTGCAGGACTACGAGGCGCTAACCGAGGCGCCCTCGTGGGCGCACCTGCTCGGCACCGACGACATCGGCCGCGACGTGCTCAGCCGCGTGATCTACGGCTCGCGCATCTCCCTGGAAGTCGGCGTGATAACGGTCGTGATCTCGCTGACGATCGGCGTGACGCTGGGTCTGGTTTCGGGCTACTTCGGCGGCTGGGTGGACGACGTCATCATGCGCGTCGTCGACGCGATCCAGGCGTTCCCAGGGCTGATCCTGGCGCTGGCGATCAGCGCCGCGCTCGGCCCCGCGATCGGCAACGTGATGATCGCGATCGGCGTCGTCGCCGCGCCGGGTATCGCCCGCCTGACGCGCGGCCAGGCGCTCTCGATGCGGGAGCGCGACTTCGTGGCCGCCGCGCGGGTGATCGGCGTGTCGCCGCTGGCGATCATGTTCCGCCACATCTGGCCGAACGTGACGGCGCCGATCGTCGTCCAGACCTCGCTGCTGATGGCCAACGCCATCCTCACCGAGGCTGGGCTGTCGTTCCTCGGCGTCGGCGTGCAGCCGCCGACGCCGAGCTGGGGCTCGATGCTGCAGACCGGCCGACAGTACCTGGAGACCGCGCCCTGGATCTCACTCGCGCCCGGGACGGCGATCTTCTTGACTGTGTTGGCGTTCAATTTCGTGGGCGACGGGCTGCGCCGCGCGCTCGACCCACGGCTGTCGAGTAGGAGGAGAGGCTAGATGACGTCCACAGTTCGATCCGCGGTGCGCCGCAACGAAGCGCGCAGCACGCCGCCAGGGGCATCCCGACGCACGTTCCTGGCGCTGGGCCTTGGGGCTGCTGCGGCGGTGCTGGCCGCTTGTGGAGGAGCGCCGCCGCCCACGCCGACCGCGGCGGTCAAGCCGACGCAGGCGCCGATCTCGCCGCCGACCGTGGCGCCGACCCCGGCCGCGCAGGCGCCCACCGCGGCGGCGGCCGCGACCTCTGCCCCGACCGCCACCAGCGCGCCCGCCGCGGCGACGAAGCCGGCGGCCGCCGCCGCGGCCGGCACGGCCGCGACGCCAGCCGCCGGGGCGAGCCCAGCCGCGAGCGGTCCGCCCAAGCGCGGGGGCCAGCTCAAGCTGCTCGTCACCAACGACTTCGTATCGATGGACCCGATCTGGGCGAGCGGTCCGACCGCGAGCATGGTCTACGAATCGCTGCTGCGCTGGCGGCCCAACGAGCAGGGTGCCTACGGCGTGCAGCCGGGTCTGGCGAAGTCGTTCGAGACGTCGGGCAACAAGGTCATCTTCAAGCTGCGCGAGGGGGTCAAGTTCCACGATGGCTCCGACCTGAACGCCGACGTGGTGGTCTGGAACCTGAAGCGGATGGTCCAGAACCCCAAGAGCTTCGCCAAGAACTACCTCCAGGCCGTGGACGAAAAGGACCCGGCTACCGCGCTCGACCCGATGACCGTGCAGCTGAACCTCACGCGGCCGAGCGCGGCGGTGCTCTCGTCACTCTCGAACGGCAACGGCAACACGTTCATCGTCTCGAAAAAGGCGGCCGACGACCACGGCGAGGAGTGGTTGAAGAACAACCCGGTCGGAACCGGCCCGTTCAAGTTCGTGAGCTGGCAGTCGGGCGACAAGCTCGAGGTCAAGCGCAACGACGCCTACTGGGATATGGGGCTGGACGGCAAGCCGCTCCCGTACGTCGACGGCATCACCTACCGGTTCGTCGTCGAGGCGACGACGCAGTTCAACGAGATGCGGGCCGGCACGGCGGACATGATCCAGAACGTGCGCGGGCGCGACGTCGCCGCCGCGAAGCAGATCCCGCACGCGCGCTACATCGAGTCCCCGTACGCCGGGAACAAGCGCCAGTACTTCTTCAACGCGGTCCACGGGCCGTTCTCGCAGGACCAGGGCGAAAAGAGCCTGAAGCTGCGCCAGGCGATCAACTACGCGGTCGATCGCGACGCGATCGCCAAGGCGGTCGGTGGCGGGTTCGGCTTCCTCCTGCCGTACGAGTTCGTGCCAGGCGCCGTCGGCTACGACACGTCCGTGCCGTACTACCCGTTCGACCTCGCGAAAGCGCAGCAGCTCATGAAGGAGTGGGGTGGTCAGACGCCGCTGCAGGTCAAGTTCGTGGTGCACAACCGCGAGCAGGACGTGCAGCAGGCGCAGATGCTCCAGCAGATGCTCGACAAGATCGGCGTCAAGCTGAACCTGAACGTTGTCGAGCGCGTCGCCTGGGGCGAGATCGTCCGCATCAACAACGACTTCGAGATGGCGAGCCGCCAGAGCGGCGTCGCGCTCGACCCAACAGACGACCTGCTGGTCACGTGGGCGGAGGGTGGCAACTCGGCCTACCACCGCGCCAAGGTGCCGGGCCTGATCGATACGCTGCACAAGGCGGACAGCTCGTACGACCAGAAGACGCGCCACGAGCTGTTCGTCCAGGCACAGAAGCTCATGTACGAGTCGGCCTGGTTCAACTACCTATGGTTCGAGCCTGGCAACTTCCTCGTCCACAAGCGCGTCCAGAACTTCCCGGCGACGTGGGGCTCGCTCCGCGAAGCCGAGTGGTGGATCAGCGAGTGACGTGGCTGCCATTCCGGGGAGCAAAGCGACGCGGAATCTCGCCAGGGCCGCGGCGCACCAGGGCCGCTGGTAAGCTCATTCGGCGAGGCGCCTCGCTCCGCTCGGGACGACAGACCACAGGTGAAAGGAGCGCACCCCGATGAAGATCACGGCGATAACGACTGAGGAATTCCGCTGGCCGCGCCACAAGCCGATATCCAACGGCAAGCACACCTACACGCACTCGGGCCTCGCGCTCGTCAAGATCGAGACGGATGCCGGCATCACGGGCATCGGCCTCGGCGGCGGCGGGCTGGTCGGCAACGCGACGATCCAGCACCTGAAAAAGGAGCTGATCGGCGAGGACCCGATCGACGTCGAGCGGCTGTGGCACAAGATGTGGGTGCCGAAGCTGATCGGCCGCCGTGGTCTGACGACGCGGGCGATCTCGGCGATCGACATCGGCCTCTGGGACATCCGCG
>DASRFH010000025.1:0-12857 GCA_035651675.1 Chloroflexota bacterium | reverse complement strand
GCGCCATCCACCCTCTACCCCTCGGTGTGCGCGTACCGCTCGCGGATGTCGGCGATCACCGCCGGGTCGGTCAGCGTCGTCGTGTCGCCCAGCACCCGCCCCTCGGCGATGTCGCGCAGCAGCCGGCGCATGATCTTGGCCGACCGCGTCTTCGGCAGCTCGGCGGTGAAGTAGATCGCGTCCGGCCGGGCGATCGGGCCGATCGTGCTGGCGACGTGCTTCTTCAGCTCCTCGACCAGGCTGGCGTCGGCGTTCGCCGACCCGCGCGGCGTGACGAACGCGGCCAGCGCCTGCCCCTTGATCTCGTGCGAGATGCCCACGACGGCGGCCTCGGCGACCGAAGGGTGCGACACCAGCGCCGACTCGACCTCCATCGTGCCGATGCGGTGGCCGGCCACGTTCAGCACGTCGTCGACGCGGCCGAGCAGCCAGTAGTAGCCCTCGTCGTCGCGCTTGGCGCCGTCGCCCGTGAAGTACATCCCCGGGAAGCGGCTCCAGTAGGTGCTCTTGTACCGCTCGTCGTCGCCCCAGAGCGTGCGCGCCATCGCCGGCCACGGCCGCCGGATCACGAGGTAGCCGCCCCCGCCGAGCGGCACCGAGTTGCCCTGCTCGTCCACCACGTCCGGCTCGATCCCCGGGAACGGGAAGGTTGCCGACCCCGGCTTGGTCGTCACGACGCCCGGCAGCGGTGTGATCATGATCGCGCCCGTCTCGGTCTGCCACCACGTGTCGACGATCGGGCAGCGACCGCCGCCGATGTTCTCGTGGTACCAGATCCACGCCTCGGGGTTGATCGGCTCGCCGACCGTGCCGAGCAGCCGCAGCGACGACAGGTCGTGCTTGCGTGGGTGCTCCTCGCCCCAGCGCATCATCGACCGGATCGCGGTCGGCGCCGTGTACAGGATCGAGACCTGGTACTTCTCGACGATCGCCCAGAAGCGGTCTCGGTCGGGCCAGTCCGGCGCGCCCTCGTACATCAGGCACGTCGCGCCGGCCGCGAGCGGGCCGTAGACGATGTACGAATGGCCGGTGACCCAGCCGACGTCGGCCGTGCACCAGTAGACGTCGTCGTCCTTCAGGTCGAAGACGTACCTGGCCGTCGTCATCGTGCCGACCAGGTAGCCGCCGGTCGTGTGCAGCATGCCCTTCGGCTTGCCGGTCGTGCCCGACGTGTAGAGGATGTAGAGCGGGTGCTCGGCGTCGACCGCCTCGGGCTCGAGCGCCGACGCCGGCGCGTCGGCCAGCGCCTCGTGCCACCAGACGTCCCGCCCCGCCTTGAGCGTGACCGGCCTGGCCGCGCCCATCCGCCGCAGCACCAGCACCTTCTTGACGGTCGGCGCACCCTCGCACGCCTTGTCGACGTTGTCGTAGAGCGGCACGACGTTGCCGCGCCGGTAGCCGCCATCGGCCGTGATGACGAACGAGGCGCCACAGTCGTTGACCCGGTCGCGGATCGCCTCTGGCGCGAAGCCGCCGAAGATGACCGTGTGCGGCGCGCCGAGCCGGGCGCACGCGAGCATCGCGATCGCCGTCTCCGGCACCATCGGCATGTAGATGGCGACCCGGTCGCCTTTCTGCACGCCGAGGTTGCGCAGCGCGTGGGCGGCGCGGTTCACCTCGCGGTAGAGGTCCTGGTAGGTCAGGACGCGCGTCTCGCCGGGCTCGCCCTCCCAGATGAGCGCCGCCTTCGTCTTGCGGCCGTCGGTCAGGTGGCGGTCCACGCAGTTGTACGACGCGTTGAGCTGCCCGCCGACGAACCACTTCGCCCACGGCACGTTCCACTCGAGGACCTGCGTCCAGGGCTTGAACCAGTCGATGCCCTTGGCCGCCTCGGCCCAGAAGGCGAGCGGATCCGCCTTGGCGCGCTCGTAGACGTCGGCCTTGGCGTTGGCGCTGGCCGCGAGCTCCGGCGGCGGTGGGAACTTGCGGTCCTCCTGGAGCAGCGCCGAGATCGTGCCGGTCGTGGTCGCCTCCGCCATGTGTCTTTCCCTCCGCGCGAAGTCCTCGTCGACTCCGGGGGCAATAATACCGCGTGCCCGAGGACGTCCTTCTCCCCTGGGAGAAGGTCAGGGTGGGGGCGTGGCCCTGGCTCGCCGCCCTGATCGTCCTCCTCCCATTCATGGCGCGCATGGCCACCCTCGCCGTGTGGCTCGCCAACTCTCCGCCACCCATCTACGTCCAGGGCGACGACGCCGTCCTCGAGCTGGACGTCCTCCACGCCGCCCGTGGCCAGCAGCTCCTCGGCCCCTACTCCCGCTTCCACTGGAGCCACCCCGGCCCACTCTACTTCTACTTGCAGGTGCCGTCCTACGAGCTTCTAGGGCGGCACGGCATGGCGCTCTACCTCGGCGCGCTGGCGGTCAACACCGCGGCCGCGGCGGGGATCCTGGCCGCCGGCTGGCGGTTCGGCGGGCGGCTGGCGCTGGCGTGGCTCGGGCTCTTCGTCGCGGTCCACGCCGCGCTCTTCGCCCCGCTGCTCGGCCACCCGCTCAACCCGTTCGTCACGATCCTGCCGTACGCGCTCGTCCTCGTGCTCACCGCCGCCGTGGCGCTCGGCTCAGAGGCCGCGCTGGCCGCCGCCGTCCTCGTCGGCTCCTTCGCGGTCCAGACCCACGTCGGCTACGCCCCGAGCGTCGCGGCCGCGCTCGCGCTCGGCGTCGGCCTCGGCCTCCGGCGCGGCCTGCGCTGGCGCGTGGTCGCCTCGGCGGTGCTGCTCGGCCTGGCGGCCTGGGCGGCCCCGCTCTGGGAGGAGCTGACGCGCCGACCCGGCAACCTGAGCGTGGTCGCCGCCTTCTTCGCCTCGGCGCACGAGCCGCAGCCGTGGAGCGAGGTCATCCGGTGGTTCGCGCTCGAGCTCGCCGCGGATCCGCTGCTCGGTCGCGGCGTCCTGGCGGCCGATGGCGCCGCCGCGCTCGCGACCGTCGTCTTGCTCGGCGCGGCCGTCGCGGCCGCCCGCCGCCGCGGCCGCCGCTTCGCCGGATCGCTGGCGCTCCTCTGCCTGGTGGGCTGCCTCGTCGCGCTCTGGTCGGTCCGGCAGATCGTCGACCCGATCCTGCCGTACCTCGTCCTCTGGGTCGCCGCGCTCGGCGGGCTGAGCTGCGCGGCAGTCGGCCTCGCGCTCGCCCCGGCGCGCCGCGCCGTCCTCGCCACCTGCCTCCTCGGCGCCGCCGTCGCGAGCGCGCTCGATCTGCGCGACCTCCTACGGGATGGCCCGCCGCGCGTCACCCCGGTCTCCGACGAAGTGGCCACGGCCGCGGCGACCCTCGAGCCCCGCCTCGCACCCGACTCACGCCCGATCGTGCGGATCGCCGCGCCGGACGACTGGGCACTCGCGGCCGGCCTCGTCCTCTACCTCGCCAAGCAGGGCCGCGACGTCGCCGTCGACCCGGCCTGGGTCTGGACGTTCGGCGAGCAGCACGCCCCGCGCGGTGGCGAGGCGCCGGAGATCGTCGTGCGCGACGGGCTGGCGGTGCCCTGACCCGGCCGCTCGCGAGGCTCCGGATCGCGTCGCCTGGGACCGGTCGGCCGCGGCGTGTCAGCCGGCGGCCACCGGTGCACCCACCTCGACTCCAGCGCAGCCCACCACGGCGGAAGGCTCGCGCCGGTGATCCCGTCCTCGGCCTGTCCGCAGAGGTGGAAGGCCAGCGCTCGTTCGATGTTGGCCGGCGTCTCCTCGGCCGTCGCACCGGTGCTGACGCACCCTGGCAGGTCCGGCACGTAGGCCGACCAATTCCGTTCGCTCGCCCGCTCGACAACCACCGCGTACCGCTTCCTCAACGCTGCCTCCATCCGGCTTGCCGCTGGATGCTCGCCCGCGTGGCCGCGACAGGTCATCGCTTGGCCTACCCGGCACGTCACCGGCCCGGCTTGCCCGCGTGCCGGAACTGCTGGTGCAAGCCCTCGGTCGCCACGAGGTACCAGCCGCCCCGCTCGAGGCGATGGATCGCCTCGCGGACCCTGACCGGCATTCCCGCGCGTGCAACACGTCGCGCCTATGCCCAACGGCTGTTGACCCCGAGCCGCCGATCGAGCTAGCCTGCACGGCCGTGCGCCTGCCCTTCGCCCCGCCGCTCCAGCCGATGCTCTCCGCCGCGGCGGCCACGCTGCCGGACGGCGACGGGTGGCAGTTCGAGCCGAAATGGGACGGCTTCCGCACGCTCGTCTTCCGGGATGGCGACGAGCTGCTGCTGCAGAGCCGCGACGAACGGCCGATGAACCGCTACTTCCCCGAGCTCGTCGGGCCGCTGAAAGCGTCGCTCCCCGAGCGCTGCGTCGTCGACGGCGAGGTCGTGATCGTCGGCGAAGACGGCCTGGACTTCGAGGCGCTGCTCCTGCGCATCCACCCGGCCGCGTCGCGCGTCGCGCTGCTGGCGGCCCGGACGCCGGCCTCGTTCGTGGCGTGGGACCTGCTCGCCTGCGCCGACGACGACCTCCGGACCACGCCACTCGCCGACCGCCGCGCGCGCCTCGAGCGGGCGCTGGCCGGCGCGGCCAGGCCGGTGCACCTCACGCCGGCGACGCGCGACCGGGCGCTCGCCGAGGACTGGTTCCGGCGGTTCGAGGGCGCCGGGCTCGACGGCGTGGTGGCGAAGCGGCTCGACGCCCCGTACCGACCGGGCGAGCGGACGATGATCAAGGTCAAGCACGCGCGCACGGCCGACTGCGTCGTCGCCGGGTTCCGCTGGCACAAGAACGGCGCCGGCGCGATGGTTGGCTCGCTGCTGCTCGGGCTGCACGATGGGGGCGGCACGCTGCACCACGTCGGCGTCACCGCCTCCTTCACCAACGCCGCCCGCGAACAGCTGGCTGAGCGGCTGGCGCCGCTGCGGGAGAACGCGCTCGACGGCCACCCGTGGCGCCGCTGGGCCGAGGCCCGCGCCGAGTGGGCCTCGCGCGGCCAGCGGCTGCCCGGCGCGGCCAGCCGCTGGAACCACGGCAAGGACCTGAGCTGGGAGCCGCTCCGGCCCGAGCTGGTCTGCGAGGTGGCCTACGACCACATGCAAGGGACGCGCTTCCGCCACGCCGCCCGGTTCGTGCGCTGGCGCCCCGACAAGCGGCCCGAGGACTGCCGGTACGACCAGCTCGAGGTGACCCCGCCTTACGAGCTCGGGCTCGTCTTTGGCTCCCGGAGCCTGGCCACCCACGCGGCCCAGGGGTCGTAGTCGGGGTCGGGCGGCTCCTCGGGCGGCCGCTCGGCCTCCGGCACGCGGCGTAGGTTAACCCGCACCCGCCACCAGAGCGTCCACCGGCCGCGCATGCCGTCGACCAGCACGTCGTCCTCGCCGAGGCGCGCCGCGGCGCCCGGGTGGCGCGCCTTCCAGCGCTCGAGGCCGGCGAGCGCTTCCTCCCTGTGCTCGGCCTTGGCCACGGTCAGCAGCGGGTGGATCGGCCGGCGCCGGCCGTTCCCGTTGCCGCCGGCGGCCGCGGCCTTCCGCCGCGACGGCGCGACGCGCGGCGGCTCCCCCTCCTGCTTCCGGTAGTGCGGCGGCCACGGCGCGTCGCCCAACCCATCCCGCTCCTGCGCGGCCGATAGCGCGAGCAGCGCGTCCAGTCGGCCCGGCGCGGCGTCGATCCCCGCGGCGGGGTCGCCCCGCGCGGCGAAGCGGGCCGGCGCGGTCGCGAGGGTGAACACGGCGGGGTCGCACGTGGCGACCTCGTCCCAGTCGAGCGGCATAGAGACGCGCGCGTCGGGCGTCGGCCGGACCGACCAGGCCGAGGCTACCGTGCGGTCCTTGGCGTTCTGGTTGTAGTCGAGGAAGACGCCGTGCCGTTCCTCCTTCCACCATTTGCTGGTGGCCAGCTCCGGCGCCCGCCGCTCGACCTCGCGGGCGACGGCGAGCGCGGCGCGCCGGACCTGCGTGAAGCTCCAGCGCGGCTCGATCCGGACGTCGACGTGCATCCCGCGCGAGCCGGAGGTCTTCGGCCAGCCCCGCAGCCCGTGGTCGGCCAGCACGTCGCGGACGACGAGCGCCACCTGCCGCACCTGGTCCCACCCGACGCCCGGCCCGGGGTCGAGGTCGAGCCGCAGCTCGTCTGGGTGGTCGAGGTCGTCGGCGCGGACCGGGTGCGGGTTCAGGTCCACGCAGCCGAGGTTGACGATCCAGAGGAGCTGCGCGGCGTCTCGCACGACGACCTCCTCGGCCGCGCGGCCGGACGGGAAGCGCAGCTCGACCGTCTCGATCCAGTCGGGGCGCTGGGACGGTGCCCGCTTCTGGAAGAACGGCTCGGCGCCGACGCCGTTCACGTACCGCTTCAGCACGATCGGGCGCCCGGCGATGCCGCGCAACGCCCCCTCCGCGACGGCCAGGTAGTACCGCGCCAGGTCGAGCTTCGTGTAGCCGGCCTCGGGGAAGTAGACCTTGTCCGGGTTGGTGATGAGGACCTCGCGGCCGGCGGCCACGAGCACGGCTGGCTGGGAGGCGGGCACGCCCCGAAGTCTCCGAGGCGGACAGGCGCTTGGCCAGAGAAGAGCGCGTATGAGTTTGTGCCGCGGGCCGGGTCGACTCGACCGGTCGGCCCGGCCCGGCGATCGTTAGCCGTTCGCCTCGGCGCCAGTGGCACCCGGCTCGGAGTGGTCGGTCGGCTCGGCGACCTGGTAGGCGGCCGCGACGGATACGTCGAGGTTCTCCGTGCTGGCCGGTACGATCACGGGCTGTTCCTCGTCGGGGCCCGCGGCGAGCGCCGAGGTGGCCGGAACGAGCAGGGCGCTGGCGACGGCGACGACGGCGAAACCAGTACGTAGAGTCCTGAGCATTGCGATGACCTCCGCTTGTTTGCGATCGGGGTGGTTTCCCCCATCCATGAAACGGTGGCCACAGGCGAATGGGTTCATCTTAGCGAACGTTTTACATCAAGCCATACGAGATAGGTCAGGACGCGGCGCCGATTCGTTGACGTCGCCCGACAGGCTGGCGACGAGACGTTCACCGCCGACTGCGTGGGGACGTCCGCGAGCCGCCCCTGGCCGACGGTCGCCCCGGCGGATCGTCGTAGTCGAACACCGCGTCGTGTTGCCGAGCCGCCGGGTGGGTGCCAGCGCGTTCGGGGCCGCTCGGCGCGACCGGCGAGTGCCCGGACGCGCGCCCAGCACCGACCCCAGCGGTCGGTCCGCCCCGATCGGTACTCCGAGGCCCTGGGGCTACGCCACCCCCGCGCGCTGGGCCAGGTCCTCGCCTTCCTCCTCGGCCACGGCCTTGAGCACCTCGTCCGGTCGCCCGCCGCGCAGCTCGATCCAGGCCGCCACCACGATCGACTGCAGCAGCCCCGCCAGCGGCGCCGCGAAGAGCGCGCCCCAGACGCCCCACAGCTCGGTGCCGGCGACTAGCGCGATCAGGCCGGTCGCCGGGTGGATGCCAACCGCGCGCCCCATGATCCGCGGGCCGACCAGGTCGGCCTCCACGACGTGCACGCCCACGAAGTAGGCCAGCACGAGCGCCGGCCGCAGGAGCCCCTGGAAGTGCAGCAGCGCCACCAGCACGCAGGCGGCCCCCGACAGCAGCGTGCCGACCACCGGCACGAACGCCATCAGGAACGCGAGCACCCCCAGCAGCGCCGCGTACGGCACGCCGAGCAAGGCCATCCCGAGACCGACGAGCACCCCGATCAAGCTCGCCAGCAGCAGCACGCCACGCACGTACCCGCCGACGACGCGGTTGATGACCGTCAGCAGCACCTCGACGCGGTAGCGCTGATGGGGCGGCGTCTCGCGGCGCAGCCAATCCGCGATCCCGCCCCCGTTCGCGGCCATGTAGACGCTCAGGATCACCACCAGCACCAGGTCCACCAGCGTCCCAACCACACTGCTCGCGACGCCCAGCGACCCTCGGGCTGCCTCAGCGCCGACGGCCTGGAGACCGACGATCGCCTCCGCTTGCACGTTGTCCAGGGCTGTCGGCGGGACGCCCAGGGGCGCCAGGATGGCCTCCACCTTCGGACGGAGCGCCTGCGCCCGCTGGACGTAGTCGGGCGCGGCATCCACCAGCCCCACCACCTGCTCGACGACGGTCGTCGTCAGCAGGATCCCCGCGCCCAAGACCAGGCCGAGCCCGACGACGTAGGCAGCCGCCAGCGCGACGGCACGCGGGAGCCAACGCTCCAGCATCGCGGCGAGGGGCGCGAACGCGTATGCGAGGACCACCCCCAGCACGACCAGCAGCACCGCCTTCGCCACGTACGCCAGCAGCCAGACCACCGCCGCCCCGACCGCCAGCCAGGCCAGGATCGTGAGCGGAGGGTAGAGCGCCCGCTGCCAGGGGCTCTGCCCTCGGTCGTCGCGGCGATCGTCCCCGGCCGCCGGCACGCCCGCGGCCGGCTGCGCGACTGGGCGCTTGCCCCGACCGTCCACCTGCTCTCCTCCCGCTGCCGCCGGACGGCGATGCCGCGCAGTACCGCCGCGTCTTAGAGCAGGCCGCGTGCCAGCCCGCGCATCCGTATCGTAGCTCGCCCACCCGAGGACTCCACGTGCGCGCGATCGCGCAGGGTGTCCCGCCCCCACGCGGGCTCGTCGTGCCGCTCGCCGGCGCCACCGCCAGCGCGGCGCGCTGCTCAGCCCCGCGCGCGACGACGACCCGCCTTCGGCGTGAGCGGCAGCACGCAGCCGGGCGCTCAGCCCCCGCGCGTGACGACGACCCGCCCGCCGACGCGCGCTGCGCCGGGCGGCGCGCCGTTCGGGACAGGCTCGCCGGAGTACTTGGCGATCAGCCGCCGGGCGGTGGCGTCGTCGACCCAGCCGCGGTCGGCCGCCTCGGCGAGCGCCGCGACGATCGCGCGCGTGGCGGCGGCGGTCGACGCGTTCTCGCGGGCGGAGAGGTCCTCGAACTCGGCCTCGATCGACACGCCGCGGGCGTCGCCGAAGCGACCGGAGCGGCGCACCGCCTCGAGCGCCAGGTCCGCGAACATCCAGCCCAGGTAGTGCTGGCGGCGCTCGAAGTGGCGCAGCGTCGGGCCGCCCATCTCGGCGGCGGTCGCGCGGTTCGAGCCCTCCGCCTCGGCCAGGAAGTGGAGCGGCAGACCCGCCCCGGCCGCCACCATCAACCGCATCGCCCGCCCATCTGGCTCGGCGCCCTGTGCATCGATCGCCGGCTGGATGGCCTTCCAGAGCTCGCCTTCGTTGTGGACCACGATGGAGCCGGGCGCCGGAGCCGTCGCCAGCTCGGCCTGGCGGGCCAGCACCGCCTTGCGGTCGGCGCCGCGCAGCTCGACGTCCCATATGAACGCGCCCTTGAACTTGTTCATGCGGACGCGGTCGGTCAGCCAGTCCTTGTAGCGGCGAAGCCACGGCAGCAGCGGCGCCAGGTCGCCCTGCCCGCGCACCGTGCCGACCAGCCGGTTGACCGCGTAGTGCCGCACCTCCTCGGCGCTCCACCACCTGCCGCCGTCCGCCGCGCCGACCTGGTGGAACCGGACCTCCCGCTCGACGTCCTCCGGGTCCGTGTCGACCAGGTCGATGAGCGCGGCGGGGATCGGGCGCAGGTACGTCATCCCATCGAACGGGTTGGTGTGCAGCGCAACGAACAGCTCGCCGGCCAGCGAGAGCTCGGTGGCGAGGTCGAACTGCCGCACGGCCATGCGGTTCTGCGGGTGCGCCCACCAGGCGTCGACGAACGCCTGGACGGCCGGGTCCGGCGACTGCAGCCGGACGCCGCGGCCCAGTGTGTAGTCGGTCGTGAGCTCGACGATGCGGAAGGCGAGCGGGTTCTGGCGGTACGCCTCGGCGGCGTCGACGAGCTGCTCGACCCGCGTCCAGTACGGCACGTCGCGCGGGCCGCCGCTCAGGACCCGCCACCCAAGGTCCTCGTCGGCGAACGAGATGCCCTCGCGCGCCAGCCCTGGGCCGGCTTCCTCGGATGGGGCTGGGTCGGACGATCGCGCGAGCGAGCTCAGCCAGCCGCGTAGGCCCACGGATGCCTCCTGTTCGGGTTCGGAAATCGCGTTCCTTCCAGGAGGGCGCCGCGCCGGGCTGGCACGCGTCCTGGCCAGCCCAACGCGCCGCGATCGACCGCACGGCGATGGCAGCGGTGACTGCACGGTGCAGTCACGAGCCGGTGCTAAGGTGGGGGCGGGCCGCTGCCGTGCTCGAAGACGACGGAGGGGGGCCGCTGTATCGTGAGCCCGCGGAGCCGCGCGCTCGGCGCCGCCGACACGGTGAAGCGGCGGCTCGGCGCGTCGCCGCCGTAGCCGAACGGGCTGCGCGCCGTCACCCACCACTCGTAGGTCAGCCCAGGGATGAGCGCCGGCAGGGTGGCCTCCGTCTCCGGCGTCACCTGGTAGTCGGGGCTGGTGGCCGCGATGACGGGGTGGTAGAAGCGCGCGTAGTCCACCGCGCCGGGCACGGCGGTCCACCGAAGCGTCACGCCGGTCGAGGGGAGGGTGGCCCGGTCGTCGGGCGCGACGAGCGTCGGGACGTCGGGCAGGAAGCCGACCGAACCGGTCGTGAACGTCCGGGTCGGCGAGTAGGGCGAGGAGACGAGGCCGCAGTTCGTCATCGCCCGCCACCAGTAGGTCGTGCCGGGTTCGAGGTTGCGCGGCCAGTACTGCTGCGCGAAGCCGCGCGGGTCGGCGGGGCGGATGCGGTCCCAGTCCCGGAACTCGGGGTCGGCGGCGATGTAAACGTAGAGCACCCGGGCGTTCGGGTTGTTGCCGTCCCACTGCAGCAGCGGCACCCGCGTGTCGAGCTGAGCCCCATCCGGCGGTGAGATCAACGCCGGCGCCTGGGCGCAGGGCGGCTCCTTGAGGTCCTGCTGCAGGGCGGGGAGGTACAGCCGGTTCGCGGCGTCGACGCGCGCGGCCGCCGTGGGTCGCGGCGATCCACTCCCCGCGACCGCGACCGCGACCAATACCGCGCCGGCGGCGGCCAGCCGACCGAGCCACCGCCGGCGCGTCCGATCCATGCGCGCGGCACCATAGCCGGAGCGACCTCCCCGGCGCGAGCCCACGCCCCTCTCAGGACAAGCCGTCGTGCGAGCGCACACAAGTCGACCTGGCATCCGGTGGGGCCCGTCTGCCATAGTGCGTCGGCCCTGCGGCCGGCTGGCTTGCCAGGGTGCCGCGCGGTGCGCGGCGAAGGCGGATCGAAGGAACGACCGCGTCGAACGGCGTGAGGGCGGCTGGCCCGGCGCGCCGCTAGTCCCACCCGAAGGAGCCGTCTTTTGCCTTTGTCGCTACGCCGTGGCCTCGTCGTGCCCATCGCCGGCGCGGCCTTGGTCCTCGCCGGCGTCGGATCGGCCAGCGCCGACCAGCTCACCCGCGAGCAGGTCTACCAGGTCGCCGCCGCGGCGTTTCCAGGCGACCAGCTCGACACGGCGGTGAACGTCGCCTGGTGCGAGTCTCGCTTCGACACGGGCGCCCGCGCGCCGTACGGCTACACCGGCCTGTGGCAGATCGACCCGGCTATCCACGGCTGGCGCGCCGAAGCGCTCTTCGGCCCGAGTGCCAGCCTGACCGATCCGAAGGTGAACGCGGCCGTCGCCGCCCAGATCGTTGCCGAGCAGGGGTGGCGGCCGTGGCCGGTCTGCGCCGGCCTGGCCTGGGGCTGGGGCCCGACCGGTGCGCGAGACCCGTCGGCCGAGGCCGAGCTGTAACAACCGCCCGGAGGCGCGCCGTGCGTTCGGCACTGCCCGCCTCCTGGCCGACGCGCCGCCCGCGCTCGGTCTGCGCCCGCGGAGGCCGAAGCCGACGTGGTCCGCCGACTCGAAGCCCCCAGGTCGACGCTGCGCGCTTGGTGCTCCAACCGAACGTCAACCGACCGCCAACCGCGACGCCAGCGCCCCGGCGCTCGATCACAGAGATCGTGCGCCGTGGAGGCCGTGGCATGCCGACGTTGACCAGCATGGCCCAGCGGCCGGACGCCGTGTTGAGTGGTCCGGTTCGGAGCGCCGACGGGCGGCTGCTGCTGGGCCCGAACACCAGGCTTACCCCGCGGCAGGTCGAGCTGCGGCGGCGGCGCGACGCGCTGGTCTTCGTGTCGGACGCGGGCGCCGCGCGGGAGCCGCACGCCGACGTCGTCGACCCGGTGGTCCGCGGCCACGTCATGGCGCGGCTCAGCCAGGTCCACGACGCCCTTGCCTCGCCCGTCGCCATGCTGCGCACGCTCGGGCCGAGCGCGGCTCTCGCCTGGCTGCGCGAGGATCGCCTGCGCGACGCCGTGAGCGGCGCGCTCTGCCTCGACGTCGACCGCGCCCTGCGGGCCGCCGCCGAGGAGCTGCTGGGGAGCACGATCCACGTCCGAGCGAACGGCCCGCGCGCCCACGACGCCAGTCCGTTGGTCCACGCCGTCGACACGACCGCGATCGCCGTGGCGCTCGGACGCCACCTGCACCTCGACCGGGCACGGCTCGGCGAGCTGGCCCGTGGGTGCCTCCTCCACGACCTGGGCATGCTGCTGCTGCCGAGCGACCTGCGCGCGCGGGGGCGGCTCGGTCCGGCCGAACGCGCCGCCGCCCGTCTGCACCCGCGGCTCGGCTACGAGCTGCTCCGGCGCATCCGCCCGGGCGCCGTCATCGCCAACCACGTCGCCTACCAGCACCACGAACGGCAGGACGGCGCCGGCTACCCCCGCGGGCTGCGCGGCCTCAACCGCGTCGGTCGGCTCTCGTGCCGGGAAGGCGCGTCGTCGGCCGGCCGGATCATCCTCGAGGCCGAGATCGTCGCTGCCGCCGACGTGTACGTCGCGCTCACGGCTCAGCGGCCACACCGCGCGCCGTTCCGGCCCGGGCAGGTGGTCGCGCTGCTCCACCGGCTCGCGGGGCGGCAGTTGAACCGCGAAGTGGTCGGCGCGCTGATCGACCTGATCGGCGGGCACCCGCCCGCGCCCGCCGCCCGCGCCGCGGCCACCCGGTAGACCCGGGTCACGCGACCGG
>DASRFH010000024.1:0-29528 GCA_035651675.1 Chloroflexota bacterium | reverse complement strand
AAGCTACCTGACACCCCCGGCGGCTCACCAAGAGCCCGGGACACGAACCGAGAAGGTCGAATATTACGAACGAAATGGACGCAGACTGGCGATCGCCATCCAATACGTACGTCCCGACGGCTCACTCGGAGCCTCCGGCTTGCCTAACCCGAAGTGGCTACACGACGGCTCGCGCGCTCTCATACCCTCGCACAGGGACGGTCAGACCTGTCCTGATTGCCTGGCGGCCGCGACGGCACCATAGACGCACGAACGGCGTGGCTCCCTGGCCGTCACGATACCTGGCGTCGGGCGCTGCCCGACGCACCGGCAGCTTCGGCCGCGCTAACCTGCCCGGTTCGGGCCACTGCCGACCTTGAGCAGGTGCTCACGACCTGGCCAGCGCGCCGCATTAACGTCGGTGGATCGGCCCAAGTCACGCCGTCACCCGGCCCGCGGCCAATCCTCCAGGGAGGGAGGAGGTCAGCGGAGCGCCTTCCGGAGGGCCTCGGCCGCCCCGGCGACTGCCTTCCTCGCGTCGTCGATCGAGGCGCTCATGCCGAAGAAGCCGTGAATCATCCCCGGGTACCTCACGAGCGTCACCGGCACGTCGGCTTCTTCGAGCCGCTTGGCGTACGCCTCGCCCTCGTCGCGGAGCGGATCGTATTCGGCCGTGATGACGAGCGCGGGCGGAAGGCCGCGCAGGTCTGTGGCGCGCAGGGGTGAGGCCATCGGCTCGGCGCCGGCCGCCTCGTTCGGTAGGTAGTGGCGCCAGAACCACGCCATGTCGTCGCGCCAGAGAAAGTAGCCGCGTGCGTTCTCGCGGTACGACGGCGTGTCGAGGTTGTAGTCGGTGACCGGGTAGATCAGGAGCTGGAACGCGATCGGCGGACCGCCCGCGTCTCGCGCCATAAGGGACACGACCGCGGCGAGGTTCCCGCCCGCCGAGTCGCCGCCGACCGCGAGGCGGCGCCCGTCGGCGCCGAGCTCGGCGGCGTGATCGGCCACCCAGCTCGTCGCCGCGTGGCAGTCCCGCGGCGCGGCCGGGTACTTGTGCTCGGGCGCCAGGCGGTAGTCGACCGAGGCGACGACGCAGCCGGCCGCGTTGCAGAGCGCTCGGCACACCCCGTCGTGGCTGTCGAGGTCGCCGATGACCCATCCGCCGCCGTGGTAGTAGACGAGCACGGGCAGCCGCGTGCCATCGCTCGTCGCGCTCGGGATGCCGGTCGACGGGTCGGGCCAGTAGACCCGGATCGGGATCTGGCCGGCCGGGCCCGGGATCTTCCGGTCTTCGACCTTCGCCACCGGCTCGACCGGAGCGTTGAACATCGCGCGGCGTCGGATCGCGTTGGCACGCGCCTCGGCCGGCGTGACGGTGTGTACCTGCGGGAAGCCGGCGGCGTCGATCGCCTCGATGACGTGCTGGGCCTGCGGGTGGAGCGGCACGCTCGTACCTCCTACGAGGTGTGGCTGGACCGCCCCCATTTTGGCGTAAAGAAGTTGCCGCCGATGGCGCGGTCCACCGGGGGCTCGTCCGGCGCGCCGCGCGCGCCGGGCGGGTAGATCACCGATGGAACCCGCTCGCCCAGGAAGCGCCTGACCCAACCGCCACGCGCCCGTGGGTCGTCGGTCGCGAGGACGTGCTCGAGGCGCTCGAACTCCTCGTCGCTCAGCTCGTAGAGCCGGTTCCCGTCCGGGTGGCCGAGGAGCACGCGCTTCATGGCCTAACTGTAGTCGGTATAGTGCGCGCGCGAGGAGGAACATGGACGATCGCGCCAGAGTCAGCGCCATCCGCGAACAGCTCCCGGCCGTCAACCGCTACGCGTACCTCAACACGGGCACCTACGGGCCGATGCCGCTGGCGTGCGAGCGGGCGGTGCGCGAGTGGCTCGCCGACGAGCTGGCGGAGGGGCGCATCGCGCCCGGACGGATGCCGAGGGGTGCGGCGGTCAAGGAGGGTGCGCGGGCGGCGCTGGCGCGGCTGCTCGGCGCCGACCCGACCGAAATCGCTCTCACCCGCAACACGACTGAGGGGATGAACGCGGCGGTCTTCGGCCGCAACTGGTCGCCCGGCGACGAGATCGTCACGACGAACGTCGAGCACGGCGGCGGTACGCTGCCGGTGCGGCTCGCCGAGCGCCGCTTCGGCGCGGTCGTCCGCGTGGCGGACTTCCGCCGTGCTGAGGGCGACGTGCGCCCGCTCGTCGAGCCGCTGCTGAACGAGCGGACGAAGATGGTTGCGCTTTCGCACGTCTCCTGGTCGACCGGCGCGCTCTTCGATCTCAAGCCGCTCGCCCAGCTGTGCCGCGAACGTGGCATCCTGCTCGCCGTCGACGCGGCGCAGGCGGCCGGCGCGATCCCGGTCGACCTTCACGACCTGGGTGTGGACTACTACGCCTTTCCGGGCCAGAAGTGGCTGATGGGTCCGTCCGGCACCGGCGGCTTCTACGCTCGGGCCGACCGCCTGGCCGAGACGCTACCGGCCTGGATCGGCACCGGCGCGGTCGCCTCGCACGACGACCTCGACGACTTCGAGCTCTGGGCGGACGGCCGACGCTTCGAAGGCGCCTCGACCGCCAACCTGGCTGCCTACGCCGGCCTCGCGGCCGCGGTCAACTGGCTCCTCGACGAGGTCGGCGCCGAATGGGCGTGCGGGCGCGCCGCCCGGTTGGCCGACCGAGCGATCGCCGGTCTGCGTCGGATCCCGGGCGTCGAGGTCGTCACGCCGCGCCACCGCGCGCCGCTGGTCTGCTTCAAGGTCGCCGGGCACGCGCCGGCGGACGTGACGAAGCACCTCGCCGCCAACGGCGTCGTCGGCCGCTCCGTGAATGACACCGGCGTCGTGCGCTTCTCGACCGGCTTCTACAACACCGAGGAGGAGATCGACCGGGCGGTGAACCTCGTCGCCGAGCTGGTCGGGGCGAAGGTGGCGCCGTAGCCAGGTGCGGTGTGTTTCGTCCGGAACAGACCGCTGCTAGGTGGCTTCTACCCTTTCATCCCGGTTGTCGTGATGCCCTCGATGAACTGCCGCTGCCCGACCAGAAACGCGCCGATCACGGGCAGCGTGATGAAGCAGGTCGCGGCCATCATCCGACCCCAGTCGTTGTTGCCGTACGCCCCGCGGAACGTGCTCAGGCCGAGCTGGACCGTGAACATCGGCTCCGAGGTCGTCACGATCAGCGGCCAGATGAACGCGTTCCAGGCGCCCATGAAGCTGAACACCGCCAGCGTGGTCATCGCCGGGACCGACAGCGGCACGATGATCCGGTAGAGGATCTGCAGGCGCGTGCAGCCGTCGATGCGTGCCGCGTCCTCGAGCTCGTACGGGATCGTCAAGAAGAACTGGCGCAGCAGGAACGTGCCGTAGGCCGAACCGATCGACGGTAGGATCAGTGCCCAGTACGTGTCGACCCAGCCGAACCAGCGCATCATGATGAACTGCGGGATCAGCAGCACCTGGCCCGGCACCATCAACGTCGCCAGGAAGCACATGAACAGCGCGTCGCGCCCGGGGAAGCGGGTCCGCGCGAAGCCGTAGGCCGCGAGCGAGCAAAGCACCAGGTGGCCGGCGGTGATCGACACCGCCATGACTGCCGAGTTGAAGAAGTAGCGCGCCCAGCTCACCGCGTTCCACGCCTCGACCCAGTTCTCGTAGCGGATCGAGCGCGGGATCCAGGTGGGCGGGTAGGTGAAGATCTCGTCCGGGTACTTGATCGAGGCGCCCACCATCCAGGCGAACGGCACCACCATGAAGACCGCGCCGAACAGGATGACGGCGTGGATCAGGGCGCGCCGTACGGCGCGCCCGGCGACGGCCTGGCGGTGCTGGACGTGCGCGGCCCGGTCGACGACGACGGCCACCTACGCCACCGTCTCGTCGCGCCGCAGGAACTTCCACTGCAGCAGCGTCAGCACCATGACCACGGCGAAGACGACCCAGGCGAGCGCGGCCGCGTAGCCCATCCGGAAGAAGCGGAAGCCCTCCTCGTACAGGTAGTAGACGATCACGTAGGTCGAGCGGAGCGGCCCGCCCTGCGTCATGACGAAGACCTGGTCGAAGACCTGCGCCGCGCCGATGATCGCGGTCACGAGGATGAAGAACGAGGTCGGCATCAGCAGGGGCAGCGTGATGTGTCGGAACTGGCGCCAGCGGTTGGCACCGTCGATCGCGGCCGCCTCGTAGAGGCTGGTCGGGATGCCCTGCAGCCCGGCCAGGTAGATGGTCATGTCGAAACCGACCGTCTTCCAGATCGTCATGACGATCAGCGACGGCAGCGCGGTGTTGGGGTCGGAGAGCCACTGCGACGTCGGTAGATGGAACAGCTCCAGGATCCAGTTGGCGACGCCCCAGGTGGGGTCGAAGATCCAGATCCAGACGATCGAGACGGCGACCATCGACGTCACGACCGGCATGAAGTAGAGCGTGCGGTAGAAGGCGAGACCGCGGATCTTCTGGTTGAGCAGCACGGCGAGCGCGAGTGCTAGCGCCATGCGCACCGGCACCAGCCCGACGATGAAGATGCCGGTCTGGGCCATGCTCTTCCAGAAGAGCGGCTGGTCGAGCATCCGCTGGTAATTGCGGATGCCGATGTTGACCGGGTCGGGTGACATGCCGTCCCAGTTGAGCGTGGAGAGCCAGAGGGAGTAGGCCACCGGGAAGACGATGAAAATGCCGAAGAAAGCGGCGGTCGGGAAGACGGTCAGATAGCCAGTGACCCACTCCTCCCGGAGGCGAAAACGGGCACGGCGAGAGGTAGCGGCGACCCGTCCCTCAACTCTCAACCCTCAACCCTCATCCGGTCTACGGCTTGTACCCCTCGTCCGCGTAAATGTTCAGGACGTCCTTCACCGCCGCATCGAGCTCGTCCTTCGCGGTGCCCTTCTGGAAGATGATGTTCTCGAGGTGCTGCGAGATCGCGATCGAGACCTTGTCGAACAGCGGCGTCGGGGTGCGCGGGTGCGTCTTGGCCATGTTCGCCGCGAACGGCTTCCAGAGCGGGTTCTGTTCCAGGAACTTCTTATAGGTGTCGCCCTCGAGCGCCGAGGTCCGTGTCGGGATGAAACCCGAGTCTATGGCGAAGCGCTCGACCTGCTCCTTGCTGGTTAGCCAGAGGACGAGATCCTGGGTCGCGTCCTGGTAGTTCTGCTTGTTCTTCAAGCTGAAGAAGTGCTCGCCGCCCGACCACGAATGCCCGGCACCCTGCGGGGTCGGCCCAGGATGGTCGAAGACGCCCATCTCGAACTTGCCGCCGATCTGCTGCTGGTAGGTGCGGATGTTCCACGGGCCGGTGTACGTCGCGCCGACGAAGCCGGTCTGGAAGCCATCTTGTGGCGGCTGAAGCGGCATCGCCTTGTACTTGTTGATTAGGTCGGCGTACCACTGCCAGGCGGCGACAGCCTTCTCGGAGTTGAAGACCGGGTTGCCGCGCTCCTCGCGGCCCTGCGAGTCCTTCGCGAAGTACTCGACGCCCGACTGCCACGTGTAACACATGTGGCGGATCGCCAGAGCGCCCTGGGAGCCTTGGGTCGTGTTGACGCCGGCGATGATGCCCCAGGTCTTCTTGTCGGCGTTTGTGATCTTGGCGGCCTGCTGGGCCAGCTCGTCCCAGGTCTTCGGCGGGTTCTTGTCCCAGTCGAGTCCGGACTCGGCAACCAGCTTCTTGTTGTAGAAGAGCTGGATGTTGTTCGTGGAAAGCGGCTGCGCGTAGATCTTGCCGTCGGGCCCGATGTCGTACTGCAAGATCGATTGGATGAAGTCCTTGGTGTCGACGCCCTTCGCCTTCAGCGCGTCGTCGAGCGCGACGAGCTTCCCGGTCTTCTGGAGGATCGGGATCCAGATCAGGTCGCCCTGGCCGGCGTCCGGCAGCGCGTCGCCGGCGATCGCCGTCTGCCACTTGCGCAGCAGTTGGGCAGGCTCGGTGAAGGTGACCTCGACCTGGTACTTGCCACTCTTCTCGGCCCACTCCTTGATCAACTTGTTGACCGATTCGCCGAGCAGGCCACCCCAGTAGTGCCACAACGTCAGCTTGGTGCCCTGGCCGAACGATACGGGCGCGACCGTCGGGGTTGCCGTGGCGGCCGCGGCCGGGGCGGCGGCGCCGCCGGCGGCCGGCTGGGTCGTCGCGGCAGCGGCTGGCGCTGACGTCGGCGCCGGTGCGGCGCCCGCGGCGGGCTTGGTTGGCTCTGCGGCGGCTGGCTTCGCGCCCGCGGCGGGGGCCGTGGTCGGCGCCTGCGGAGCCTGCCCGCCGCACGCGGCCAGAAGCACCCCCGCCGCGGTTGTGCCGAGCAGGCCGAGCGCCCCTCGGCGTGTCAAACGCTGCATGATGTCCCCTCCCTATCGCTGGCAGCCAGCGTACGGCTGGTTCGGGAGCATGTCAACAGCGGCTATAGTGGCCGGCGCAGGCCGGTGTTCGAGCGTTGAGCGCCGTTTCCACCACCACCCCACGCGCCCGCTTCGGGCCGACCGCGACGCTGCGCGCGCCCGGCTACGGCTTCCTCTGGACCGCCTCGCTGCTCTGGAACCAGGCCCGCTGGATGGACCAGGTCGTCCTCGGTTGGACGGTGCTCCAGATCACGGACTCGGCCTGGGACGTGGCGCTGATCGGCGTGCTCCGCTCGCTCCCGGTTATGCTGCTCGGCGTGCTCGGCGGCGCGGTCGCCGACCGCTTCGAGCGCCGGCGGCTGCTGATCTCGGCGCAGGGACTGGGTGCCGTCGTCTCGCTCACCGTCGGCGTCCTGCTCTCCCTCGGCGCCCTGCGTTTCGAGCACGCGGTCGTCGCGGCGACGCTCCTCGGCATCCAGTGGGCGATCGACTGGCCGGCGCGGCGGGCGCTGATCCCCGACCTGGTCGGCCGGGAGCTCACGCAAAGCGCGGTCGTGCTCGAGAGCCTCTCGATGAGCCTGACGCGCGTTGTCGGGCCGATGGCAGCCGGCTGGCTCATCGCCTACTTCAGCCCGGCCATTTCCTACTTCGTGATGGCCTCCCTCTACGCAGGCGAGATCCTGCTGCTCGCCGCCATGCCGCTGCGCCGCCGCGCGCCGAGGCCACGGACCACGTCGATGCTGCGCTACTTGCGCGAGGGGTTCGCGCACATGCGCGTGATCCAGCCGATCGTCGGCGTGCTCCTGATCACGATCTTCATGAACGCGTTCGCCTTCCCGTACCAGCAAATCCTGCCGGTGTTCGCACGCGACGTGTTCGCCGTGGACGCGGTCGGGCTCGGCGTGCTGGGCGCCGCGTACGGGGTGGGCGCGCTGATCGGCGCCGCCGCGCTCTCGACGCGACCGCGCGTGCGGCGGCCCGGGATCGCCTTCGCGCTCGGCTCAGGCGTGATGTGCACGTGCCTCGTCGGCTTCGCGCTTTCCGGCCACTTCCAGGTGAGCGTGCTGCTGCTGGTGGTCAGCGGGATCGGCAGCGCCTCGTTCTCGGCGTTCCAGAGCACGATCATCCTGCGGGCGGCGCCCGAGGAGTTGCGCGGTCGCGCGATGGGCGCGCTCACGCTGGCGATCGGGACGGCCCCGATCGGCCTGCTCGAGATCGGCGCGTTGACGGAGCTGGTCGGCGCCCCGCTGGCCGTCGCCGCCAACGCCGCCTTGTGCGGCCTGCTGGTCGTCGCGACGGCGGTGGCGCTGCCGCGCTTCCGCACGAGCGTGGATTAGCCGTGCCGCGTGATGCAGAAGGAGCCCAGGGACGAGGAACCTCGGCCGCGGCGATGATCGAGCGGTGATCCTGCGCGCCACCACGGTCGAGAGTCCTCGCTTCGCTCGGTCATAACACTCGGGGGAAATGCATGCCGGGACCGGTCGAGATGTTGGCGGACGTGAACGCGCTGGTCGGGGAGGGCGCGCTCTGGGACCCGATCGACGGCTGCCTTTACTGGGTTGACATCCGTACGGGCCGGGCCTTCCGGTACGACCCGGCGACGAACGAGAACCGCCAGATCCACCAGGGCGTCAACGTCGGCGGCCTGCGCCGCAACCGGCGAGGTGGGCTGGTGCTGGGTACGTGGGAGGGGGTGCTCCTCTGGCGGTCGGACGACGACACCGCCTGGTGGAAGCACGACCCCGCGTTCCAGTTCAACGACGTGACCGCCGGCCCGGACGGCTCCTTCTACGGCGGCAGCTACTTCGACGACCGGCCCGGCAAGCTCTACCGGTTCTATCCTGACGGGCGGGTCGTCGTGGTCGCCGACGGCGTCGGGATCAGCAACGGGATGGGCTTCTCGCCCGACGTCCGGACCTTCTACCACACCGACTCGCCGACCCGGACGATCTTCCGGTACGACTACGACCCGACGACCCACCAGCTTTCGAACCGACGCGCCTTCGTGACGCTCCCGACGACCGAGGGCATCCCAGACGGCATGACCGTGGACGGCGAGGGCTACGTCTGGTCGGCGATCTGGGGCGGCGGCTGCGTGATCCGGTTCGACCCTGATGGCCGCGAGGAGCGGCGGCTGCGCTTCCCGGCGACGCAGACGTCGAGCGTGGCGTTCGGGGGGCCGGAGCTGACAGACTTGTACGTGACGACGGCCAGCATCGGGACGGGCAACACGAAGCCCTCCGGTCTGGAGCCGGAGGGCTACGACTTCAGCGCCCACCGCGGCGGTGAGCTCTACCGCGTGCGCGACGTCGGCGTCAGGGGGAAGCCGGAGTACGAAGCCGACCTCCCCTGGCCGTAGGTCTACTTCTCAGAGCGAGGGGGCGCCCTAACGGCGACCTGCCTCGACACCGTTCGTCTCGCGCGGCGAGCCTGCCGAGCTCGGGCGCACAGCGTGTGCCTGGCCGCGGACGGCGGCCTCTGGCACGCCTTCCTCCGGCGACGTTGGCCCGCGCCCGCGTGACGAGGTAGTTGTTGTGGAAACCTAGGCTGCCAAAAAATAGCGAAATTGGTAAGTTATCGTTCGTAACAGGAACGGGATGTCGGGCGGGCCGTCGGATGGCTTGCCGCGGTCGGCGCCCTCGATGTGGATCTCGATCGTGCCCGGCTCGACGCCGGCCCTGGCAAGCACCGCGTTCAGCGGCACGCCGCGCCACCGGCCGGTCGAGAGGGCGCCGCCCAGCCACGGCTCGCTCTGCGGCAGCGGCAGCAGCGCCATCCGGTTGTTGCCCTCTGGCGCGGGCACCCAGCCGCGTTAGGCCTCCAACCAACGGCGGCGCAAACTGGCGCAGGGTGAACCCGCACTGGTAGCCGACGTGATAGTCGGCCTCATCGACCCGGGACCGAACACGGAGCACATGAACCCGCACGCCCAGCCAGGCCATTGTTATGCAAGCACGGGGCGGCCTTGCTTGAGGGCCGAGAGGCGAACCGCCGCTAGGACGTGGCTTGGAACCTGGGAAGAGTCGAAGCGCACCGCCTGCCGCGAATGCGTTTCCGCGAACCGGAAGCGGTATGGATATACGCCATCGGGCCAGATCCGCGATCCGTCCTCAAACTGACTCGTGGTAACGGTTCCCTCCACGCAGGACCGCGCGACACCACGGAAGCATTCAAGCGGCACCCGCGGATAGCCTTTAACGCCCGCCACGACATCGAATCGGAGGTGCTCCACGAACAGCACGGCGTCTCCGGTCCGAACGTCGCGGAAGCGGTCGGCGTCCACGGCACCCCAGATGTGATGCGCCCTTGCTATCGCGAAGTTCCGCGCGCTAGCCGCGGCCACGTAGATGCACCAAAGGCGGTCACGTGGAAGCATGGCTCCGACTCCTACCGACATCCGTCTTACTTGTGCAGGGATAGGGTGTGCTGAACTGGCGCTCGCGTCTGCGAGCGAACCGAAACCCCGCGAGAACGAATGAGGCCGGTTTCTCGCACTAGTGAAGTGATCATAAGTGGACCTTGAGCACTCGGCCGCTACAGGTCGACAGCTCATCGCGTAGGGGTCATTTTGGTGTGGCGTTTGGGGCTAGTTTTGGGTTCTGGCGCAGGAAGTGTGATCGTCCGATGAGTGTGGTCGCGGCGTGACCGTCAGGCGGCGAGGATGCGTGCGCGGAGCAGATCGAGCTTGGCGCGGCCGTAGCCCTGCCGCTTGATGAGCTTGGCCTTGTGGACCAGGCCCTCGACCGGGCCGGTCGACCACGCGGTGGTGAGCGCGCCGTCCACGGCCGCTCGGTCGGCCGCGATGCTGTTGGCCAGCGCGACGAAGCCCGGGAGGTCGCTGGCCCGGGCGTCGGCCAGCCAGTCGTCGAGGGCGCCGGCGTCGCGGCCGGCCACTAGGGCGCGGAAGCGCTGGAGCAGCGCGTGGCCGTCGGCGAGCACCGGGTCGTCGGCGAGGAGCCGGTCGAGCGCCTCGTGTTCGGCGGCGGTGAGGCGCGCGGGCGGCGTGAGGCAGAGGCGCCGGACGCGGTAGCGCCAGTGCCGCCGGCGCGGTCGGCCGGGGACGGGGTGCTCCTCGGATGGCGGGCGCGGCGGACGCCACGGGCGCAGCGCCTGGTTGAGGAGCGAGTAGCTGCCGGCGTAGCCCTGCGCGGCGATCTCGCGGAAGAGCAGCGCGGTGTTCTGGCAGCCGGCCTGCCACCGGTCCTGGAGGTCGGTCACGTGGGGCGCCAAGGTCGCCGACGCGAGCGGGGGCGGGCGCGGTGGCGCGGTGCGCTGGTTCTTCGGCGGTAACGGCGTGCGCGCCAGGCGGCGCACGGTCTCGCGCGCCAGGTGCATCGCGCGGGCGATGCCCCGGAGCGTCTCGCCGGCGGCGTGGCGGGCGCGCACCTCTTCCCAGCGCGCCACCCGCGCGGCCCGGCGGTCGGCTGTCCGCTGGGCGCTGGGGCTCAGAGCGCGGGCCGAGACGGGCGGCGGATGCTCCGCGCCGGTGCTGTCGGCGACCGGCGGCGCGGCGTCGACCGCGAGCGCGTCGACCGTGCGGCGCCGGCCTTGCAGGAGATCGACCATCGCCTCGCCGGCGTTCTTGACCAAGTGGAAGCGGTCGGCGACCTGAAGCGCGTCGGGCGCTCCAGCCGCTGCACCCTCAGCGTAGGCGCCGGCGCGATCGCGCACGACGACCTCGACGCCGGGGTGGGCGGCCAACCAGGACCGGAGTGTCCCGGCCTCCCGCCCGTCGAGCAGGTCGATGGGGCGGTGCGTCTCCAGGTCGACCAGGATCGTCGCGTAGCGGTGCCCCTTCCGCGTCGCCAGATCGTCGACGCCGAGCACACGCGGCGCCGCGCCGACCGCGCCGACCGAACGCCGCAGTAGCCGCAGCAGGGTGTCGCGGCTGACCGGCAGACCGGCGGACGCCGCCAAGCGCGCCCCGGCCCGGCCGCCCAGCGCGCGGGCGACCGCGAGCAGCGCCGCGTCCGTGGGAACCGTGCGCCGCGCGCGGGTCGGCAGCGCGTCGCCGACCGTCTCGGCGAACGTGCGTCGGTGGCAGGCATGGTTGGCGCACGCGAACCGCCGGACCGTCAGCGCGAGCCGGACGACCTGGCCGCGCCAGGGTAGATCGAGCGGGCGCCGCCGGTAGCGGCCGTGCACCCGGTCGCTCAGCTCACCGCAGGCCGGGCACCGAGCGCCGCTGCCAGCCCCCTCCGCGTCCAGCACGACCGTCCCGTCCTCGACGCGGACACCGCGAACCACCAGCCCAGGTGCGGCGAGCGCCACCGACCGACCTCCACACGACAGTCGGCCTGCCCGCCCGCACGTCCCGGACCAGCTTCACAATAACGGCGCCAGAGCCGACATCTGGGCCGGGTACAGCCCCGAGCGCGTGCGCGCCGGCCTGCGCCGGAGCGCCGGCGCTTTCCGCGGCCTGGACCGCGAGGCTTTCCTCGCTGATGTGAAGGAGCAGCGGGAGCAGGAGAGCACCGGCCGCCCCGCCTAACCTCCTGTGGCCTACCTCATCGATTCGGACGTCGCGACCGACCACTTGGCCGACGTGCCCGCCGTCGCCAGTTTGCTGGACGAGCTGACCGAAGACGGGATCGCCATCGCCATCATCAGCTACGTCGAGCTGTTCCAGGGCGCCGAACGAAGTGCCGACCCCGCCGATGCCCACGCGAAGCTGCGCGAGTTCTTGCAGGACGTGCCGGTCCTGCCCCTGTCGCAGGCCAGTCGCGGAACGGTGCGCCCGCCTCCGTGAGCTCCTGCGGCGGCAAGGGAAGCAGCCACGCCGCCGGGCGCTGGACCTGACCATCGCCGCCACGGCGTTCCAGCACGGCCTCACGCTCGTGACGCGCAACACGGACGATTACGAGGAAGTCCCAGGCCTCACGCTTCGCCACCCGTAGAATGACCCGGCCCGCCGCACCGGCGCAGCCGCTTGCCAACCGAATACGTCCCCTCTCCCACCGGGAGGGGCGTTAGCCGCCCTCCCACGCACCGCGCATCGCTACACAGCGCTCCAGCAACTCGTCGAGCGTGCCGCGGTTGACCAGGCGGCCGTCATCGATCAGGAGGATCTGGTCGGCGCGCCGCAGCGCCGGGCGGCGGTGGGTGCACCCAGACGACCGGCAGCTTGTCCCGCCCGCCCGAGGCGGGCGAGATCACCGCGCCCTCGAGCAGGTAGGCGTCCTCGGACTCGACGTAGACGAGCTGCTCGACGTGGGAGGGTGCTACGTCGGAGATCGTACCAGACGCTGGCGTTCCGTCTCCCGATGGGTGAAGGTTAGGCTGGGGGCCCATCTCGAGCGGAGCGCGGCGGCTTGCCGCCGATCGGCGCGGTGGGCCCCCGACCCAGCCTGCGGCCACCCTCCCCAACCGGGCGAGACACTACGATGCAGCCGCCTCGGAGTAGAAGACGCGCTCGAGCGCGCCAATCTCACGGGCGACGGCGAGCAGGTGCTTGCAGGGGATGCCGCGGTGCTGGAAGTCGGCGCACTCGCAGGAGATCGGCTCGCCGTCGCCGGGCACGCCGGTCGGGCGCAGGCGCACATGGTAGACGCGGTCCGGGTAGCGCTCGGATGTGACCTCGTACTCGTCGTCGCCGACCGGCTTCACACGCAGCGCCTCGGCCCGGCGGGTACGCTCGGGCAGCCAGTCGACGAGCGGCGTGAGCGCGACCTGACGGGCCAGGTTGGCCGGCGGGCTGACCAGCTCGATCCTGTGGCCCGGCAACAACGCAAACACCTCGCGAAGGGGCCCGGCGAGCGGCTCGACCCTGCCCGGCAGCGGTCGACCGCTAACCAGGGGATCGGCGACGCCACGGTCGTCTAGGCGGAACACCGGCTCGCGCATGGCGTTCGCCTGCGCGTAGCGCGCCGCGTTCAGCAACGCCTGCGCAACCGCCTCGTGCCGCGTCGCGCGGCCGAGGTATTGCGCCCGATGCGCGATCAGCCGCCCCTGCGCGTCGGTCACGGCCATGCCGACCGATGCAGGCCCCGGCTCGGTCAGCGCGACCGCGCCGGCGACGTAGACGTACTTGCCGGTCTCCATCACCTTCCGACTCGGCTCGCGCAGCGGCCGGTCGGTCTCTTGCTCGACCATGGCACTCGAACGTGCAGGGACCGTGCCAGACATAAGACGGCGCGGCGTGGCGTCGCGCAGCGCCGCCGGGGCGGCCAGGCCTTGACACACTCGCGTGCCCCAGTATGCTAGCTGGCAGGAAGGCGCTTGGAGGGAAGACATGGCGAACAGGTACACTCGTCGGTCGGCGTTGCGGTTCGCTGCGTTCGGGTTCGGCTCGACGCTCTTAGCGGCGTGCGGGGGGCCGCCGCCGGCTGCAACGCCGACGGTGGCCCCGGCGAAGCCCGCCGAGGCGCCGACGGCGGCCGCCCAGAGCGCGCCGACGGGCGCGCCCGCTGCCGCCACCGCGGTTTCAGCGACCGGCGGCGCCGCCCCGACCGCCGCCAAGCCGGCCGAGCCCACCAAGCCGGCGGCGGGCGGCGCACCCGCGCCCGCGCCGACCGCCACGGCGCTGCCGCCGGTCGCGATGAAGCCGGGTCTGCCGGTCATCCAGTTCTTCACCGGCCTCACCGGGCCTGACGGCGAGGTGATGCGCGGCATCGTCGCGCGCCACAACGAGCAGAACGCTAAGTTCCAGACGAACATCGAGATCATGCCCTGGACGGACATGTTCGCGAAGCTGATCGCGACGCTGACCGCGGGGCAATCGGTCGACGTCGCGATCATGCACCCGGCCGACATCCCGCAGTTCCTCGACAGCGGCGCCGTGCTCCCCGTGATGGACTACCTCGAGCCGCTCGGCGTCAAGACGACCGACTACATCCCGACTGTGCTCAAGTGGAGCCAGTTCAACGGCAAGCAGATGGCGCTGCCGCTAGACCAGCACCAGTGGAACATCTGGCTGCGGACCGACCTCGCCGAGAAGGCCGGACTCGACCTGAAGGAGATGCCCAAGGACGGCAAGACGTTCCTGGACTGGGCGACCAAGCTGACGAAGAAGAACGGCGACGCCTTCGACCAGGCCGGCTTCGTGCCCGGCTACCCGAACCCGAAGGCGCCGCTCTGGTCGGCCGTCCATTCGAACGGCGGACAGTGGTACAGCGACGACGGCAAGAAGTGCACGATCAACACGCCGGAGTCGGTCGAGGCGTTCCAGTGGGTCGTGGACCTCTACGGGAAAGTTGCCTCTCAGTCGAACGACGCGCTCACCGACTTCGTGACGGGCAAGGCCGCCATGTTCATGAGCGGCCCGTGGAATATCCCCGGCCTCGAGAAGCAGCAGGGCATCAAGTACGACGTCTTCGAGACGCCGGCGTTCTTCAAGAAGACTGTCGTGCCTGCCTCGGGGCATACGCTCACGCTGCCGAAGAACCCCGACAAGAACCGCATTCAGATGGGCGCAGAGTTCATCAAGTGGGTCTCCGACCACTCGGACCAGTGGGCGCCGGCCGGCCACATCCCGGCCAAGCAGTCGATCATCGAGAGCGAGTACTTCAAGAAGCTTCCCTACCGGAAGGTCTTCCAGGACTCGATCAAGGACACGCTCATGTGGACCAACATCAAGACGTACAACGAGTTCACCTCCCCGACCGGCGCCGAGCGGGCCAACATCGAGCTGATCGTGACGAAGAAGATCGGTGTGAAGGAGGGGCTCGCGAAGATGGAGAAGGAGAGCAACGAGGCGCTCGCCCGGGCGGGCTGAGCCGTGGCCGAGCTACCGCTCCCGGCCGTGCGTCCGCGGCCGGGCATCCGCGGCTGGCTGCGCACCTCGTCCGGCGAGCGGACCGAGCTCGTCGGCTATCTATTCGTCGCGCCGTACCTACTTGCCTTCCTGCTGTTCATGGTCGTGCCGGCGATCGGCGGGCTGTACGTCAGCCTGACCAACTGGGGCGGGTTGAACGTCCCGCGGCTCATCGGCCTGGCGAACTACGCTGAGGCGCTCAACAGCGCGATCTTCTGGCAGACCGTCCGCAACACCGTGTACTACACGATCCTGTTCGTCCCACTCGTGACGGTCTGCGGGCTCGTCGCGGCGGTCTTCGTCCACCAACGTTTCCCCGGCTACACGCTCGCGCGGGCGGCCTTCTATTCGCCCTACGTTATGGCGGTGACCGTGACTGGCCTGATCTGGCTCTGGCTCTTGAACCAGAACTGGGGCGTCGTCAACTACTACCTTGGCTACCTCCATCCCTATTTCCACACCTTCCGGCCGCCATGGCTGATCGACGCAGAATGGGCGATGCCCTCGATCGTCGTCGCGACGGTCTGGTGGCTCGTCGGCTACCAGATGGTGATCCTGTTGGCCGGACTCCAGGAGATCCCCGACGAGCTGTACGAGGCGGCCAAGATCGACGGCGGCAGCCCACTGCAGAACTTCTGGCACATCACCCTCCCGCTTCTGCGCCCGGCACTCACGTTCGTGCTTGTGACGAACGTGATCGGCAGCCTGCGCGTCTTCGGCCAGATGTTCCTGATGACCAGCGGTGGCCCGGCCGGCGCCACGACGAGCGTCGTGCTGCTGATCTACCAATCGGCGTTCCAGAACTTCCGCCTCGGCTACTCGGCGGCGGTGTCGTACCTGCTCTTCCTGGGCATCCTGGTGGTGACCGTCCTCCAGCTCCGCCTGATGCGCGGGAACCAGGCGGCCTGACGTGATGACGAGCGTGCGCGTATGGGGCCACCGAGTCACGCTCGGCCAGGGGCTCTTCTGGGCGGCCGGGATGGTCGCCGCGCTGCTCTGGCTGGTCCCCTTCCTCTGGATGATTTCGACGAGCCTCAAGCCTGAGGGTCAGATCCTGCGCTATCCGCCGGAGTGGCTTCCGCGCGAGGTGACGCTCGAGAGCTACCAGCGGGTCCTGTCCAGCCAGGTCGTGCGCTGGTTCTGGAATTCGTTCGTCGTGGCGACGGTCTCGACGCTCCTGACGCTCGGGTTGAACTCGGCGGCGGGCTACGCGTTCGCGCGCATCCCTTTCTGGGGGCGCGAGGTGCTCTTCGTCGCCGTGCTGACGACGCTGATGATGCCGTTCGAAGCGCTGGTAATACCCCTGTTCGTGATGTTCTCGGCCGCCGGGCTGGCGAACACCTACGCCGGCCTGATCCTGCCGGGGCTCTCGTCGGCATTCGGCGTGTTCCTTTTCCGCCAGTTCTTCCTGGGGCTGCCGCGCGACCTGGAGGACGCGGCGCGCATCGACGGCTGCTCGCGCTGGGGCGTTTTCTGGCGCATCGCGTTACCGCTGGCTCGGCCGGCGCTGGTGGCCCTGGCGATCCTCCACTTCATGGGCAACTGGAACAACCTCTTCTGGCCACTGATCGTCACCTCGAGCGATGACGTCAAGACGCTGCCGGTCGGGATGATCCAGTTCCGGCCCGGCTTTGGCGCCGATCAGGGCTGGGCGTTCGGGCTGGCAATGGCAGCCGCGACCATCCAGGCGGTGCCGCCGCTTGTGGTGTTCCTCTTCCTCCAGCGCCAGTTCATGAAGGGGATCGCGACCGTCGGGCTGAAAGGATGAAGATCACCGATGTCGTCCTCACGCCCATCGAGTACCCGGCTCCGCACCTGCTCCGCTGTGGCTGGGGGCGAGCGGTCGGTCGTCGGGGACACCATCGCAGGTGCGCACCGACGAGGGGTTGGTCGGTATCGCGCCAGCCTCCGGCCCGATTCGGAGCCAGCGGGCGATGTTGGCGGACGCGCTTCTACCTATCCTGCTCGGCGAGAACCCGCTCGACGTCGAACGGCTATGGGCCTAGATGGCGCATGGGTTATGCGGCGGCTGGCCGGGCGAGCTCGTCGGCAGGACCGACGTCGCCTCTGGGGCCGGGCCTGAGCATCGAGCTGAACGGGGGCGCGCTGGCGCGGTACCGCGCCGACGGTTGACCGCGCCGTCGGTCTACGATGCCTTCCGCGGGGCGCGGGTCCGGGACTAAGCTCCCACCACATCCATCTGCGCGTGCAGGAGCTCGGGCGTGATCGGCCGCCTCGATAAGTCGGTCTCGGTGCCCCAGGATGGCTGAGCGGCCGGTGCGCGCGTCGCTCTCGCTCGACGGCGTCTGGCAGGCGCGGCTCGACTCGGAGGCCGAGTTCGACCGGATGCTTCGCGTCCCGATGCCCTGGCAGGTGGCCGACCCCGCCCTACGCGACTACACCGGCGTCGTCTGGTACCGGCGCCTGGTCGAGGTGCCCGACGAGTGGCGGGGCGGCGACGTCTTCGTGCGGTTCGGCGCGGTCGACTACCAGGCCACCGTCTACGCGGATGGGCGCGACGTCGGCGGCCACCAGGGCGGCTACACGTCGTTCGAGGTCGCGATCCCCGACGGCACGCGTGAGCTGACGCTGCGTGTCGAGGACCCGGAGGACCTGAGCGAGCTCCCGCACGGGAAGCAGGGCGGGCGGTGGTACACGCGGGTCAGCGGGCCCTGGCAGTCGGTTGAGCTGCTCGTGCGTCCGCGCGAGCGCGTGGAATGGGTGCGCGTCTATCCAGACGCGTTGGCCGGGACGGCGCGCGTCGACGTCCTCGCGCGCCTGAACGGCGGGGCGCGGCACCTGCGCGTCGAGGCGATCGACGCCGCGGGCGCGCTCGCGGCGGCCGCCGAGGCGCTCGTCTCGGCCGACGTGCCGAACGCAACCCTGCACCTCGACTTCGCCCGGCCACGGGTCTGGGCGCCCGACGACCCGCACCTCTACGCGCTGCGCGTCGTCCTCGACGGCGCGGACGTGCTCGAGCAGCGTTTGGCTTGCGGACGATCGTCGCGCGGGAGGGCCGCCTCTTCCTCAACGGCGCCCCGCTCTACGTGCGTGGGGCGCTCGACCAGGCGTACTGGCCCGAGACGCTTTACACGCTGCCCTCGGACGTGGAGATCCGGCGCGAGATCCAGCTGGCGAAGGAGATGGGCTTCAACCTCCTCCGCAAACACATCAAGCCCGAGGACCCGCGCTACCTCGACGCCTGCGACCGGCTCGGGATGCTCGTGTGGGCCGAGCCGGCCAACCCGAGCGTCTTCACCGGCGCGGCGAAAGCCGCCCTGCGGCGCGACCTGTTCGAGATGGTCGAGCGCGACTTCAACCGCCCGAGCGTCGTGATCTGGAGCCTGTACAACGAGGACTGGGGGGTGCCCGGCCTGTTCCGAGACCGCGCCCAGCAGGAGTGGGTGGCCGGCCTTTACCGCGAGCTGAAGGCGCTCGACCCCACCCGGCTCGTCTGCGACAACTCGGGCTGGGCGCACGTCGAGACCGACCTCAACGACTACCACGAGTACTACGCCGCGCCCGAGCGGTTGGCGCGCTTCGCCGAACGGCTCGACTTCATCGAGCGGCATCCGGACGAGAACTTCGTGCTCGGCTGGCGGCCGCGTGGCTCGGAGCCGATCCTCATCTCCGAGTGGGGCAACTGGTGCCTCGCCGATCCCCAGGCGATGCGGCAGCGGTTCGGCGGAGAGCCGCCCTGGTTCGCGTACGCCGGCGAAGCGCCGGTCGACAGGATGAAGCGCGTCGCCGGGTTCGAGGAACGCTTCCGGGCGCTCGGGCTCGAGAAGCACTTCGGCTCGCCGGCTGGGCTGTGCGCGTTCCTCCAGCGGCGCGCCTCGCGCGCGCTGACCGCCCAGATCGCCGAGATGCGGCGGCGGCCCGCGATCCAGGGGCACGTCGTGACGGAGCTGACCGACGTCGAGTGGGAGGGCAACGGCTGGCTCGACTACTGGCGTAAGCCCAAGGCCCTCCGCGAGGAGCTGCTGGGAATCAACGGGCCGATCGCGCTGATCCCCCTCGTCGAGCGGCACAGCTACTGGCACGGCGAAGAGGTGGCATTCGACGTCCTCGTGCACAACACCACGGCCGAGCCGCTGCGCGGTCTCCTCCTGTTCGACGTACGGGGTGTCGACATCGCCGGCGAGGTGCCCTACGAGGCGGAGCCCTTCGCCCGAACGGTGCTCCCGCGCGCCGTGCGCTTCGTCGCGCCGGACACACGGCGGCGGCGTCCGGTGAGCCTGGACTTAGAGCTCCACCACGAGGGCGCACTGCGCGCGTGGATGTCGGTCGAGATGGCGTTCGTTCGGCCCTCGTGGGCGCGGGTCCGCGGCCGACGGCTCGGGGTCCTCGGCCTCGATCGACTCTTCCGCCAGCGGCTCGAGCGGTTCGGCTTCGACGCGCGCGGGGCCTGGCGCGAGGCGCCGGTCGTCGTCGCGACGACGCTCGACGAGCCGGTGTGGTCGTACCTGCGGGGAGGCGGCCGCGTGCTGTACCTGGCCGGGACGCCGCCGGAGTGCAGCGGGCTGCGCACCTTCCCGCTGCCGGCTGGCGAGAGCTGGCGTATGGCCGCGGGCGCCGCGTGGGCCGACGTCGCGCGCCTGGCGCCAGCGCCGCTCGACCAGGGCCTCGGCCACGAAAGCGCCGGCTTCTTCCCGCACCAGGTGATCGACGCCGCGTGCTTCCGCCCCGGCGACGAGGTGCTGGCCGGCTGGCTCGAGGGCTGGCTCGCCAACGCCGGGGCCCTGGCCCTCCTCCGGTCGGAGGGGGAGGGCTGGCTGCTCGCCACGACGTTCCGGTTCGAGGACGTCTACGGCCTCGACCCGGCCGCCACGCTCCTGCTGAACCGGCTGGTCGAGCTGTTAGCCCTTCAGGCCTGACAGCACGATGCCCTTCACGAAGTAGCGCTGCGCGGCGAAGAAGAGCAGCACGCACGGCGCGGCCATGATCACCGTGCCGGCCATGAGAAGGTGATCTTTCGGCTCGCCGGCCTCCATCGGCGAGGTCTGGAAATAGCGCAGGCCGAGCGAGATCGTGAACTTCTCCGGCGTGTTCAGGAAGATCAGCGGCTCGATGAAGGCGTTCCAGTGGAAGAGGAACGAGAAGATCGCCACGGTCGTGATCGCCGGACGGCAGAGCGGCACCAGGATCTCCCAGAGCACCCGGAAGGAGCCGGCGCCGTCGATCTTGGCCGCCTCGTCGAAGTCGCGCGGGATGGTCAGGAAGAACTGGCGCATCAGGAAGATGAAGAACGGCCCGCCGCCGAACCAGTGCGGCACGATGAGCGGCGCGAGCGTGTCGAGCCAGCCGAGGAACTTGAAGAGTAGGAAGCTCGGCACGATGGTGACCTCCCAGGGCACCATCAACGTCGACATCACAAGCATGAAGAAGAAGCCCTTGAGCGGGAAGCGGAAGCGGGCGAACCCGTAGGCGACGAGCGTCGCCGTCGTCGTCTGGCCGAGCATCGCCAGGCCGGTCACGACCGCCGAGTTCATGTAAAAGCGCAGGAACGGTACCTTGTTCCACGTGTACGGGTAGTTCTCGAAGTGGGGGACCTTCGGGAAGAGGGTGGGTGGGAACGTCGTGATCTCGCTCGCCTCCTTCAGCGAGGAGAGCACGGTCCACAGGAAGGGCCCGAAGAAGAAGACGGTAAGGAGGCCCACCCCAAGGTAGAAGACCACGCCGCGGCGGAGGGTGCGCAGCGCGCGGGTCGAACGGAGCGCGGGGAGCGCCACGGCGCTAGCGGCCATCGCTGGCCCCCTCCGGGTTGTCCCCTCCGGCGTAATAGACCCATCGCTTCGATAGGCGGAACTGCAGGAGGGTGAGCACCAGGACGATCAGGAAGAAGAGCCAGGCCATCGCCGCGGCGTAGCCCATGCGCGAGTACTCGAACGCGTTCTTGAACAGGTGGTAGACGTAGAAGTAGGTCGCGTAGTTCGGGCCGCCGCCCGTTGCGATGTAGGCGAGCGAGAAGACCGAGAGCGAGCCGATGATCGCCAGGACGACGTTGAAGAACATCGTCGGCGATATGAGTGGCAGCGTGATGTGACGGAACTTCGACCAGGCGCCGGCGCCGTCGATCTCGGCCGCCTCGTACATCTCCTGGGGAACGCCTTGCAGCCCGGCCAGGAAGACGATCATCCGGCTGCCGCCGATCGAGCCCCAGAGCGAGATGATGACCAGCGACGGGATCGCCCAGGTGCTCGACTGCAGCCAGGCCGGGCCCTCGATGCCCACCAGCCCGAGCAGGTAGTTGAGCAGCCCGATCGTCGGCTGGTAGATCCACGTCCAGAGCAGCGCCGAGGCGATGACCGGCGTGATCGACGGAAGAAAGAAGAAGGTGCGGAAGACGGTCGTCCCGGGGAAGCGCTGGTTCAGGAGCAGCGCCGCGCCCAGCGACCCGAGCACGCCGAAAAGCACGTTCATCACGGCGAACCGGGCCGTCTTGTCGAGCGACGACCCGAACAGCTTGTCCTTCGTGAACGCCTCGACGTAGTTGTCGAGCCCGATCCACTGGGGCGGGGTGATGATGTTGTACTTGGTGAGGCTCAAGTACGCCGAGGCGACCATCGGGTAGGCCGTGAAGATGAGGAAGCCGAGCAGGAATGGCGAGATGTAGAGCAGCCCCTCGATCGCCTCGCGCCGTGCAAGGCTCGTGCGGCGGCGCGGCGCCGCCGAGGCGCGGGAGGCAGAGGACGCGGGGACGCGAAGCGGCGTGCTCGCGCTCATGGCCGCCGTCTCCGGCGGCGGTTCCGATCGTCATCCCCTCGGGCAGAGCGGCGAGGACCCTCGGCCCTGGCGCCGACCGCCGGCGTCGGCCTTCGTCGCCGCGGGCGAGGTTCCTCGCTCTCAAGATGACGGCACAGCGCGCGGCTTCCGGCGCGTCTCTCCACGTCTTCGCGTCCGGTCAAGGCTTCGGCATGTCGAGGACTTGCTGGACCGCGCTGTCGAGGTCGGCGAAGAACTTGTCGTTGAGTGGGACATCCCCGACCAGCATGCCGATCATCTTCTGCCAGAGCGCCGTGTTGTACTCGGCGGTGCGGAAGTTGGCGGCGTAGCGGGGGCCGGGCGAGCTCTCGACCGCCTCGATCCACACCGGGTGGAGCGGGTTCTTCATCAGCCGGTCGTCGTGGAAGGCGTCGGGCCGCGCGCCGCAGGTGCCGGAGGCGCCGCCGGTGCCCTCGCCGAGGCGGATGCCGGTCTCCTTGTCGGTGAGATGCTTGGTGAGCTCCCACGACTCCCTGGCGTACTGCGTCTTGGCGTTGATGCCGATGAGGTCGGAGATGTTCATGCCGCCGCGCTTGCCGGAGGGCCCCTTCGGCATAAGCGTGTCCTTGACGACGAACTTGTCCTTGATGCGCGTCGGCACGCTCTTCGTCCAGGAGCCGGACTGGAACATCGCGGCGCTGCCGGCGACGAAGAAGGCGTCCTGGTCGCTGTTCGGAATGTCCTTGTAGGTCGGCGCGACCTTCTGCTTGAAGACGAGGTCGGCCATGAACGTGATCGCCTCTTTCGTCTTCGGGTCGGAGTTGATCGTGGACTTGGTGCCCTCTTCGTTCATCAGCTCGCCGCCCCAGGCGCGGACGTAGGTCGTCACCACGTACCAGCCGCCCTGCACGTCGCTCGACGAGGTCCAGTAGGGCAAGAACCCCCAGCGCTCGGTGCGGCTGCCCGAGCTCTTGGTGAGCGCCTTGGCGGTCTTGACGAGGTCGTCGTAGCTCATGTCGAGGTTCGGCTCTTTCACACCGGCCTCTTTGAACTGGTCGGCGTTGTAGTAGATGCCCATCGTCCCGGGCTGGAGCTTGAACGGCAGCCCGTATTGCTTGCCCTGGTAGCCGAGCTGGTCCCAGGCTGCCTTGTAGTACTGGCTCGGGTCGAACTTCTCGGCCTGGATGAACTCGTCGAGTGGCTTCATCACACCGCTGGCGCCCCAGATCGGCCAGCCGATGCCGAGCGAGCCCCAGAACACGTCGCCGAGCTGGCCGCCGGCGATCAGCGCCTGCATCTTGGCGTAGTACTCCCCGCCGGGGAAGGTCTCGGACTTGACCTCGACGCCCGTGCGGTTGGTGAAGTCGGGCAGGCGGGCGTTGAGCGTGTCCGCCTCGGAGCCGGTGCGCGCGTGGTAGCGCAGCGTCACGCCGGTCTTCGCCGCGGCGGCCGGTTTCGCGGCGGAGGGCGCACTGGTCGCCGCGGCCGAGGCGCCTGGCGCGGTCGTGGTGGCTGGCGCGGCTCCGGACGCAGGGGCGGTCGTAGCGGCCGGCGCGGCGCCAGCCGGAGCCGTCGTCGGCGCAGCCGCGGGCGCCGCGGGCTTCGTGGCAGCGGGGGCAGCGGCCGGGGCGGGGGTGTTCGTCGGGGCGGTGGCGGAGCCACCGCAGGCGGCAAGCACGTTGGCGGCTGCCCCGGCGAAAGCCAGCGCGAGCAGGCGCCGGCGGGTCACAGCTGCGTTGACCATCTGTCTTTCTCCTCCCTCGCTGGGTCTGTGGTTAGGGGCGTGGCTTGTCGAGCACGGCCTGAACCGCCTCGTTCAGCTCCTTGAAGAAGGCGTCGTCCGGCTGGCGCTCGCCGGTCCAGATCGGCGTGGAGACCTGGTGGAACGTGTTGTTGAGCTCTTCGTCGCGGAAGTTGTAGGCGAGGCGGACCACCTCGGTCTTCGGCAGGAGGTCGACGAACACCGGGTGCAGCGGGTTCTTGGTGAGCCGCGGGTCGGTCACCGCGTCGATCCGCGCACCGGACGTGCCTGAGGCGCCGCCCGTGCCCTCGCCCAGGCGGATGCCGACTTCCTTGCCGCACAGCAGCTTGACGAGCTCCCAGGATGCTTGCGGCTCTTTGGTCGCGTTGCTCATCACGATATGGTCGACGATGGTCTCCGTGCCGACCTTGCCGCTGGGGCCGGGCGGGAGAACGACGTTGCGGACGTCGAACTTCCCCTTGATGCGTGTCGGGATGCTCTTCGTCGACGACTCCGACTGGTACAGGACGTCGCGTTCGGCGATGAAGAGGTCGTCGGCGTTGGCGCCGGCATCCTTGAACGACGGCGCGATCTTTTCCGTGAAGATCAGGCCGTGGATGTACCTGATGGCGTCCATCACCGGCTTCTCGGCCAGGAGCGCCTTCTTGCCGTCCTCGGAGTAGACGTCGCCACCCCACGAACGGGCGTAGGTGACGAAGTGCTTCCAGGTGCCGGTCGGGTCGTTCGCCGTCATGCCGGTGTAGAAGCCGTAACGGTCGATCTTGCCGCCGGCGCCCGGCCTGGTGAGCGCCTTGGCCGTCTTGACGAGCTCGTCCCACGAGCCGAAGGCCTTCTCGGGCATCTTGATGCCAGCGTCGTTGACGGCGTTCACGTTGTAATAGACGACGCAGGGACCGGGATGGATCTTGAAGGGCATCGCGACGAGCTTGCCCTCCCACATCCCGGCCTCGATGGCGGCCTTGTAGTACTGGCTGGTGTCGAAGTTGTCGGCCTTGACCAGATCGTCGAGCGGGCGCGTGACCTTGCTGTAGGCCCAGAGGTTGGTGCCGCGGTAGTTGACGGTCCAGAGCACGTCGCCGAGCTGGCCGCCCGCGATGAGCGTCTGAACCTTCGTGTAGTACTCACCGCCCGGGAACGTCTCGAGCTTGACGTCGATGCCGGTCGACTGGCTGAACTGCGGGAGGACCTCCTTCATGGTGTCCTCCTCCGAACCGGTGCGCAGGTGCAGGCGGATCTGCTTGCCGGCGAAGGCCTTCGGCGGCGCGGCCGCGGCTGGCGTGGCGGCCGGCTTGGTCGCGGCCGCGGCGGCGGGCTGCGTCGCTCCGGCGGCTGGCGCGGTGGTCGGCGCGGCCGGCTTGGTCGCCGGGGCTGGCGCCGTGGTGGGCGGCGCGGTGGTAGGTGCGGCGGCCGGGGCGCTCGTCGGCGCCGCGGCCGGGGCTGACCCTCCGCAGGCCGCGGCGAGCACCGCGACTCCAGCCGATCCGATTAGCGCGAGGGCGCGGCGGCGCCCGAGGACGCGTGTATTCATTAGTCCCTCCCCCTGCCTAGCCGCGAGCTTACCACGCAGACCGCGGGGCAGGAGCGGCCGTCTTCGTCGAACCCAGCACCGACGGCGAGCGACCTCGCCGGTGCGACGCGTCCGCCATACCACACAGGCGGCACACGACGCCGGGTCGGTGGTGTCCTTGCAGCCGCACGTCGGGGCCGCCGAGGAGCCCTTTGTGGCCTTGCTCTACCGCCCGGCATCCAGAGGCCGAGGACCGGACTCGCGTAGGCGGCGAAGTCGGCGGGCCAGGTTCGCGGACTCGGCCACGACCGACCCGCGACCCACCCTCAACCCCGCCCAGTCCGCGGTCCCTGGGGACGGGCGGTAGGCTGCGCCCGTGCGCCGGCTATTGGCCGCCACGACCCGGTGCCTCCTCGTCCCGCTCGGGCTTGCCGGCTTGTTGGCGCTCCGCGCCGACGCGCAGGCGGCGTGCAGCTTCCGGCTCGGGTTCGCGGCGTTGGCGGCGCAGATCCCGGACATCGTCGGTACCTGCCTCGAGGACGAGCGCTTCAACCCGGCAAACGGCAACGCCGAGCAGCGCACGACCGCCTGGCACGGCAAGGGCGGCCTGTTGGTCTGGCGCAGAGCCGACAACTGGACCGCCTTTACGGACGGCGCCACCACCTGGATCAACGGACCCCACGGGCTGCAGCGCCGCCCCAACGGCGAGCGGTTCGACTGGGAGGCCGCGCCCACAGCGCCGACCACCGGCCTCGCGCCCGGCCAGGCGGCGTCCCCCGGCGGACCCGAGCCGATGTGCGGCATCGACAATTTCGCCTGGACGGTCAAGGGCGCGCTCGCCCGCGGCGCCCAGCCGCCCGACGACGCCTGGCCCTGCCTCAGGCGCAACGGGTTCACGACAGTGATCCGGCAGAACGTCGAGGACGGCGACCGCGGCGAGGCGGCCGGCGTCGCCGCGGCCGGAATGGCCTACGTCGGCCGGTACCAGATCCCCGACCAGACCGCCTACCCGCCGGCGCAGATCGAGGCGATGCTGGCCGACGTGGCCGCGCGGCTGCGACGGGGCGAGGTGGTGCTGGTGCACGACGCCGGTGGGCGCGGGCGCATGGGGTTCTGGGAGGCGGCGTTCCTGCTCTGGCGCGGCTGGTCCGCGCGCGAGGCGATCGACCGCTACGTCGCCTTCGGCTGGAAGATCGACTGCGACAAGGGCGGCAACGGCCAGATGCAGGCGATCAACGAGCTCGCCGCCGCGCGCGGCCAGCCGCCTTACTACCCGCCCCGGGACAGCTACGGCACGCCTTGGGGCAGGTGCCCGCGGCCAGCCTACATGGCCGGCTGGAGCTACGCGGGGATGCGCTGGCCCACGGACGGCCCCTGAGCGCCCTGTGCCCCTTCCACGCCGCGACCATCCGGTCGGGACGCCAAGCGGTCGACGTATCGCCCTCGAAAGGCTCACAACGGAGTCTCAACACCATCGCGACGCGTTTGCGCCCAGGCGCTCCTTGGCCCGGACGTAGGATGGCCGTGAGGACGGCCGCGCGTGGAGCCGCGGCGCGCCGTCCCGGCCGAAGCGAAGGAGGAAGTCCGTGCGTCGAACTGAGCAGCAGCCGACCGAACGATCGTCGACGTTCCGTCCGTCCCGCCGGGCGCTGTTCCCGCTCGTGGGTGCGGCGGCGGCGTTGGCCGCGCTCGCGCCCGCCGCCCTCGCCGGCGCCGAGTCGTCCCCGTCCGGGCAAGGCGACAGCGGAGACGTGCACGCCGACGGTGGGCGGGCTCCGGACCGGTACGTGTACGTCGGGACCTACACCGCCCCGCACATTCCCCCGGGTGGCAAGGTCCCGAGCACGGCGAAGGGCATCTACGTCTTCCAGATGAACGGCGCGACGGGCGCGCTGACGCCCGTCCAGACCGTCGAGAACGTCGAGAACCCGTCCTGGGTGACGCTCGATCCGCAGCTCCGCAACCTGTACGCGTCGAGCGAAGTGGACACGACGTGGAAGGGCGTGCCCCACAGCGGCGGGCTCACGGCCTATGCGGTCGACGCGGCGACAGGGAAGCTCTCCTTGATCAACGACCAGGCGACACAGGGCGCGATCCCCGCCCACGTGACGGTCGATCCGACCGGAAAGTACGCGCTGGTCGCGAATTACATCGGCGCGAACTTCGCCGTGCTGCCCATCCGGCCGAACGGTGGCCTTCAGCCGGCGAGCGACATCGTCCCCGTGACCGGGTCGGGGCCGAACCTCGACCGGCAGACGGCGCCGCACCCGCACCAGATCCTGTTCAACCCGACCGGCAAGTTCGTGCACGGCCCCGACCTCGGCACCGACAAGGTCTGGGCCTGGACGCTCGACCTCGGGACCGGCAAGCTCGTACCCAACGCCCTCCCGTACGCTCAGGTCGCTTCGGGCTCGGGACCCCGCCACATGGCGTTCCACCCGAGCAACAACTTCGTCTACGTGATCGACGAGATGGTCTCCTCGATCACGGCGTTCAGGTACGGACCGCTGGCGGGTCCAAACGCCGCGCCCGCCTCGTTCATCTGGCTCCAGACCGTCTCGACGCTTCCGGAGCACTTCTCCGGATCCAGCTCAACCGCCGAGATCGTCGTCCACCCGAGTGGGAAGTTCGTGTACGGCTCGAACCGTGGGCACGACAGCATCGTCGGCTTCACGATCGATCAGACGACCGGCAAATTGAGCGTGATCGGCTGGACGCTGACGTTCGGTTCTTTCGGGATGGGCAACGGCTTCCCGCGCAGCTTCAACATCGATCCGTCCGGCCGCCTCCTGCTGGTGGGGAACCAGAACGGCAACACGATCGTGCCGTTCCGGATCGACCAGTCAACCGGCGAGCTCACACCGACCGGGCACGAGACGTCGACGCCGACCCCGGTCTCGATCGCGTTCGGCCGGCCTGTATAGCGCGAGCGGCGCCGCCGTTGCCCGGTAGCGGCGCCGCACCTCCCAGCCGTTCGGCACCCACGATCCGCGGTGTAGCGCGCGAGCCTACGCCGGGGATCGGTGCATTGCTGCCGACATAGCGGATACAAGTTGTGTGAAGATATGCTGGCGGGTGTGCCGGTCGGGATCGGTGTAAGAAATGACTGACGTAGATTCATCGCCCATGCGCTGGCCGAACCAGCGGCTCTACCTGCCCGCGTACCGTTTCGCCGATGCGGCCAGACTTGCCCGGACGACGCCACAGAGCGTGACCCGATGGTTCCGCGGCTATTCAGTGCCCGGTCACCGAATGGAGCCCGTGCTCCCGATGGCGGTCGGAGGGACGATCATCTCCTATTTGCAGCTCGTAGAGGCTGCTTTCGTCGCCAGCTTCCGGCACCTGGGCGTCGACCTCGACCGCCTCCGACGCGCGCACCGTTACTTGCGCGAACGGTTTGATGTCGAACACCCGTTCGCTGCGTACCGCTTCGCAACGGATGGTGTGCATGTGCTGACGCAGCTCGGCCGAGAGATAGTCGCTGTGGACCAGGGTGGCCAGCTCGCGATGGCCGAGGTCATTCGTGCGCGAGCAGCCGAATTCGATTACGAGGACGGCTTGGCGTTGCGGTGGCGGCCGCGGGGGCCGGACAGTGTGGTGCTTGTCGACCCGCGCATCGCCTTCGGTGCTCCCAGCGTCCAGGGCGTCCCGACTAGCGTGCTCAAGGAGCGGAGCCGGGCTGGCGAAGCGGTCGACGAGATCGCGGAGGACTACGATCTGCCACCGTCGGCGGTTCTCGATGCGCTCGACTTCGAGGGGGTTTCCCCCGAAGCCGCGTGACGGTCTTCTTCGACCGCACGATCGGGCACAACATCCCCGACGCCTGCAAGTTGCTCGACATGCGAGTCGAAGCCCACCGCGACCACTTCGCACACGACGCACCCGACGAGGTATGGCTGCCGGTCGTGGCGGAGAAGAGGTGGATGGTCGTCACCAACGACAATCGGATCCGGTTCAACGAGCTGGAACTGACTGCACTGATAGAGAACAGGGTTGGCTGCGTGATGCTGGGCTCTGGAAGCCGCACGCGGCGCGAATACATGCGGGCGCTACTCGACGCGTGGTCGGAGATCGAGCGCCTGGAACGCGAGGAACCCCGGCCATTCATCTACGTGCTCCATGCCGATGGGCGGCTGGAGCGGCGCTACCCTCCATCAGACCCGGTCGCTCCGCGGCGTAGGCGGCGCTGGCGGCGAGAGCGCGACGCACGACGTGACGAAGGCCAGGCCGAACAGAGCGGCGTCTCGTAGCGTACGTCGGCGATAGCTGGCCGGCTCAACGGTGCCGGGCGCTCGCGGGCGATCCCACGCTCGATCGGCATCGTAGCGGCGCCTCGGGGCACCCAGCGTTCGGCACGCGTGTTCGGTCCCACGCGGTCCCGCGCTCAGGCGGTCTGGCTCGTCTGTTCTGCCGCCGGTGCGCTCGGTCCTGGACGCACGAAGCGGTAGCCGAGGCCGCGCTCGTTCTCGATGAGCCTGGGGCTGTCGGCGTCGGGCTCGAT
>DASRFH010000023.1:0-3867 GCA_035651675.1 Chloroflexota bacterium | reverse complement strand
CCACTCTGAAACGGAACTGAAAGGGTTCGTGGTTTGGGTCGGCACTACGTTCGGGCGGTGAGGTCAGCGCTGCGCTGGCTCGCGTTTGGGAGCGGGCACCCGGCCGGCTGGCGCCTGGCCGCACCCTTCGCGCTCGCCCTGATCGCGCTCGCCGCGGTCAGCGCCCTCGCCATTTGGCAGACGCGCGCCGACAAGGCGGCGCACTCGCGCGCCATGCAGCAAACGTCGCGCGCGCTGAGCCTCGCGCTCGACATCCGGGCCACCCGCCTCCAGGCCCACGCCGACATGAAGAACCTGTGGCTCCGCGGCGACCACCCCGCCGACTACACGCTCTACGCCGATCGATTCGAGCAGCGCGCCGCGTACATCCGCGAGCTCCGCCAGCAGCTGGACGAGCTCCTGCCGTTCCTGGACGAGGGCGAGCGGAACAGCATCGCCGAGCTCGACCGGATCTGGACGGCCTACTACGACGCATGGCGACAGGGGCTCGACGCCTACGGCGGCCCCACCCGGCACGACGCGCGGGCGGCCGACGCCGCGGTCTACCGCAAAGACGACGGGCTCGACGCGGCGCTGAACCGCCTTGTCGATGGCCTCCGAACGCGCATGCGCGCCGACGCCAGACAAGCGGCCGAGGCCGAGCAGACGGCGGCGCTGCACCTTGCCGGGCTGCTCGGCCTCACCATGCTGCTCGGGCTTGTGGTCGCCATGCTGGCGGCCCGGGCGACGACCCGGACCTTGCGCCAGACCGCGGCGATGGGCGAGGCGGCCAAGTTCCGCGCGCTCGGCCAGCTCGCCGGCGGCGTGGCGCACGACGTCAACCAGTCGCTGGGCATCATCGCCGGCTACGGCGAGATCGCGTTCGCCGCGCTGAGCGGGCCGGAACCGGACCTGGCCCGTGCCCGCGAGGGGCTGGAGCTCGTGACGCGGGCGGCGATGGACGCCGGCGAGACCGTCTCGCGGCTGCTCCGCTTCACCCGCTCGGCGCCCGACGGCCCGTCGACGCGGGTGGACGTCGGCGACGTGCTCGCCGACGTAGCGAAGCTAACCGCGCCGGCGTGGCGTGACCGCGCCCGGGCGAAGGGGCGGCAGATCACCGTCGAGGTCGCCACGACGGGCGACACGGCCATCGTCGGCTGGGCCGCGCGGCTGCGCGAGGCGCTGACGAACCTCGTCCTGAACGCGGTCGACGCGCTCCCGAGCGGCGGCACCATCCGCCTCTCGGCCCGCCGCATCGAGGGTGACGTCGTGGTCTCGGTGTCGGACGATGGCGTGGGGATGACGCCCGAGGTGCAGGCGCACGTCTTCGAGCCGTTCTTCACGACTAAGGGGGAGCGGGGCACCGGGCTCGGGCTGGCGATGGTGTTCGGCATCGTCGAGCAGCATGGCGGCCGAATCGACGTCACCTCGAGCCCCGGGCGCGGCACGACGTTCACGATCCGCATGCCCGCGGCGCCGTCGGAGGCCGTCGCGCCGATGCCGCGGTCGCGGGCGGTCTACGGCCGGCCGCTGCGCGTGCTGGCCGTCGACGACGAGCCGGCCCTGGCCCGCATGGTGGCGCTGATGATGGGGCAGCAGGGCCACCAGGTCGGCGTCGCGACCTCCGCCGAGGCAGCGCTGGGCAGGCTCGCCGACGAGCCGTTCGACGTCGTGATCTCCGACCTCGGGATGGGCAACGGCATGACCGGCTGGGAGTTGCTCGACGAGGTGCGCCGGCGCTGGCCGCACGTTCGCTTCGTCCTCGCGACCGGCTGGGGCGCCGAGATCGACGCCGAGGCCGCGCACCGCCGCGGCGCAGACGCCGTCATCGCCAAGCCGTACCGCATCGCCGACCTGAACCGCGCCGCGGTGGGAGGCTAAAGGGCCGCGCCCGTCGTCCCTCTCCCCCGGGGGGCGCGTCAGGGTTAAGGCTCGTGCCGGTACGCCCGCGCCATCTGGATCCGCTCCTCGAGCGTCGGGTGGCTGTGCAGCACCATCTTCACGATCGGCGAGGGGTCCGGGTCGGTGAGGTTGAGCCGACCGAGCCGCTCCATCGCCGAGACGAACGCGTCCGGCCGCCCGGTGAGCTCGAGCGCGTACCGGTCGGCCGGGCGCTCGACGAAGCGGCGCGAGAAGCCGTTCGCGAGCGGCATCGCCAGCGCCGAGAAGACGCCCAGCAGCAGGCCCAGCAGCGGCAGACTGGCCACGTCGTCGATCGCCGCGACGCCGCTCCGCCGGCGCGACCGCGCCGCGATCGCCGGCGCCAGCTTCGCGACGCCGTAGGCGCCGGCCAGGGTGAGGACCCCGCCCAGCGCGACGCCCTTCCAGATGTCGCCGTGGACCTGGTGGCCGAGCTCGTGCGCGACGACCACCTCGACCTCGTCGGGCGTGAACTGGTCCACCAGCGTGTCGCCGAGCGCGACGCGCCTGGTCGGCCCGATGCCGGCGAAGAAGGCGTTGGCCTTGCGCGTCTGGCGGCTCATGTCCATCTGCACCACGTCGGCGATGCGCACGCCGGCCCGCTCGGCCAGCGCGCGGACCCGCTCGCCCAGCGCGGCGTCGCGCAGCGGCACGAACCGGTTGAAGATCGGCGCGATCAGCACCGGGTAGAGCTGCGCGACGAGCACGGTGAACGGCATCGCCAGCGCCGTCAGGATGAGCCACCAGCGCCGCGGCCAGCGCCGGATGACGCCGAAGGCAACCGCGGTCAGCGGCACCTCGAAGACGAGCCCAACCGCCGTCTTCTTCGCTTCCTCGACCAGCCAGGCGCGGCGGTCCTGGTTGGAGAGCTCGTACTGGTGCTCGACGGCGTAGTCGCGGTAGTAGGCGAGCGGCAGCCCGAGCGCGTGCTCGACCAGTCCGTGCACCAGTGCGTAGCCGACGTCGAGCCGCCACCCGCCGGGCACGCGGCGTCCGACGGCGTCGCGCAGGCGCGCCGAGCTGCCCGACCAGAACAGGAGCGCCTGGATCGCCAGGCCGTAGAGCATCCCGGCGACCGAGAGCAGCTCGCGCGTGCGGCTGTACCGCTCGGCCCGCTCGTCGTCAGCGGTTCGACGCGGCGCGGGAATGGCGCTCACCGGGAGCCCGGCCGCGGCGGTGGCCCGCGTCCGCCGTGCCGAGCGCGGCGAGGAACCTCGGCCGCCCGGCGTCGCTCCGCTCCTGGGAACAGCACACCTCAATGATGCCTCAGGTCGAGGTGATCGTGACGACCGTGCCGCCCTGACCGCGGTTGACGGCGACAGCGGTGCCCGGCTTCAAGTCGCTCGCCGCGGCGGGGACGACGCGCTCGATCTGGGCGTCGTCGGCGAGCGTGGCGGTGGTGCTGTTGCCGTTGGGGGTGGTGAGCGTCAGGGTGCGGCCGTCGATCTTCGCGATCAAGCCGCCCACGAACCCGCCGCCGCCGAAGCCGGCGCCTTGCCCGCGCTGCGCGCCGGTCGCCTGCGCCTGGCCTCCGCCACCGGCACCCGGCTGGCGGCCCGGGCCACCGGTCGCCTGTTCCTGGCCGAGACCACCGGCGCCGCCGCGCCCGGCTGGGCCGCGGCCGGGCGGCAGCACCTGCAGCGTCTGGAGCTTCAGCACGCCCTGCGCGTCGGGCTGGCCGCGGCCGACAACCACGTCGCCGACCTTCAGCTCGCCGACCGCCGCCTTGACCTGCCGCTGGATCGTCGCCCCGGCGAGCTGCACCTCGACGCTGCTGCCGTTGTTCGTCCTGACGGTCGCGAGGTCCCCGTCGACCTTCTCGACCGTCCCTGCGTTGCCGCCAGGTCCGCTCGGCTTGGCGGCTGCCTGCGCGCCCCCGCCCTGCCCCTCCGGCCTGGCGCCGAACGCCGCGCCGACGAGCTCGCCCGGCGCCGCGGCGGCCTGGACCCCGCCAACGCCCGCGACCGC
>DASRFH010000022.1:0-20946 GCA_035651675.1 Chloroflexota bacterium | reverse complement strand
GGTGCCGAGCTTCCTCGTCGAGCGGCTGCTCGCGCCGCGCACCAGGCCGGCGACGATCGGCGTCCAGGCGCAGACGGTCGAGCTCCCACCGCCGCTCGCCGCGCGGTCTGGCACCGCCCGAGCGGCGCTGGTGCTCGCCGTGGTGCCAGGCAGCCCCGCCGACGCCTCGGGCCTGCTGCTCGGCGACCTGATCGTCGCGGTCGCCGACGTCGCCGCGCGCGCCGCGCGCACCGCGCCCGAGGCGCGCGCGGCGTAGTCATCCGCCGCGCGGTTCGGTCAGTTAGTGGCCCGGTCGGCGCGGAGCACCGCCACCGCCGCCAGCGCCGACAGGCCGGCCAGCGCCCAGAACACCGGCAGGTACGTCCCGGCCGCGTCGTAGAAGGCGCCCGCACCGACGGGCGCGAGCGCGCGGGCACCAAGCACGAAGCTGGCCAGGACGCCGCCGATCGTGCCGTAGTTCGCTCGGCCGTAGACGTCGGCGATGAGCGCGACCCGCGCCGGGGTGATCGCGCCGAAACCCGCGCCGAAAAGCACCACGAAGGCGACCACGCCGACCGTGCCCGGCACGACCAGCAGCGCGACGACCGAGGCGGCCTGGCAGAGGAAGATCGCCGCCGTCACGTAGCGCCGTGGAACCAGGTCCCCGAGCGGTGTGAAGACCAGCCGCCCCGGCAGCGCCATGATCCCGATCAGCCCGGCCGCCCAGGCCGCGAACGACGCGTCGTAGCCGCGATCGATCAGGTACGGGATGAGGTGGACGGTCATCACCGTCGCGCAGAGGATGATGAGGAAGAACCCGGTGGTCAGCCACCAGAAGGTCGGGTCGCGCAGCGCCTGGCCTGGCGTGATCGAGGGCTCCGCGACCGGCGCGGCGTCGGCCGCCGGGGCGAGGCCGCCGTCCGGCCGAAGCCCCAGGTCCTCCGGCCGGTTCCGCAGCACAAGCGCGTGCAGCGGGATCGTGCCAACCCCGATCACGACCGCCAGCGTCACGAGCGCCTGGCGCCAGCCCTGCGTCTGCACCAGGTGGCTCGAGAGCGGGATGTAGATGACGCTCGCGAACCCGGCGATGAACGTCAGGACGGTGAGCGCCCGCCCGCGCAGCCGGACGAACCACTTGGCGACGACCGCGAACGCCGGCTCGTACAGCACGCCGGCGCACGCGACGCCGATCAGCGCCTGTACCGCGTAGAAGGCCGGCAGCGTCGTCACCCGCGACCAGGCGAAGACGAGCAGCGTCGCCAGGACCGAGCCGGCCGTCATGAGCAGCCGCGGCCCGCGCCGGTCGAGCCACCGCCCGACCGGCACCGCCCCCAGCCCGGAGATGAGCAGGCCCAGGGAGTACGCGCCGGTCAGCTCGCCGCGCGACCAGCCGAGCTCGGCTGCCATCGGCGTGAGGAAGACGGCGAACGAGTAGTAGAGGATGCCGTACGAGGTAGTCTCGGTGACGGCCAGCGCGACCACCTGGACCCACCCGTAGTAGACGCGCCGCTTGATGTCCTCTCCCAGGGGGAGAGGATGGCCGAAGGCCAGGCGAGGGCGCGCCGTCACTGCCCCAGTCTACGCGGTCGCCTCGATGCGGAACTCCCGCTCCCCCGTCGGGCTCTCCCACGCGACCGCGACCTCGTCCACCCGTGCGCCGCGCGGCCCGTGGCGGCAGAACTCCACCGCGCGGCGCACGGCGGCCTCCTCGCCCTCGAAGGCGGCCTCGACGCGGCCGTCGCGTCGGTTGCGCACCCAGCCGCCCAGCCCCTCGCCGCGCGCGACGCGCTCGACCGACCAGCGGAACCCGACCCCCTGGACGTGGCCGGAGACGAGGACGTGCGCCCGGACGGCCGACAACCCGTGTCTTTACCCCCGGCAGCCTCAAAAGGTCTGGTCCGAGGAGCGCGCGCCCCTCGCCCTCAGCCATTCGATGAGCGCCTGCCGCGCGGTGTCGAGCGCGCCAGCCGCATCCAGCGCCGTCTTCTTGGAGTACGGCGGCACCCAGCTCGGGTCTGCACCGAGCGCGAGCAGGTGGGCAGCGGTCCGCGGCTGGCCGCCCTGGCAGGCATGCCAGAACGCCTGGTTGATCTGCTCGGGCGTGGCAGCCGGCGGGCCGGCCAGCAGCTCCGCGAGGCGCGCGTTCATCCCGAGCGCCGCCGCGTGCCAGAGCTTGTCGACGCGTGCGCCCCGGGCGACCAACAGCCTCGCCACGCGCCAGCAGCCGTAGCCGACCGCATCGTCGAGCGGGGTCCCGCCGGCGATCGACGCGCCGGACGCCTCCAGGTCGGCGCCGCGGTCGACTAGCACTTCGGCCACCTCGACGTCGTCGGTGCTGGCTGCCCAGTGTAGCGGCGTCTCCGTATGGAACGAGCCGGTCATCGGCGCGTTCGGGTCGGCGCCTGCGTCGATGAGAGCCATCACCACGGTCGGGCCGTTCGGAAAGTGCCCCGGCCAGTCGGTCGCGATGTGCAGCGGTGTCCGACCGGCACCCTTCGCGTCGACGACGCGCGCGTTCGCCAGCGGCGGATGCTCGACGAGCATCCGCCGCAGCCACGTCAGATCGCCGCCTCGAATCGCCTGGACGAGTGTCGTCGCCACGGCGGCGTCGGCCCGAAGGGTCGCCATCGGCGCGCATCTTACCTCACCGCCCATGCACGACTAACTATCTAAACGATAGAATCGGCTGATGGAGCTCGGAATCTACACGTTCGCCGAGGTCACGCCCGACCCGGCCACCGGCACGACGATCAGCCCTGCCCAGCGGTTGCGCGACCTGCTCGAGGAGATCGAGCTCGCCGATCAGCTGGGGCTCGACGTGTTCGGCGTCGGCGAGCACCACCGGCCCGACTTCGCCGTCTCCGCGCCTGCCGTCGTGCTGGCCGCGGCGGCCGCCCGGACGCGGCGCATCCGGCTGACCAGCGCCGTGAGCGTGCTGAGCTCCGACGACCCGGTCCGCGTCTTCCAGGACTTCGCGACGCTCGATCTGCTGTCCAACGGACGCGCCGAGATCATGGCCGGGCGCGGCTCGTTCGTCGAGTCGTTCCCGCTCTTCGGCTACGACCTGAAGGACTACGACGAGCTGTTCGCCGAGAAGCTCGATCTGCTCCTGGCGGTGCGCGAGCACGAGCACGTGCGCTGGCGCGGCCGCCACCGGCCGCCTCTCGACGGCCAGGGCGTCTACCCGCGGCCACTCCAGGACCCGCTGCCCGTGTGGGTCGCGGTGGGCGGCTCGCCGCGCTCGGCTGTCCGTGCTGGCGCGCTGGGGCTGCCGATGGCACTGGCGATCATCGGCGGGATGCCCGAGCGGTTCGCGCCGTTCGCCGAGCTGCACCGCGCCGCCGCGCGCGAGGCAGGTCATCCGATCCCTGCGCTGGGCATCAACTCCCACGGCTACATCGCCGACACCTCGCGGCGCGCGATCGACGAGTCGTTCCCGTCGGTCGCGTCGACGATGAACAAGATCGGCCGCGAGCGCGGCTGGCCGCCGATGACCCGCGCCGACTACGAGGCGTCGGCCCACCTGCGCGGCGCCAACTTCGTCGGCGACCCGCGGCAGGTCGTGGAGAAGATCCTGTTCCAGCACGAGGTTTTCCACCACCAGCGGTTCCTCGTGCAGTTCACGGTCGGGTCGCTACCGCACGCGCAGGTCATGCGCTCGATCGAGCTCTTCGGCGATCAGGTCGCGCCGGCCGTCCGTCGCGCCCTCTCGCCGGCCGACGTCGCGGTCTAGCGCCTGACGCGGCGCTCCACCGGGAGCACGACGAGCGCGACGATCGCGGCCAGCAGCGTGACGTGCCCGACCGACAGCGGTGCCCGCCCGTCGGCCAGGACCAGCACGACGCCAAGCGCGAGCAGGAACAGTCCGACCAACAACGGCATGCGACATAAGTTACGGCCCACCGCCTTAAGGATCGATAAGAGCTCGCGGAGCGGCGGTAATCCTGATGGCAGGGCGCGGCGGGCGGTTGTGCCGGAGCTCGGGATGGACCAGCTCCGCGAGCTGATCGTGGGCCGACCCCGAATCGTTTACCGTGTCCGGGACGAGGACGTCCCCGTGCTGAGCGTTCGGGACGGAGGCGGCTCGTCGGCAGGCGAGACCTCATCGAAGAAGTGGAGAAGCGCCTTGAAAGTCACCGGCCTGAAGACCTGGGTGGTCCAGCCATCGCGCGGCAAGGTCTGCGTCTTCCTCAAAGTCGAGACCGACGCCGGGATCCACGGATGGGGCGAGGCGTACGCGTTGACGGGGCGGGAGCACGCGCTGGAGCGGCTCGTGCGGGACCTCGGCGCCTACCTGATCGATCGCGACCCGTTCGCGATCAAGCACTTCACCCACACCATCTGGCGCGACGTGTCGATCAAACGCGGCGGCTTCGACTTCTACTGCGCGGTCAGCGGGCTCGAGATCGCGCTCTGGGACGTCGTCGGCAAGGCGCTGAAGGCGCCGGTCTACAACCTGCTCGGCGGGCCGTGCCGCGGGCCGATCCGGATCTACGGCCAGCCGTCGGGCGAGGGCAGCCTGGCCGACCGCGCCCGCAACACGGTCGAGCGCGGCTACCGCGCGCTCAAGTTCGATCCCTTCCCTGGCCCGTGGCAGGCGATCGTCGAGCGCGAGGTCGAAGACACCGCCGCCGAGCGCGTGCGCACGGTGCGCGAAGCGGTCGGCCCGAACGTCGAGATCCTGATCGAGGTGCACCGGCGGCTGGCGCCGATGCATGCCGTGCGCGTGGCCCAGGCGATCGAGCAATACAAGCCGATGTGGTTCGAGGAGCCGACGCCGGCCGAGAACCTAGAGGCGACCGCCTACGTCCGCCGGAAGATCAACATCCCGGTGGTCGCCGGCGAGGCGCTCTACACGAAGCACGACTTCCGCAACTGCTTCGAGAAGGGCGCCGCCGACATCATCAACCCCGACGTCTGCAACGTCGGAGGCATCCTCGAGCTGAAGGAGGTCGGCGCGATGGCCGAGGCGTACACCGTCGCCGTCGCGCCGCACGGCAACAACTCCACGACGGTCGGCCTGGCTGCCAGCCTCCACGCCGCGGCGGTGATGCCGAACTTCCTGATCATGGAGTACCCCATGAGCTGGGAAGAGACCGCCAACCAGATCGCCAGGAACCCGCTCAAGGTCGTCGACGGCCACATCGCGCTGACCGACGAGCCCGGCCTGGGCATCGAGCTCGACGAAGCGGCGCTCGAGCGCTTCCCGTACCGGGGCGGCCGCGAGCGCAAGCTCCCGAGCCCGGCCGACGAGCACCCGTAGGCGACGCTCGCGGCGATGTCTGCACCGGCCAGTTCGACTACGACCGCTACGTCGGCCACCTGAAGCGGATCGGCTTCGACGGCTCGATCATCGTCCACGGGCTGACCGAGGCGCAGGCGCTTCGCTGCTTCGCCTTCCTTAGGTCGAAGATCGCGGGCCGCTCGTAGCGGTCCCTTCCGTCAGGTGGAGAGGGACCGCTACGGGCGCGCTGCCGGTGCCCGCGCCAGCTCGCGCACCTCGCGCAGCACCAGCTCGAGCTCGTCCTCGCTCGTGAAGAAGGCGACCGAGATCCGCGTGCCCACCTTCCCGAACGCTCGCGCCGCGCGGCAGACGATCCGCGCCCGCTCCCACAGCCTGGGCACGACCTGATCGCCCGGCAGGCCGTCGAGCGCGAACGTGACGATGCCCGTCGACCGTTCGGGCCGCTCGGGGCTGAGCACGTCCACGCCAGGGATCGCGGCCAGCTCGCGCTTCAGGTCGCTCGCCAGACCCGCGACGCGCGACTCGATCTGGTCGAGCCCGATCGAACGGATCCAGTCGACCGCGACGCCGTAGCCGACGTAGAGCGGCATGTTGCGCCCACCGAACTCGAACCGCCGCGCATTCGGCAGCCAGCGCGGCGCGTCGCTCCGGCCGCTGGCGCCCTCGACTGCGCCCGAGCCGGTCCACGAGACCTTCAGCTCGTCGAGCAGCTCGCGCTTGACGTAGAAGGCGCCGATCCCGGCGCCGCCCAGCAGCCACTTGTGCCCGGTCGTCGCGCAGAAATCGGCGCCGATCGCGCGCAGGTCGATCGGGAACTGGCCGACCGCCTGCGCGGCGTCGAACAGCACGCGCACGCCGCGCTCGTGGGCGAGCTGGCAGACCTCCGCGGCCGGCAGCCGCAGGCCGCTCTCGGCGGTGACGTGGCTGAGCGACAGCAGCCGCGTCCTGGGCGTGATCAGCTCACGCAGTCGCTCGACGACGCGGTCGCCGTTTCGGTCCAGCTCCAGGAAGCGAACGACCACGCCGCGCCGGTCGCGCAGGTTCAGCCACGGCAGCCGGCCGGTCGGGTGCTCCTGGTCGGTCAGGATCACCTCGTCGCCGGGCTGCCAGTCGAGGCCCCAGGCGACGATGTCGATCCCCTCGGACACGGCCCGCGTGAGCGCGATCTCGTCGGCCGTCACGCCGAGCATCGCGGCCAGGCTCGAGCGCGTCGCCTCGACGCGTTCGGTCTGGGCCGCTCGGTAGCCTGGCGCGTCGGGGCCGGCCTCTTGCTGCCGTCGGTGCTCTTCGAACGCCGCCTCGAAGACGCGGCGTGGCGACGGCGCGTAACCACCGGTGTTCAGGTAGACCGAATTGGCGAGCGCGGGGATCTCGGCGCGAACGGCGGCGAGGTCGATCACGGGCGGCCTCCTAGCGGACGCATAGTACGCCGATCAGGCGGGCCATCGCCCCGGACGAGAAGTAGAGCTTGCCCTGCTCGACCAGCCGCTTGATGCGCGAGAAGTAGGCGTGCTGCTGGTCGAGCTGCGCCTGGACCCAGCCGCCGTCGTCGTCGGTCCGGAAGGTGTCCATCTTGACGCGGCCGACGACCGAGAGGCCGACGCCGCCGTCCAGCCCGTGCTGGTAGAGCAGCGGCCGCTCGGCCGGGAACCACTCCAGGCAGAGGTCGGTGGCCGGGCTGAAGTACTCCCCGTCCAGGTCCTTGCCGCCGAACGGGCCGCCGAACGGGATGGCGTGCCCCTCGATGAGCCCGTCCGGCCCGGCGAACTTGACGGCGCGCTGCACGCGGTCCCCCGACCGGCCCGCTGCGGGGGCCTCCCGTCCGGCCCGCCGCCGGGGCCTCGTCCGGCCCGCCGCCGGGGCCGACCGACCGGGGGTCGCGGTGGCGACCCACCTCCGTGGGGATCATGGCGCACGCGCCGCCGCGCCGTCAAGGCGCGCAGGGCCAGCAGCCAGCAGAACAGCGCCGCCGCCAGCGCCGCGTCGCCGGTCACGCCGGCCGCCTTCCGCTAGACTCGCGCGCGCGATGGGCCCACCCGACCCGTCCGCCGCCGCCATCGGCCAGGCCATCGGCCAGGCCATCGCCTACGGCCTGGCGTTCGTCGTGCCCGTCGTGGCGCTGTGGCTCGCCTGGTCGTCCCGGTCGGCGTGGCGGCGGCGTGGCGCGCCGGGCCGCGCGTGGGCCTGGGCGTTCCTGGTGGACGCCTGGGTGCTGCTCCTGCTCGGCCTGCTCGCCGCGCTGGTGCTCTTGCTCGGGGCGGTCGTGTTCGCCCTGCTGTGGGACGCCTCGCACGGCGGCCTCCGCGCCCTCGTGTCCGACCTGGGGGAGCTGCGCCACGAACCGTTCACGCCGGCCACGCTGCTGGCGGTCGCGCTGGCCGCCGCGCCGGTGCTGGCGGCGCTGCTCGCCGTGCCCTACCAGCGGTGGTGGCGGCGCAGCCGCTGGCGCGCGACGCCCGGCGGGTTGCACGTCGGCCTGGGGCGCCCGACCGCGCTCAGCGGCCGACCGGCAGCGGCGCGGGCGCGCCGTCGGCTGGCGCGCCGCTGACCGGGGCGCCCCGCAGCGCGGCCGGCGCGACCGGCGCGACGGTGGAGGGCACCAGCAGCACGTCGCCGGCCGGCCCCAGGTCGTCCAGGCCGAGCACGCGCACCCGGTACTCGTAGACGGTGACCGCGCCGCGGGCGAACGCCTCGGCGAGCGGGGCCACCTCGTCGCGCCGCTGCTCCTGCAGGGCGCGCACCTGGCTGGTGTCGAACCGCAGCCGGATGCCCTCGCCGAACTCGCTGGCGAGCTGGTCGGTCAGCGCCGCCGCGTAGGCGCGCCACTTCGCCGAGAGCGTCGTCTCCGTGAAGTACTCGCGGTACTCCTTGAGGGTCGCCCGGATGTCCGACTTGACGCCGACGTGCAGGCCGACCATGACCGCCGGCACGCCGGCGGCGGCGCAGATGCGCGACTCGCTCTGGTCGCGCAGGTCAGGGAACTCGAGCTCGCGGAGGTTGAACGACAGCGTGGTGACCTCAGTGTCGCCGTCCACGATGGCGGGCATGCCGCGCTGCTCGCCGCCGAACTGGGACGCGTAGGCGAGCTTGAGCCGGGTCGCGGTTTCCATGTCGCGGATGGTCGCCTTGGTCTTGAGGATGACGCCCGCGTGGCGTAGTTGCGCAGCATGCTCCCCACGAACAGCGTCGCCTCGTTGTCGGCGGCGACCTCGCGCGCCAGCGCCTGCACCCAGCCGTAGGCCTCGGCCATGCAGCCCGACTCGCCCTAGGGGTCGGGCTCCAGGAACAGCACGGTGTCGGCGCGCGGGATCGGGACGTACTCCCCGGTGCCGGGGATGTTGTAGGACCAGCCCCAAAGCACGCGCTCGCCCGGCGCGGGGCGCTCGTCGCCGTTGTACGCGGGTCGCCCGCGTTGGCCGACGCACGCTGCGCGGGCGCTAGGCGTTCAGACCGGCCTGCTCCAGCAGTTCCGCCAGTTGGTCGAGGCGATCGCTGAGGTCGCAGACGAGCATCTCGCGGAACCAGCGCTCGGCCATCAGCGCGCCCACCTCGGCGACCGCGCTGCGGAGCTCCTGGAGCTCGAGATCGACGTTGTCCACCGGTTCGTTCATCGCGGGCGTACTCTAGCCTCGCCGGGCCGACAGTGCCGTTTCAACTCCGTATCAAGGCCGGCTATCCTGACGCCGCGTGAAACGGCTCGGGCGGCGGCGCTTCCTGCGCGTCGCGATGGCTACCGCTGGGCTCGCGCCGCTCGCTGTGCGGGCCGAGCTCGCTTCCGCCCAGGGCGCGCCCGAGGAGCCGTGGCGCAAGCTGATCCCCCGGGTCCCGCCGCCGCCCACGCTGCCGGCGCCCACCCCGCCGGGCGGCAGGGTAGACCTCGCGCAGTTCCTTCAGGTCTGCCGTGGCACCGCGGCTGGGCTGGCCCGGGCCGACGGCTGGGTGATGCCGAGCGGCTGGTACCCGATGCTCTTCACCCGCGACGCGTACTGGATCACGGCCGCCAACCGCGACCCGCTGGTCCATGGTGCGGTGCTCGCGCGCCTCCGCAAGGAGCAGCACCCGGACGGCCAGGCGCCGACCGCGCTCTACATCGACGGCTACAACCCGCCGGGCCGCGACAACGCCGACGAGTGCACGCTCCTGTTCGCGCTGATGAGCTACGACGCGGCACGGCTGGGCGGCACGGTGGATCGGCCGTCGCTCGTCGGCGCCTTGAATTACCTGCGCGGCCGGGCGCCGACTGGCCGCTACGCCTCGCTGCCCGGCCCGGTCGCCTACTGGCTCGACACGCTGGCGCTGGCCGGCGACCAGCCGTCGGTGACCTACGTGCAGGGGCTCCACGCGGTGGTGCTGCGGGCGCTCAAGACGATGGGGATCCCCGGTGCCGAGCCCGGACCGGCCGAGGACGCCTACCGGGCCGCGTACGACCCGGACCTCGGCCAGCTCCGGTGCTACGCCGACCGCGACCGCCGCTTCGGCCAGCTCCGGGACGTCTCCGCGCTCGCCGGCGAGGCGCTGAGCTGGTACTACTTCGACCGGCCGCTGCTCGACCGCGCCGTCGTCGCGGCCACGCTCGAGTCCCAGCCGCGGGCCTACTACGGCGATGGCGCCTTCCTCGGCTTCAAGAACCTGACGATGGCGGACGGCTCGCCGTTGCCGATGGGCTGGCTGAGCGACTGGCCGGCCAACACGCCCGGTAACTACCAGAACGGCGCGTCGTGGCTCCTCTACGACGCCCTGGCCTTGTACGCCGGCGTCCGCCACGCCATCCCCGGCGCCGCCAGGCTGTTGCTGGACCGGTTGGCCTCGGAGACCCGCCGCACCCCCTCGCTCCACGAGTACCTCTCCACCGCCCCCGAGGACCTCGGCGGCTCCGACCCGAAGCGCGATGGCTACGGCTGGAACGCCTTCGTCGGGAACTTGCTGGAAAGCGCGGGGCCACTGTGAGCGATCCCGCGCGATCGCTGTGGCTCGAGGCGTGCGCGCGTCCCGCGACGTCGGCTGTCGCGTAGCTCCCACTGGGAGCACGACCGGCCCTTCGCGGGCAGTTCACGGCTGCACGGGCGGCCGTGGCCGCGCAAGCGACCCGAGCGCTCGGCGCACCGCGCCGTCCAAGCCGTGGGTCTGCACGAGTCCGCCGGCAATGGCCTGCATGTCCTTGAGATCGAGGTACCGTATCGGCGGCCTCCGCCGTGGATCGAGGATGAAGTCGTCCCAGGTGTAAGTCGTCAGTTCGGCGCAGACCGCCTTGGCTTGGCCGTTCTCGATCAGCGGGAACTCGGGGCCGTGTCTCCGGGCTGAGGAGGTGGTCCGCACGACGACGGCGGTGCCGTCGACTTCGTTCCATGCGTTGTCGGACACCACGACGTACCGCTTCCGTTGGCCCGCGACCACGATGTCGTGGAGGTAGTAGATCTCGGACCACCGTGGGCAACCCGCCGGCGTGCGGGCAACCGGAGCGCGCGGGTGGGGACCGAGGAGCTCGGTTAACCAGAGCACGTGGCAGAGCCCGTCCTCGACCGCCGCGAGGCCCTCGGGGCGCGCCGTCGCGATCTCGTCGCCGACGCGGTCCCGTTCGATGGCGATCGGGTGACCGGCGATCGCCGCCAGCGGCGGGTCCTCGCAGACGACCGGCGCCATGCGCAGCACCCGATCGGGTGCCCGGCCGACCGGAACGACGCCGACGTCGTTCATCACGACGTTCCACAGGTCGTTCGTCAACACCAGGACGCCGGCGGTGTGCCGAGACCCCCCACGGAGGGCGTAGATCCCACCACGACGGATGGGTGGAGGCGCACGCCGCGCCGATCCACCCTGACCCGTCAGAGGAGACCCCGCTCGATGGCGCGTGCGGCGCCGAGCTTGACGGCCTCCTGATGCTCGACGTCGTCCTTCCACTCGGCGTAGAGCGCCGCCCGCTCCGCCTCCCGCTGCTGCTCGCGCTTCACCCAGGCTCCGTAACGGAGCAGCTCCGCGAAGCGACGGCCCTCCGACCACTCGGGCCGGAGCCCGAAAGCCCCCGGGTGTGCGCGGACTTCCGCGCGAAGATCCTCGTCGACCGGGACCGACACCCTGCTGGCCAAGCTCACCCCTCCGCGTGTTGCCGCTCTGACCTGCATCAAGTATAGCAGCAGATAGTGATGCGCTAACTGCCGCGGTCACGTGCTGCTTGGTTGCCCTGACCGGCCACCAGCACGGCTTCGCGCGCCCAGTCCTCGTCCCCGAGGACGCGTGCGCCGGAGACCACCCAGCGGTCCAACGGAACCCACAGCGCGATGCCCTACGATTGGAACGCCTTCGTCGGGAACTTGCTGGAGAGCGCTGCCCCGGCACTAGTGAGTTGATCCAGCCCCTCGACGCCGTGCTGCTCGACCTGTACGACACCCTGGCGTGGGCCGACTGGCCGGCGCTCGAGGCCGGGCGCGCGGCGCTCGCGGCCGCGGCCGCCGTGGACGTGGCCGCGTTCGTCCAGGAGATGGCTCGCACCGAGCTCGAGCGCTTCCGCGGCCGGCCGGGTGGGCTCGAGGCCGAGCTGGCAGCGGTGCTCGGGGCGCTCGGCGTCAGCCTCGGCGCGGGCCGACTGGCCGAGCTGGCGGACTTGGAACGGGCGACGTGGTCGGGCGGGGTGCACCTGTACGACGACGCACTACCGACGATCCGCGAGCTGCGGCGCGACCGCCGGGTGGCGATCGTGAGCAACTGCGGCTACCAGACGTCCGCCTGGATCGAGGCCCTCGGCCTCGCGCGGGAGGTCGACGCGGTTGTGCTCTCGTGCGAGGTCGGAGCGCTCAAGCCCGATCCGGCCATTTTCCACACCGCGCTCGCCAGCGTGGGGGTCGCGCCCGCTCACGCCGCCCTGGTCGACGACGTAGCCGCTCATCTGGACGCGTCGCGCGCGCTGGGGCTGCGAACCGTGCAGGTCGTGCGCGAGGGGGTCGCCCGGCCGCCGTCGGACCATCCGCGGATCGCGTCGCTGCGCGAGCTGCGGCGGCAGCTCGACGGGTGATTACTGGGACGGCGCTTTGAGCTGGCGGAGGAGGCTGGCCATCTCCAGCGCGGCGAAGGCGGCGTCGGCGCCGCGATTGGTGCCCTTCGCGCCGACGCGCTCGAGCGCCTGATCGATCGTGTCCGTCGTCAGGATGCCGAAGATGACCGGAACGCCGGTGTCGAGCCCCGCCCGCGCCACCCCGCTGGCCGCCTGGCCGGCGACGTGGTCGAAGTGGGCCGTGGCGCCCCGGATCACCGCGCCCAGGCAGACGACCGCGTCGTAGCGGCCCGAGCAGGCCATGGTCTTGGCGACCAGCGGGATCTCGAAAGAACCGGGGACCCAGGCGACCGTGACGTCGTCGTCCGCCACGCCGCCGCGCCGCAGCGCGTCGCGCGCGCCGTCGAGCAGGTTCCTGGTGATCAGCTCGTTGAAGCGGGCAACAACGATGCCGACGCGCATACCGGCGCCGTCGACGGTGCCTTCGTAGGTAGGCAATCGCAGCTCCTTTCAGGTGAGTCCGAGCACGTGGCCGAGCTTCTCCTGCTTGGTCCGCAGGTAGCGCGCGTTCTCGCGCGTCGGCGAGACGACCAGCGGCACCCGCTCGACGATCTCCAGCCCGAAGCCGCCCAGCGCGCCGTACTTCGAGGGGTTGTTCGTGAGCAGGCGCATGCGGCGCACGCCCAGGTCGGTCAGGATCTGCGACCCGATCCCGTACTCGCGGGCGTCGACCGGCAGCCCCAGCTCGACGTTCGCTTCGACGGTGTCGCGGCCCTGCTCCTGCAGGTTGTAGGCGCGGATCTTGTGTCCGAGGCCGATGCCGCGGCCCTCCTGCCCGCGCAGGTAGAGCACCACCCCGTGCTCGGCCGCCTGGATCTTCGCCAGGGCCGCCTCGAGCTGGGTCCCGCAATCGCAGCGCAGCGAGCCGAACACGTCGCCCGTCAGGCACTCGGAATGGACCCGCACCAGGACCGGCTCGTCGGTCGGCAGCTCGCCTTTGACCAGCGCCAGGTGCTCTTCGCCGTCGAGCAGCGAGGCGTAAACGTGGGCGGCGAACTCGCCGTACGGTGTCGGGATGCGCGCTTCGGAGACCTGGCGGACCAGCTTTTCGCGCTCCCGGCGGTAGCGGATCAGGTCGGCGACCGAGATCAGCACCAGGCCGTGCTCGGCGGCGAAACGCTCGAGGTCGGGCAGACGCGCCATCGTGCCGTCGTCGTTGACGACCTCCGCCAGCACGCCAGCCGGCTGCAGCCCGGCCAGGCGAGCAAGGTCGACGGCCGCCTCGGTGTGGCCAGCCCGGCGCAGAACGCCGCCTTCGCTGGCGCGCAATGGGAACACGTGGCCGGGGCGGGCCAGGTCGTCGGGCCGCGTCGCCGGGTCGACGAGCGCACGTATGGTGGCGGCGCGGTCGGCGGCCGAGATCCCGGTCGTCGTCCCGTGGCGCACGTCGACCGAGACGGTGAACGCGGTCCGCTGCGCCTCGGTGTTGCCGCGCACCATAAGCGGGATGTCCAGCGCGTCGAGCCGCTCGGCGGTGAGGGCCACGCAGATGACGCCGCTGGTGTGGCGGACCATGAACGCGATAGTTGCCGGCGTAACCTTCTCGGCGGCCACGATCAGGTCGCCCTCGTTCTCTCGGTCGACGTCGTCGACCACCACGACGATCCCGCCGCGCGCGATCGCGGCGATCGCGTCCTCGATCGGCGCCAGCGGCATCATCGCACCTCCCCGGCCGGTGGTCTGGGCGGCAAGAGCCGCTCGACGTACTTCGCGATCACGTCGGCCTCCAGGTTGACTGGCTCGCCCGGTTGCTTGATCCCGAGCGTGGTGACGGCCAGCGTGTGCGGGATGAGCGCCACGCCGAAGCCCTCGTCGTCGACCTCGGCGACGGTGAGGCTGACGCCGTCGACCGCGATCGAGCCCTTCTCGACGACGTAGCGCAGCACGGCCGGTGGGGCGCCGATCCGCACGCGCGCGGAGCCGTCCGGCAGTTGCGCCCGTTCCAGGACTTCGCCGACCGCGTCGACGTGCCCCTGAACCAGGTGGCCGCCCAGGCGGTCGGCAAGCCGGACAGGGCGCTCGAGGTTGACGCGGTCGCCGGGGTGCAGCGCGCCCAGGCAGGTGCGGCGCAGCGTCTCCTCGACCGCATCGGCGGCCCACCAGCCATCGCCGAGCGCCACGACGGTGAGGCAGCACCCGTCGACCGCGATCGAGGCGCCGACTTCGGCGTCGGCGAGCACGGTGGTGGCGGCGATCTCGATCCGCGCGCCAGCCGCGTTGGGCACAACGGCGCGGACCGTGCCCAGCTCCTCGACGATGCCGGTGAACATCAGTCCAGCTCCGGCCGCGCCGGCTCGTACTCGAGCCGCACGTCGCCGTCGAGCACCCGTGCGTCGAGCAGCCGCCAGCGCGGTGCTGCGTCGATCGCGTCCGGGCCGGGCCAGGCGGCCAGTGGCCGGCCGCGCTCGCCGAGCAGGCAACCTCCGACGTAGAGGACCAACCGATCGGCCAGGCCGGCGGCGACGAGCGCGCCGTGGACTCCCGCGCCGCCCTCGAACAGCGCTTGCAGCACCCCGCGTCGCCCGAGCAGCTCCAGCACAGCGGCGAGGTCGACGCCGCCCGCCGCGGGTGGCACGAGCTCGACCTCGGCCCCGGCCCGACGCCAGGCCGCCACCGCGTCCCGATCGGCCTGCTCGGTCGCGATGACCAGCGTCGGCGCCAGCGTGGGGTCGAACAATGGGCCTTTCGGGGGCACCCGTCCCCGGGCGTCGAGCAGGACGCGAAGCGGCTGGCAGGCCGGCGGGTCGGGCACGTCGCGCACCGTCAAGCTCGGCAGGTCGGCCATAGCCGTCCCGGCGCCGACGACGACCGCCTGCGAGTCCGCGCGTAGGGCGTGGGCATCGGCGCGGGCAGCCGGGCCGGTGATCCAGCGCGACGAGCCATCGGCGGCGGCGGTGCGGCCGTCCACGCTCGTGGCAGCCTTCAGCAGGCAGTAGGAGCGGCCAGTCAGCCGCTGGTGGAGGTATGGAGCCAGCGATCGGCGCGCCGCCTCGGACCCAAGCCCGACCTCGACCACCACGCCGGCCACGCGGAGCCGCGCAACCCCCTGGCCGGCCACGCGCCGGTCAGGATCCAAGACCGCCACGACGACGCGCCCGACTCCGGCTGCGATCAAGGCGTCGGCGCAGGGAGGCGTGCGGCCGTGGTGGCTGCATGGCTCGAGGGTGACGTAGGCCGTCCCGCCGCGGGCGCGCTCGCCGGCCTGGCGCAGGGCGAGTGCCTCGGCGTGGGGCTCACCGGGAGCGCGGTGGAACCCTTCGCCGACGATCTCGCCCCGGCTGACGAGCACGCACCCGACCCACGGGTTGGGCGCGGCCGTACGGCGCCCACGCTCGCCGAGCGCGAGTGCCCGTGCCATCGCCGCGGCATCGTCCACGTCGGGGCTCTCGTTTCCCTCGTCAACCCGAGCTGACCGCCGCGGCGGGGGAAAGCGAGCTGGGCGCGAGGACGGTCTCGGCTGGGACGGGGTTGTGGCGCATCAGCGCGAGGGAGCCCCAGAGCAGGGCGACGCCGCCGATCTGGAACGCGCCGACGGGCGTGCCGAGGACGATCACGTTGAGCACGACCGCGGTGATCGGGAAGCAGAGCTCGCACAGCGTCGACACGGCGGCCGGGGTCTCGCGCAGGCCGCGGTAGTAGAGGAGCAGGCCGAGGAGGCCCGAGAAGAACGCCGTGCCGAGCAGCGGCGGGATCTGCGCCGGGCCGGGCGTCTGGAAGCCGGTCAGGACGGCGGTGACGGCGAGTGCTGGCAGCGCGCCGCCGAAGCGCAGCGCGGTCACGGTCGGGAAGCTCAGCTTGGCGAGCACGCGGCGGCCAAGCACCGTCCCCGCGCCCCAGAAGGCAGCCGCGACGAGCGTCATGGCGATGCCGAGGAGCGTGTCGCCCTGGCCGAAGGCGGCGAACGGGTTCAGCAGCGCCTGGCCCTGGCCGAAGCTCGGGTCGCCGAACGTGATGAAGTAGGCGCCGAGCAGCGCAGTTGGGACGAGCGGCCAGAAGCGGCCGGGAAGCGGCTCGCGCAGCATCAGCGCGGCGAGGCTGATCGCCCAGAGCGGCTGCGTCTTCTGGAGGAGCAGCACCGTCGTCGGGCTGGCGAAACGGAACGCGGTCGTGAAGAGCACGGTCGCGAGCGCGCTCGCGCCGACCGAGATGACGCCGACCGCCACCCAGTCGCCAGCGTCGAGCCGCACCAGGCTCCGGCGGTCGCGCCAGAGCAGCCAGCTGGTCGCGGCGACCAGCAAGACGTGCTCCCACGTCACGATCGCCCAGCTGTTCGACATGCCGGCGATCAGCGACGTGCGGAAGACGCCGTCGGTGCCCCACATCATCGCCGCGAGGGCGATCATCACCGGGGGCAGGATCGCGGGGGAACGCGCCACGGGGTAGATCCTTTCCGCCCCGGGGCGACGCGCAACGCGAAGACGGGCCCGTCCGCCGGCATGCGCGAGCGGACGCGCCAACGCGCGAGGATGGCCCTCTCCCATCCGGACTTTACCGTCGGCCCAGGAGTCTCACCTGATCCACCGCCAATGGCGGGTAGCGGGCTATACCGCCGGTGGGGAATTACACCCCGCCCCGAGGGCTTGGCGTTATTCAGCTAACGTTATTCTAGCGCGCGCCGGCGGTGGCGGTGGTTTCCAACCAGTAGGCGTGGAACCGATCGTCGCCGCTCAGCTCCGGGTGGAACGCGGTCGCGACCATGTTGCCCTGGCGCGCGGCCACGATCGTGCCGTCGTCGAGCCTGGCGAGCACCTCGGCTTTCGGACCGACCGACGTGATGATCGGCGCGCGGATGAAGATCGCCCGGATCGGCTTCTCGCCGATCGCCGGGATCCGCAGGTCGGTCTCGAAGCTCTGGATTTGCCGGCCGAACGCGTTGCGGTTGACGACCATGTCCATCGTGCCGATCAGTGGCTGATCGCGTCCGATGTCCTTCGCCAGCACGATCGCGCCGGCGCAGGTGCCGAGCGTGGGCGTGCCCTCCTGGACGCGCCGGCGGATCGGCTCGAGCAGGCTGTAGTCCACCAGCAGCTTGCCAATGGTGGTGGATTCGCCGCCCGGGATGACCAGTGCGTCGACCGAGGCCAGGTCGTCGGGCAGGCGCACTTCGACGACCTCGTGGCCGAGCCGCTCCAGCGCGTGGCGGTGCTCGACGAAGGCGCCCTGGAGGGCCAGAACTCCAACTCTCAAGGAGCCCTCACCCCCGACTCCACTCCCAGAGGGAGAGGGGAGTTAGCTTGTCTTGAGGCCGCGCCCCTGGGACCCTGCGCGGGGATGCGCCCCTGCACCGCGCTCGGGCGCCGTGCATCTCTACCAACCTCTCGTCGCGAGGAGCTGGCGCTCCTCGAGCGCCGCTGCGTTGATGCCGCGCATGGGCTCGCCCAGCCCCTTCGAGACCTCGGCGATGATGCCCGGGTCCTGGTAGTGGGTCGTCGCCTTGACGATCGCGGCGGCACGCCTGGCCGGGTCGTCGGACTTGAAGATGCCGGAACCGACGAAAACGCCCTCGGCGCCCATCTGCATCACTAACGCCGCGTCGGCCGGGGTCGCGATGCCGCCGGCGACGAACGTGACGACCGGCAGGCCCCCTTCCCTGGCGACCTGCTTGACCAGCTCGTACGGCGCGCCGAGGTTCTTCGCCTCGGTCATCAGCTCTTCTTCCGGGAGGATCGTCAACCGTTTGATCCCGTCGAGCACCTCGCGCAGGTGGGTGACCGCCTGGACGATGTCGCCGGTGCCCGCCTCGCCCTTCGTGCGGATCATCGCCGCGCCCTCGCCGATCCGGCGCAGCGCCTCGCCCAGGTCGCGGCAGCCGCAGACGAACGGGATCTTGAAGGCGTGTTTGTTGATGTGGTACTTCTCGTCGGCCGGCGTTAGCACCTCGGACTCGTCGACGTAGTCGACGCCGATCGCCTCGAGGATCTGCGCCTCGACGAAGTGGCCGATGCGCGCCTTCGCCATCACCGGGATCGTGACGGCGTCCATGATCCTCAAGATCAGCTCGGGATCGCTCATGCGGGCGACGCCGCCCTGCGCCCGAATGTCCGCCGGGACGCGCTCGAGCGCCATCACCGCGCACGCGCCGGCGTCCTCGGCGATCTTGGCCTGCTCTGGCGTGACGACGTCCATGATGACGCCGCCCTTGAGCATCTGCGCCAGGCCCTTCTTCGTCGCCCACGTAGACTGTTCCAAGGGGCACTCCTGCGTTCGGTTGTTGCGCCTGAGCCTAGCGCCTTAAAGTGGCCCAGTGCAAGGGCCACTTCTTGGTTGGGTGATGGAGCCAATTTACCGCCGCGTCTACGAGCAGGTGCGCAGCCAGATCCTGGACGGGCGTCTGTCGCCCGGCCAGCGGGTGCCGGCGACGCGCGCGCTGGCCGACGAGCTCGGCGTCGCGCGCAACACCGTCGCGCGCGCCTACGAAGAGCTGCTCGCCGAGGGCTACCTGGTCGGCCGGCGCGGGTCGGGCACGTACGTCGCCGCGCTCGGAACCCCCCCGGCGCAGGAGCCGCCGGTCGCCGCGGCGCCCGCCTTGAGCGCCTGGGCGCGGCGCGCCTTCGCCGACGCCGAGGCGGCGCGCGAGCCTCCGGGCGGGCTGCCCTACGACTTCCGGCCCGGCACGCCCGATTGGGACGCGTTCCCACGCACCGTCTGGTGGCGCCTCCTCGGCCGGCGGCTGCGCCAGGGCGCCCAGCTCAGCCGCTACGGCGATCCCGGCGGCTACCCGCCGCTGCGCGAGGCGATCGCCCGGCACGTCGCCGCGGCGCGCGCGGCCGTCTGCCGTCCGGAGCAGGTCGTGATCGTCAACGGCACCCAGCAAGCGGTCGACTTGCTCGGCCGGCTGCTGGTCGAGCCGGGCGACGAGGTCGTCGTGGAGGACCCGGGCTACGCCGACGCCCGGCGGGCGCTGGCCGCCTACGGCGCGCGGCTGCGGCCCGTCCGCGTCGACGGCGAGGGGCTTCGCACGGCCGAGCTCCCCGAGGCCGGGCGAGCCCGCTTCGTCTACGTCACGCCGACGCACCAGTTCCCCACCGGCGCGGCGATGCCGCTCGAGCGCCGGCTGGCGCTGCTCGAATGGGCGCGCCGCTCGGGGGCGCTGGTGCTCGAGGACGACGCCTACGCGGAGCTCCGTTACGCGGGGCGTCCGGTCGAGTCGCTGCAAGGTCTCGACCGCGGCGGCAACGTCGTCTACCTCGGCACCTTCTCGACGGTGCTCTTCCCGCCTTTGCGCATCGGCTACGCCGTGCTGCCGCCGGGGCTCGTCGCGCCGTTCACCCGGGCGAAGTGGCTCGCCGATCGCGGCACCGACCTGCTCGAGCAGCAGGCGCTGGCCGACTTCCTGGCCGAGGGCCACTTCGCGCGCCACCTCCGCCGCATGCGGCGGCTCGGCCGCGAGCGGCGCGACGCGCTGCTCGACGCGCTGCGCCGCCACCTAGGCGACCGCGTCCACGCACCTCCGACCGACACGGGCCTCTACCTGATGGCACGGATCGACGGCGTCGAGGAGCGCGCCCTCGTGGACGCCGCTCTAGAGCGCGGCGTCGCGCTCTACCCGGTCGGGCCGAGCTACGTCGGGCCGGCGCCCGAGGGGGCCGGGCTGCTGCTCGGCTTCGGAGCGCTCGGCCCGGCCGCGGTCGAGGAAGGCGTGCAGCGCCTCGCGGAGGCGGTGGCCGTGTCGTCCCGCGGGACCCCCGCTCCACTCGGATCGACGGCGGCTACATCAACGTTCGCGCCTCGTCGGCCAGGTCGAGCAGGTAGTAGGTGATCGCGGCACGCTGCCGCACGAGGTCGGGCAGGGGTCGGTGCCACCGCCGCGCCATCGACTCGCCGAGCGCCGGGTTCTCGGCCCAGCGCAGCGCGTACGCGCCGGCGAACGCCCAGTGCAGCGCGCTCGAGGCGGCGTAGCCGAGCCGGACCACCCGCGGGTCGCCACGCCAGCCGACCGCGCGCAGCCCGGCGGCGTAGCCGTCGAAGATCGTCCGCTCGATCAGTGGCAGATCGGCGGCGTCGAGGTGCATGAACAGCAGGCTCGGGAAGATCGTCTGGCCGACGTCCTCGCCGATCGGGCCCGGCCCGGCCTGCGTCCAGTCGATCGCGACTGTCTGGCCGCCGCGGCTGAAGAGGTTGCCGGGGTACGCGTCGCGGTGGCTGAACGTCTGGGGCAGCGCGTCGAGCGCGGCGAGGAAGCGCTCGCGCTCGTCCCAGAGCCGCTCGAGCCGCTCGCCGGGCGGGTCGTGGAACGCGCCGCGCACGAGCGGGCGCGTCCACGCCGCCCGGTCGCGGATCAGCGGGCGCAGCGAGGCCCACGCGTCGTCGATCCAGGAGCGCAGCCACCCGCCGCCCAGCCACGGCTGGGCGGGGATGCGCCGCTCGTCGAGGAACAGGCCGGCCATCTGGCCGAGGTGCCGCGCTACCGTCGTGTACCGTGCCAGGGGCCAGGCGGGGTCGCCTTCGTCCCGGAGCTCCTCCAGCCAGACCCAGACGCTTGGCCCGCCGTGCTCCTCGACGCCGAAGCAGGCCGGGGCGACGAGTGGACCGGGCAGGCTCGCCAGGAAGCCGGAACCGTACAGCAGCGCCTCGCGGCGCCAGTAGTTCCAGTGGTCGGGCGTCTCGGCCCAGCCGGGCGGCGCCACGCCGCGCGGCGTGACGCCGCCCGCCGGCGGCCGCGCGACCTTGAGGACCA
>DASRFH010000021.1:0-11234 GCA_035651675.1 Chloroflexota bacterium | reverse complement strand
GCCGGGAAGTGCGGCGCCTGCGTGTGCGCCTGGAACGCCGCGTCGTCGTCGTAGACCTCGTAGAAGTAGATCCGATTTGGGTCGGCGTCGTCCTGGATCACGTCGAACCGCCGGCACCCTGGCTCGTCGTTCTGGGAGCCGCGCGCGTCTTCGAGCGCGCCTTTCAGGATCGCGTCGCGGTGCTCGGGCTTCATATGGACGGAGACGATCAGCGCCTTCTTCGGCATGGGGAACACCTCGTGGGCGGAGTCGCCCGATGTTACCAGTGCGCAGCCGCCGGATCGTGCCGATAATCGCCGTGCATGGACGGCGGGGAGGGGGCGGAGGCCGGCCGCGGCTGGCTGATCGCCCTGGTGGTGGGGGCGCTGGCGGTCCTCGTCGCCGGCGCGTCGTCGGAGGAGGCCAGCGCCCAGGCGGCGGGTACCCCTCAGCCGACGGCGACGCCGACCTTCCAGTGGGTCGTGTCCGACCAGACCGACGGCCGGCTTCGCATCCACGTCGACCCGTTCCAGCGCCGGTTCCAGTGGGACGGCCTGAACGACCTGGGCACGCCCGAGGCTGGCACGCCGATCTCCGTACCCTCGATGCAGACGCGCTCACGGCGCATCACGTTCCAGTGGTCCAGCCTGAACCGCCCCTGTCCGACGGCGACGCCTGTCGCCGTCGGGGCCGGCCCGAAGGCCACGCCGACGCCGGGGCGCTGCCCCATGTTCGTCTGGGCGACGCTCGACCGCTCGAAGCAGCAGGTGCGCGCGACGATGTTCCGCCGGACGACGAACGGCCACACGGTCATGCAGGTGCTCAACCGACCGACGCCGCTGGCGCTGCCGAAGGCGCCCGACCCGTCGGTGGTGATCGACAACTTCTCGCTCTCGCCGAAGCGGCGGATCATCCGAGCGACCGACCAGCTCTACTTCCAGAACAACACGACGCTGCCCTGCACGATCCAGTTCAGCTCGACCCGCCCGCCAGGCAAAGCACCGGCCGACCCGACCGACTTCGACCTCGGCGTCGTCCCGCCCGGCCAGGTCGCGCGCGCCTTTCCGAGGCTGCTGCCGACGCCTTCGCCGACGCCCGGCCCCATCGTCGCGTCGCCGACGCCGAAGCCGGACCTCTGGCAGTCGGGCGAGCACCTTTACACGGGTAGCTGCGGCGACATCCAGCTCGTCGGCTCGATCGTCGTTCCCTAGAACGCCGGCCCGGTGGTGTCATCCCGAGGAGGGACGACGAAGGGATCTCGGCCATCGCGCCGTCCCGGTTCCCCCGGGGCGCCGGCGCACGGCGCGCCGGCCGAGGCTCCTCGCTCCGCCCGGAACGACACCCGAGGCCGGGCCGGCGAATGCCGGGTCGGCGTTCTAGCTGTCGACGGTGCGCAGCAGCAGGATCGGCGCGGTCGTCCGCTTGAGCAGCCGGGCGACGGTGCTGCCGGCCCAGATCGCCTGGAGCCCGGCGCGGCCGTGCGTCGCGGCGACGATCAGGCCGACGTCCTCGGCCGCCGCGCCGCTCGCCAGCTCCGAGGCGGCGTCGCCACGGCGTACCTCGGTTTCGACGCGGGCGCCAGCCGCCTCGATCGGCTGGGCGAGCCCTTCGAGGTAGGCGTCAGCACGCTCCTCCTCGGCGTCGAGGATGGCGCGCGCCGCCGACGGCATGAGCATCGCGGCCGGGGCGCGATCGCCGCGCATGGTCGCCTGGGTCGCGACGACCATCGCCAGCCGCAGCTTCGCGCCGAGCGCCTTGGCCAGCGCCGCCGCTGGCGCGAGCGCCGCCTCGGCGTCGGCTGTGGCGTCGAGCGCGACGAGGATCGTCCGCGGCGCGAACTCCCGCGCGGGCTCCCCTCTGCGGGGCACGCGTACGAGGAGCACCGGCGTCGTGCCGCGCTGCAGCACCTGCTGCGCGATGCTCCCGAACACGAAGTCGCGGACGCCGCCGAAGCCGTGCGTGCAGAGCACGATCAGGTCGGCACGCTCGTCGTCGCCGTGGCTGGCGATGCTCTGGGCCACGTCGGGCTCCGGCACGTCGTGGACGTGGACCTCGACTTTGACCCCGCGATGCCGCAGCGCCGCGGCGGTCTCCTCCAGGTATGCCTGCGCGCCACTCTGTTCGGTCAGGTGCCTGTGGCCGTGGACGGTCGCCGGCGCCTTCCGCTCGACGACGTGCAGCAGCACGAGCGTCGCGTCGAGCGCCTTGGCCAGCCGCTCGGCGACGGGCAGCGCCGCCTCGGCGAGGGGGGAGCCGTCGAGCGGCACGAGCAATCGCGAGAACATCGGGCGCCTCAGTCGGTGTCGAAGAAAGGCAGCGTGCCGCCGAAGGTCTGGTAGAGCAGCAGCGCGTTCAGCAGGAGGATGACGACCGCGCACAGGCTGGCCACGGCGGTCGTCCAGCGCTGGTTCACCATCCCACCCATGATGCGACGGTCGCTGGTGAACAGGATGAGCGTGATCACCGGGATCGGCAGCGTGAAGCTGAGCACCACCTGGCTGATGACGAGCGTCTTGGTCGGGTCGAGGCCGATGTAGGCGACGACCAGCGCGGGCAGCATCGTGAGGCCGCGGCGCAGCCAGATGGGAATGCGGAAGTTGACGAAGCCCTGCATCACGATCTGGCCGGCCATCGTCCCGACGGTCGAGCTGGCGAGGCCTGACGCGACGAGCGAGATGCCGAAGATCAGCGCCGCGCCGCCGCCGAGCAGCGGCGTCAGCGTCTCGAACGCCTGCTCGATGTCGCCGACCGTGTTGTTGCCCGTCTCGTGGAAGACCTTGGCGGCCATGAACAGCATCGACATGTTCACCAGGCCCGCGATGACCATCGCGATCGCGACGTCGATCTTCTCGAAGCCGAAGATCCGCTTGGCCTCCTGCTCGCTCCGCGGGACGATGCGGCTCTGGGTGAGGCCGGAGTGGACGTAGATCGCGTGCGGCATCACGGTCGCGCCGATGATGCCGACCGCGAGCAGGACGGCTCCGCTGCCGGGCAGGCTGGGGACGACGGTGTGGTAGGCGACCTGGCCCCAGTCGGGCCGGGCGAGCAGCGTCTCGACGACGTAGCACAGGGCGATCACGCCGGCCATCCCGCCCACGAACGCTTCGAGCCCACGGAAGCCGCTGCCCTGGAGGCCAAGGATCATGAACACGGCGACGCCGGTGATGAGCGCGGCGGCGAAGAGCGGGATGCCGGTGACCAGGTTGATGCCGATGGCGGCGCCCAGGAACTCGGCCAGGTCGGTCGCCATCGCGGTGACCTCCTGGGTGATCCAGAAGACGTAGCAGAGCGGGCGCGGGTAGCGGGCGCGGCACATCTCGGCGAGGTTCATCCCGGTCGCGATGCCGAGCTTGGCGGCCAGCCCTTGGATCAGCATCGCCATCAGGTTGGCGAGCAGGATCACCCAGAGCAGCGCGTAGCCGAACTGGGCGCCGCCCGAGATGTTCGTCGCGAAGTTGCCCGGATCGACGTAGGCGATCGAGGCGATGAACGCCGGGCCCAGGAACGGCAGGACGGCGCGGACGCCGCGGCGCGAGCCGGCGATCGCCTCGCGCGCCGCGCGCTCGAGGGCCGGGTGGGCCAGCGCGGCGTCGGGCTGCCCGTAGCGCGCCCCGCTCATCGCGTCGGCTCCACGAAGACGCGCCGCGCCAGGCCGGTGCCCAGCACGCGCGCCGCGCCGTCGACCCGCACCGAGACTGGCCCGTCGAACGGCTCGCGCCCGTCGACCTCGACCGCCGCGCCCGGAACGAGCCCCAGCGATTGGAGGTAGCGCAGCATCTCGGCGTCGCTGTCCGGCACGCGGCGCACGATGCCGGACCGACCGATCGGGAGCTCCGCCAGGGTCGGCCAGACCACGGCGTCCACCTGGCCATCACGCGCTGGGATGGGGTCGCCGTGCGGGTCGACGGTGGGGTCGCCCAGCAGCCGGGCCATGTGGTCTTCGAGGGACTCCGACAGCTCGTGCTCGAGCCGCTCGGCCTCCTCGTGGACCTGGTCGAGCGGCAGGCCGAGCGCGCGGTGGAGAAACAGCTCCCACAGCCGGTGGTGGCGGATCACCTCCAGCGCGACCGCCGCGCCCGCCGGCGTCAGCTCGACACCGCGGTACGGCGTGTGGGTCAGGAGACCGGCTTCCGCCAGCTTGCCGACCATGTTCGTCGCGCTGGGCGCGGCCACGCCGAGCTGGTCGGCCAGCGCCGAGGTGGCGACCGGCCGGCCGCCGCCCTGCAGCTTGTAGATCGCCTTCAAGTAGTCTTGCTCGGAGCGTGTAACTGGCATTTAGCTACAGCTAAATTGTAGCACGCGTATAATCGCCTGCACAACCGCATACGGTCCGGCCCGCGGGGGAGCGAGTAGCTGAGAGGCGGTATCAAGACCACCAACTCTTAGAACCTGATCTGGTTAGCACCAGCGAAGGGAAGCGGGCGCGACAGGCGGCACGCCGTGCCGCCTGTTCGCGCGTCCTCCGCGGCAAGCACGAGGGAGGACGCGATGAAAGTCTCACGGCGTGGTTTTCTGGCTTCGCTCGCGGCGCTGCCGTTGCTCGCGGCGTGCGCCCCTGCGCCACCGCCGACCGCTACCGCCGCGGCCAGGCCAACGTCGGCCCCGTCGCCGACCAAGCTCAACCTGATCCTCGACTGGTTCCCGAACACCAACCACTCGGGAATCTACCTCGCCCAGTCGAAGGGCTGGTACGCGCAGCAGGGCGTCGACCTGAACGTGCAGGCACCGTCCGACCCCTCCGCCTCGCTGAAGCTGGTCTCGGCGGGCCAGGCTGAGCTCGGCATCGGCTACCAGTCCGGCGTCGAGATCGCGCGTGCCCAGGACGTGCCGGTCGTCTCGGTCGCCGCGATCCTGCAGCACAACACCGCGGCGTACGCGGCCAAGGCAAGCAAGAACATCACCCGGCCAAAGGACTTCGAGGGGAAGAAGTTCGGCACCTCCGGCCTGGCCCAGATCGAGCCGACGCTGCGGACCGTCATGAAGTGCGACAACGCGGACTTCTCGAAGGTCGAGATGGTCAACGTCGGTCAGAAGCTCGATCCGGCGCTCCTCGCCGACCAGGTCGACATTATCTCGATGCTGCCGGCCTGGGAGGGTGTCGAGCTCGAGCTGGGCGGCACGCAGCTCAGCTACATCCCCCAGTCCAAGTGGTGCGTGCCCGACGTCTACACGCTCCTCTTCATGTCGTCGGAGCAGACGATCAAGGAGAAGCCGGACGCGCTGCGGCGCTTCCTCGCCGCGACGGCCCAGGGCTACGAGCACGCGGTCAAGAACCCCGGCGAGGCGGCCGACGTGCTGCTGAAGGCGGCGCCAGAGCTGCAGGCGCCGCTGGTCAAGAAGAGCCAGGAGATCCTCAGCACCCAGTACGTCGCGGACGCGCCGCGCTGGGGCGTGCAGACGCTCGACCAGTGGAAGAAGCACGCGGACTGGATGGCCGAGAACAAGCTAATCGCCAAGCCAATCGACGCGAGCAAAGCGTTCACGAACGACCTGCTTCCAGGAGGCAACAAGTGACCGAAGTCGCCGTCCGCCCGTCGCAGCGCCTGCGCGAGGCCGCGTTCCCTATCTGGGAGGCGATCCTCGACCACCCCTACCTCAAGGAGCTCGCGGCCGGCACGCTGCCCCGCCCGGTCTTCCGCGAGTACGTCAAGCAAGACTGGCTCTACCTCCAGGAGTTCCTGCGCGCGACCGTCGCGATCGCCGCCCGCGCCGCCGACCCCGACCTGATGAAGACGCTGCTCAGGCGGGTCGAGTGGCTGATCGGGATGGAGAACCACTTCCACCACAAGCACGCCGCCGAGCTCGGGCTCGACTTCAGCCGCATCGACTGGGAGATGAACGACGCCAACTACGCCTACACGCGGCACATGCTGTGGGCTGCGCACACCGGCACGACGGTCGAGGCGCTGGCGGCGATGATGCCCTGCCCGTGCGTCTACATCCACGTCGGCGACGTGCTCTACAGGGCACCGCGCCCGAAGGACCCGATGTACGCCGAATGGATCGAGTTCTACGGCCCCGGCCCGCTCGCCGAGCGCACGCGCCAGCTCGAGGAGATCTTCGACCGCCTGGCCGCCAACGCGCCGCCGGACGAGATGGCGCGCGCGGAGCGCAACTACGTCATCTCGTCGCGCTACGAATGGATGTTCTGGGATGCCCCCTACCGAGGCCGCCACTGGCCGGTCTGAACCGTCGGCTGCTCCATCCGCTGGCGGCGGGCCGCTGGTGCCCGGCTCGCGCCGCGGAAAACGGCAACCGATCTGCAACCGTCGCGCCGGAGTCCGCGTGCTCCAATCGGAGCCGTGCGTGGTACCGGCCCGGTGTTGGTTGTGGACGACGATCCGGACCTGCGCGGGGTGCTGCGCGAGCTCCTCGAACGCGAGGGGCACCCGGTCGTCGAGGCGGCCGATGGGCGCAGGGCGCTGACGGCGGCGGCAGCGCACGAGCCGGCGCTCATCCTGCTCGACGCACGCATGCCGGGGATGGACGCGGTGGCTTTCGTGGCCGCCTATCGCTCGGGGCGGACGCACCCGGCGCCGATCGTCATGATGACGGGGCGCGTCGACGCCACCGCGGTCGCTCGCGCCGCCGGTGCGGACGCCCTGCTGACCAAGCCCTTCGGCGTCGACGAGGTCGTGGCGCTGGTCCAGCGTCTGGCGTAGCTGCCGGCCTGGCGGCTGGGGATGGGGAGCGCCTTGGCGGGGAGCGTGGGGGCACGGGTCGACGCGCGGGGGATGTTCGAGGTCGTGGAGCGAGCCCAAACGGCCCGCCGGCGCAGGCGTGCGTGAGCAGCCGCCACGGAGGGAAGCGGTGGTAGCGCCGCCGCCGCTCGCCGCGTTCGACCGGGCCGAGCACGCTGCCCGCTGGGCGCGGGCGCGTGATGGGATGCTCGCGGACGGCTTGGACGCGCTCTGGGTCTGCTCGGAGGCGAACTACCTGTACATCACCGGCCACCAGACCGGCATGTTCGCGATCAAGTCGCGCCCGCTGAGCTGCCTCCTCCCCCGGGAGGGCGAGCCGTTGCTGGTGGTCGCCCGCAGCCACCTGCCGCAGGCGGCCGCGACCTCGTGGGTGCCCGACCAGCGGGGCTACGACGGCTTCGAGGCCGAGGCGCTGGCGGCGCTGGCCGACGCCGCGCGGGCGCGGGGCCTGGCCCGCGGCCGCATCGGGGCCGAGCTCGGCCACGAGCAGCGGCTCGGCGTCTCGCTCCTCGGCTTCGAGCGGCTGCGGGCGGCGCTGCCCGACGCGTCGTTCGTCGACGCGGCACCTCTCCTCTGGCGATTGCGGGCGCGGAAGTCGGCGGCCGAAGTCGCGCAGCTCCGGCTGGCCGGCCGAGCGACCGCCGCCGGCTACCACCAGGCGCTCGCCGCGGCGCGGGTCGGCGTCTCCGAGCGCGAGGTGCGCCGCGCCTTCGCGGTCGGCGCGCTGGACGCTGGCGCCGACCGGGTCGGCTTCTTTTTCGTGCACGCGGGGACCGGGGCGTACCAGCCGAGCGACGGCACGCCGACCGAGCGTCGGCTCGTGCCCGGCGACCTGCTCTGGATGGACGCCGGGGCGGTGAGCGGCGGCTACTGGGCCGACTACGTCCGGATGGCCTCGCTCGGCGAGCCCACGCCCGTTCGCCGTCGGCGCTACGCGGCGGTGTACGCCGCCTCGCGCGCCGTGCTGGGCGCGGTGCGACCGGGGGTACCGGTGGCCGAGCTAGCGCGGCTGTGCGCCCAGCACCTGGCGGCGAACGGGGAGGCGCTCGGTACCGCCTCGCGCATCGGCCACGGCATCGGCCTTGACCTCACCGAGCCACCGTCGCTGAACGAGACAGACCCCACCGTCCTAGAGGCCGGCATGGTGATCGCGGTCGAGCCGACGATCGCCGCGCCCGACGGCCGGTACGTCGTCGAGGAGAACCTGGTCGTGACGGACGACGGCTACGAGCTGCTCTCCGAGCCGGCGCCGTCGGAGCTGCCGGTGATCTAAAAGGGAGCCCGAGCCGGCCAGGCTCGACGAGGCGACTGAGTTGAGCCGGCCGTGCTCGACCGACCGGGCCCTTCGCGTCGACGCATCGCCTCCGCGCCGCTGTCGACGTGGATGGCCCGTCGGCGCGCGCCCCCGGCTGTGCCCTCGCCCACCCGACGGGCGGCGCTCAGCGCTGGAGCGTGATGATCGGCACGCTGACCACGTAGGCGTGCGCCGCGGGCGCGACGGTCGGCGCCGGGCTGGCGGTCGGCGTTGGCGTGCTGGTCGCGGGTCGCACGGTGGCGCTGGCGGTGGCGGTCGTGGTGGCGCTCGCCGTCGCGGTGGCGGTCGCCGTCGCGGTGGCGGTCGGCGTCGCGGTCGGGGTCACTGTCAGGGTCGGCGTCACGGTCGCACTCGGCGTCGCCGAAGGCGTCCGGGTCACAGTCGCGGTCGGCGTCCTGGTCGGGGTCGTGCTGGCCGTCGGCGTTCGGGTCGACGTCGCGGTCGGACTCGGCGTGGCCGTCGAGGTGGGCGTCGCGGTCGCGGTCGGCGTGACGGTCCAGGTCGGCGTGACGGTCGACGTCGGCGTGAGCGTCGAGGTGGGTGTCACCGACGGGGTGGGCGTCACCGTCGGCGTGGGCGTCACGGTCGGGGTCAGCGTCACGGTCGGGGTCACCGTCGCGGTCGGCGTGATCGTCGGACTGGGCGAGACGGTTGGCGTCGGGCTGCCCGTCGGCGTCACGGTCGCGGTGGGCGTCGTCGTGCCCGTCGGCGTCACGGTCGCGGTAGGGGTCGTCGTGCCTGTCGGCGTCGCCGTCGGGGTCGCGGTCGCCGTGGCGGTGGGCGTCGCCGACGGGGGAACCGAGAGGCTTCCGGCGGCCGCCGCGGCGTTCACCCGCCCGTACGTCCAGTAGGACCCCGTGCCGGCGATGGCGTCGGCCGTCGCGAACAGCCGATCGCGCACCGCCGCCGGGTCGGTGCCGTACGACGTTGCCCAGATCAGCGCGAGCACGCCGGCGACGTGGGGCGTCGCCATCGACGTGCCGCTGAAGCTCGCGTACTCCGAGCCGCCGTTGACGTCGGGGTTGATCGTCGACAGGATCGAGACGCCCGGCGCGGCGACGTCGACCTCGAGGCCGACGTTCGAGAAGCTGGCACGCCCGTCGGTGCGGGTGGTCGCGGCGACCCCGATCACGTTCTGGCAGTTGGCCGGCGCGTCCGCGCCGTCGTTGCTGCCCTCGTTACCAGCGGCGGCCACGAGCACCGCGCCCCTGCTCCACGCGTAGTCGACGGCGGCCTGCGTGCCGGTCGGGCAGCTCATCGCGCCACCCAGGCTCATCGAGATCACCTTGGCGCCGTTATCCGCCGCCCACTCGATGCCCGCGTCGATGTCGGAAAAGAAGCCGCTGCCGGTGTCGTCGAGCACCTTGCCGTTGAGCAGTCGCGCGCCGGGCGCAACGCCGGCCACGCCGGTCGCGTTGTTGGCCAGCGCCGCGACCGTCCCGGCGACGTGCGTGCCGTGGTTGCACAGGTCGTCGGTGGTCGCGGTGGTCGTGAAGTTCTGCGAGAGCACGACCTGCCCGGCCAGGTCCGGGTGGCTGGTGTGGATGCCGCAGTCGAGGACGGCGACCGTCACCCCGGTCCCGAGCGTCGTGTCCCAGGCCGTCGGCGCGCCGATTTTCGGCAGCCCCCACTGCTGGGGGAAGAGTGGGTCGTCGACCGCCATGGTCACCGTTGCGACCTGGTCGGGGTAGGCGTCGAGCACGCCCGGCTGGCTCCGCAGCCACCGGGCGTGCGCCGCGGCGTCGCCACTCGGCACGCGGATGACGTCGCGCGCCACGGTCCGATCGGCGCGGAGCAGTCGGCCGCCGACCTGGCCGCGCACCCTGCGCCGCGTCGGGTGGTTCGGGCCGGGCGCGTTGGCGTAGACGACGACGAGGCGGTCAGGCGACACGCCGCCGTGGGCGCGCGCGTTGGCGAGGTCGGCCGCGCTCTCGGCCTGGTCGTCGGCCGCGCCGACCGGCGAGGCGCGGGCGAGGAGCAGCAGCAGCACCAGGCTGGCCGCGACTGCTCGCCACAACCGCACGTGCGCTCCTCCGTTCGCCCGCGACTCCCTTGTTACCCTATGCTCGGCCACGCGCGCATCGGGGAACCCCGAACGCGGTACCATCTGGCCAGCCCTGGAGGTCACATGAGTGGTGGGATGCCAGCCGGGTACGCCGGCCGCGTGATGCACGTCGACCTGACGACGGGCCGAATCGACGTCGAGCAGCTCGACGGCGCGACGCTGCGCCGCTGGGTGGGCGGCACGGGGCTCGGCACGAAGTACCTGCTCGAGCTGGTCCCGCCGGGCATGGAATGGGACGACCCGGCCAACCCGGTGATCATCGCGACCGGTCCCCTGGCCGGCACGAAGGTTTCCGGCACCGGCACGATCTCGTGCGTCTTCAAGGGCCCCATGACGAACCAGGCCGGCGCCACGCAGGCGAACGGTTACCTCGGCGCCTTCCTGCGCCAGAACGGGTTCGAGGGTATCGTCATCACCGGCCGCGCCGAGCGGCCGGTCTACCTCGACGTCCACGACGGGACGGCCGAGCTGCGCGACGCCGGGCACGTCTGGGGCGTCGATACCTGGAAGGTCGAGGACCTGCTGCGCGCTGAGCATGGCACGACCGAGAAGGGCATGTCGGTCTTCTCGATCGGGCCGGCGGGCGAGCGGAAGGTGCGCTTCGCCGCGCTCGTCGGCGACCGCGGGCACGTCGCCGCGCACAACGGCGTCGGCGCGGTGCTCGGCGCCAAGAACCTGAAGGCGATCACCTGCACGCGCGGCAGGCACCCGATCGCGATCCACGACACGGCGAAGCTCAACGCGCTGATCGAGCCGTTCTTCGTGGCGGCGAGCGAGAACCGGACGAGCTCGCTGTACCAGTGGGGCACCGGCGGCGGCCTCTCCGGCGCCGCGGTCGGCGGCTGGCTGCCGGTGAAGAACTACACGACCTGCGTCTTCCCCGAGCACGAGCAGGTGAACGGCCAGTACCTGCGCACGAAGTTCAAGACGAAGAACAACCCGTGCTGGGCGTGCCGCATGGGCTGCTGCAAGCTGATCGAGGTGACCGAGGGCCCGCACGCGGGCTACAAGGGCGAGGAGCCCGAGTACGAGGGGCTAGCCGCGTTCGGCCCGCAGGTCGGGGTAACCGAGGCTGGCGCCGTCGTCGTGCTGTGCAACGAGGTGGACGCCTACGGCTACGACATCAACGAGGCGGGTTGGGTCGTCGGCTTCGCGATCGAGGCGTTCGAGCGCG
>DASRFH010000020.1:0-31669 GCA_035651675.1 Chloroflexota bacterium | reverse complement strand
TGCTGCCGCCCGGCCTGCACCACGACGAGGCGATCGAGGGGCTGAACGCGCTCGACGTGCTCGCCGGCCACTTCCGCTTCTGGTTTCCGGCCGGCGGCGGGCGTGAGCCGCTGTTCATGTACGTCGCGGCGGCGGTGATCTGGGTGCTGGGTCCGACCGCGTTCGCGCTGCGGCTGCTCGCGGCCGCCTGCGCAACGCTCGTGGTGCCGGCCACGTTCGCCCTGGTCCGACGGCTGTTCGACGAGCGGGTCGCGCTGGTGGCGAGCGGGCTGCTCGCGACCTCCTACTGGCAGGTGCACACCGGACGTATGGGCCTGCGGTCGGCGCTGCTGGTGCCGCTCGCCGGGCTTGCGGTGGCTCTGCTGCTCCGTGGCGTCGACCGGGCGCGGCCCTTCCTGGGTGCGGTCGGAGGGCTGGCGCTCGCGGCCGGCGTCTACGTCTACTTCGCCGGCCGCCTGCTGCCCTTCGTCGCCTTACCGGTCGCGGTCGCGCAGGGCTGGCTGGCTTGGCGACGCCGAGATCGCCTGGGCGCTGGCGCGGCGCTGGCGTTCGTGGCCGCCGGCGCGGTCGCGATGGCGCCAATGGCGCTCTACGTGCTGCTCGCGCCGGGCAGAGCCAACGAGCGGGTGGGCGAGGCGTCGGTCTTCGCCCAGCCCGACCCTTCCGCGGCACTGCGCCAGTCGGTGCTCGGCGTGCTAGGGATGTTCTTCCTCCGCGGCGACGAGATGTGGAAATACAACCTCGACGCGCGGCCGCTCTTCTCGCCGCCGCTCGCGATCCTCTTCGTCGTCGGCCTGGCACTTTGCCTGGCACACCTGCGCGACCGCGGTGGGGCGATCACGTGGCTCTGGCTCCTCGTCATGTCCCTGGCCAGCGCGCTGGCAACCGAGAGCCCACACTTCATCCGGATCGGCGCCCTCGCACCCGTGCTCTTCGTCCCGCCCGCATTGGCGGCCACCTGGCTCTGGCGGCGGTTACCGCGGCCAGCCGGTCGCCTGGCGCCGACCGCGGCCGCGCTGCTCGTCGCCGCAACCGCGGCCGCGACCTACCGCGACTACTTCGTCGTCTGGGCTACCTCGCCCAGGACCGGTCCAGCGTTCGCCTACGACATGGCCGACGCGGCGGCGCGGCTGCGCGAGCTGCGGCCAACCGAGCCAGTCTACCTTTCGGTCGACCCCTACGAGCCGCGGCAGCTCGTCGTGCAGTTCCTGGCCGCGCCCGTGCTCGCACCCGGTCAGCTACACTGGTTCGACGGCCGCCGCGAGCTCGTGCTGCCGCCCGGACCGGCGGTCGTGTTGTTCCCGAGCTCGGCGAAGCCTCCACCTGGCCTGCTATCCGGGATCGAGGCGGCGCCGATACTGCGCGACGACCTCGTCGACGGCTACCGGGTCGGCGGAGCCGCTCTCGGTTCGCCGATCGACCACTTCGGCGACGCGGTCGACCTGCTGCGCGCCGACCCGCCGGCGCCCGTTCGCGCGGACGAGCCGCTCGTGCCGCGGCTGGCGTTCCGACTCCGGCAGAGGCTCGCCGACGACCTCACGCTATTCGGGCAGATCGAGGGCGACGGCGGTGGGTGGGGGGCACGCGACGACCGTTTCTACTTGACTTCCAACCGGGAGGCCGGCGAAACGATCGTGGCGCCGTTCGCCGTGGCGCTGGACCCGGGCGCACCCGGCGGCGACTACCGGGTGCGCGTCGGACTCTACCGGCGCGACGGCGAGCGGCTGCGGCTAGCCGACGGCCGCGACAGCCTCGTCTTCGGCCCCGTCCACGTCGAGCCGGCCAGCCGTCCCTGGCAGGGCGGCCCGCCCCCTGGCGCCGATCGGGGCGGCCGCGTGGCACCCGGCCTTTGGCTCATGGGCGCGACGGCCGACCAGCGCGAGGTGCGTCCGGGCGAGGCCATCGCCGCGCGCACCTACTGGAGCCGCGACGGCGACGCCGTCGCCTGTGAGGCGACGCTGTCCCTGCGTGTTGGCGACGCGAGGCTCACGACCAGCCAGGCGCGCGTGGGCGGCGAGCGGCCGCCGTCGGCCTGGGCGGTCGGCGAGCTGGTGCAGCAGCGGTTGGCGCTCGTCGTTCCGCCGAACGCCCCGGGCGGCGCCGACGCGGAGGTCACGCTCGACGCCTGTGGCCAGGGCGAGCGTCCGATCGGCCGCGTGCGCCTGGCGAGCGTCATCCGAACCTTCGAGCCGCCGAGCCCAGCGTCGCGGCTCGTCGCGATCTTCGATAGCGGCGTGCGATTGATCGGCTACGACGTCACGTCCGGTTGGCGGCCGGGCGGCCCGCTCGACGTCACGCTCTACTGGCAGGCGCTGGGGCCGACCGACCGGCCGCTGACCGTGTTCGTCCACCTGCTCGACGCGGGCGAGAAGGTGCGGGGCCAGCGCGACTCACCCCCGCTAAACGGAGCACGGCCGACGACCGGCTGGCAGGCTGGCGAGTACCTCACCGACCGCTACGAGCTGACCGTCGCGCCAGATGCAGCGCCAGGCGACTATGCGGTCGAGATTGGGCTGTACGACCCCACCACCGGCGCACGCGCGCCCGTCGCCGACGATACGGGGCGGCCGATCGGCGACCGCCTGATCCTGACGAGGGGCCGGATCGGCTAGCACCTCGACGAGAAGCCGTCGCACGGTTGCGGAAGAGCCCACGGCGGGCCGTATCGCGCAAACTAATACCGCCGGCCGCGTTGACGAGCGATGTCGAATTTGGCCGTGTCGGCGACGGCCATGACGGTCATCACGCCGGCCTGGATCGGGTCGGTGACGACCAGGTCCGCCGCGTCGGGCACCGAGCCAGCCATGTTCAGCGAGACGACCATGATCCCCTTGGCGCGCACCTCGTGGACCGCCCTGGTCACCTCGCCGCCCATGAGCGACCCGGCTAGGACGAGTGCTTTCACACGGGGGAGGCGGGTCACCGCGCGGGCCGCCGCCGCGAGCGCCTGCTCGCCAACGAGTGGGATCGTGTCGACCGAGATGCGCTCGCCACGGATGTTGTGGCGGTCCGCCTCGGAGATGGCGCCCATCGCCACCTGCCCGACCTGCGCGCCGCCGCCGATCACGATGATCCTCTTGCCGTACACGCGGCCCAGCGGCGGCTGGGTTGTCACCTCTCGCACGTCGGCGAGCTCGCCGAGGTCGGCGACGAGGCGGCCGGCGTCGGCGACGCCTTCGAGCTCGACGTAGGTCGTCGCGACGCCGTCTCCGTGCCCGGTGATGTCGAGGTAGGCGATGTTGGCGCCGTGCTCCGAGATGACGCCGGTGAGGCGGTGGAGCGTCCCCGGGCGATCGAGCACCTCGACGAGAAGGGCGAGGTGGTCGGCCACGTCAGCCATGCTCCTCCTGGCCGGGCGCGGTGATCGTTCCCCCGATGCTCCGCGCGTCGAGGGGGCTTAGCGGATGTAGATCTTCACGGTCGCGGTCATACCCGGGTAGACGACCGCTTCGCCGTAGTCGAAATCGATGCGCACCGGCACCTGCGGAATCGGCTTGGCCTGGCTCGAGGCGGCGGTGCGCTGCGCGGGCTGCGTCGACGGGAGCGGCAGGTCCGGCAGCAGGCCGACGACGCGCCCATCGAAGTAGCGGTCGAGGGCGTTCAGATAGACCTGCACCGGCATCCCAGGGCGGACGTCCTTGAACGACGTCTCGTCGATCTCGGCGACGATCCAGAGGTTGCTCAAATCGGCCACGGTCGCGATCGACTGCCCCGCGGTCACGCTCTGACCCTTGACGACGTTCAGGTGGACGACCGTACCGGGAGCGGGCGAGCGCACGGCCGTGGTGAGCCGAGGCGCCAACGGGCCGGCCGGGCCGGGCGCCGGCGCCGCGCCCGCGCCAGCCGCGGCTCCGGCGGCGAGCAGGTTCGCAACGCCCTGGCCCTTCTCGACCGGATCGCCGACGTCGAGCAGCAAGTCGTTGACCTGCCCGGCGGTCGGCGCGCTCGCCTGGTAGACGTCGCCCGTGACGGTCGCATTGTCGGTGACGACGTAGTTTCCGAGCTGGTATGACACGTCGAAGCCGGCGAGCCAGAGCGCGAGCACGACCGGAAGGATCGCCAGGGCGGCGAAAAGCGCGATGCGCTTACGCGACACTTGTAGATTCCCCGCGGGGTTTGCTGGCCGCATCTTAATCTGGTGGAGAACCCCGCGACAACGCGGGTAGACTGGCGCCGATGCAGCCGCTGAGGGTCGGCGTCGTCGGACTGAACGCGCGCGTCGAGCGCCAGGTGCTGCCCGGCGTCGCCGCCTCGACGCGCGCACGGCTCGCCGCGGTGTGCAGCCGGGATCTGGCCAAGGCGAGGCGGATGGCCGAGCCGTACGCGGGCTGCCGCGCGTTCGACGACTACTCCGCGATGCTCGCGGCCGGCGGAGTCGACGCCGTGTTCGTCATGACGCCGCCGGAGCAACACGCGGCCATGTCGCTCGCCGCGCTGGAGGCAGGCTGCGCCGTGATGTGCGAAAAGCCGCTCGCGGCGACGCTCGACGAGGCCCGCGCGATGGCGTCGGCGGCGCGACGGTCGGGGCAGCGGACGGCCGTCAACTTCACCTACCGCACCTCGCCCGGGTTTCGTCTCGTCGAGCGGCTGCTCGACGACCCCGGCATCGGCGAGCCGCTGCACGTCGAGCTCAGCTACCTGCAAGGCCGCGGCCTGACGCAGCCCGGCCCTTTCCGCGGCGCGCTCGTCGACCTCGGTCCGCACGCCTTCGACGCGCTCCTCTGGTGGCTCGGCCCCATCTCTCGCATCGGCGCCGTGTCCGACCCGGCGGGGCTCAGCTGGGCGCTCGCCGGTCGCCTGGGCAGCGGCGCAACGCTGGCCGCGACGATCTCGCGCGTCGCAGCCGGCCGCGGCAACGCCGTGCTCGTCACCCTGAGCGGCCGCGATGGCGCCATCCGGCTCGAGTTCGACGTCGAGGATGTTCGGGTTACCCGCGCCGCCGCGGGGACGACCGAATGGCGCGAGGTGCCGATCCCGGCCGAGCTCGCCCTCGACTACGCGACCTTCCCACGCGTCCACTGGGATCGCATCGTCGGCGCGCTGCGCGGCGAGGAGCAGTTCCCTGACTTCGAGCAGGGGCTGCGGGTGCAGGAGGTCATCGCGGCGGCCGCGCGCTCCGACGAGCGCGGGGAGCTAGTCGCCCTCCCGCTCGCCTAGGCGACGCAGCAGGTCGAACGAGTAGATGCCGGTGTCGTGGCCGTCCTGCCAGATCGGTTGCAGCGCGTAGCGGCCCACCTCGCGCAGGTCGACCATCGTCGTCTGCTCTGGCGACAGCGACCTCGTGAACTGCAGGACGCCCGGCTGGCCCAGCTCGCCGCTGCAAGTCGCGCACGGGCAGCTCCAGCGGAGCAGCTCCCAGTCGAGCGCCGACTCGCGACCGTCCGACCAAGCGATGACGAGCTGACGCCGCTTCGTGAAGACGGAGACGTCGGTCGGTCGTGGGCGCTCCTCCATACCAGGGGAGCATAGCGCGCCGACCTGGAACGCCGGACCGGATTCGCCGCCCCGGGCTGTGGTTGCCGTTCCAAACGGGGCGCGGACTGCGGCTGGCGTGCCCCCGGGCCACCCCGGGGCGCGGGGCCGTCGGGATTCCCCATTGTCCCTCTCCAAGACGACACCAGCGGGCCGACGCTCTAGCTCTAGCTGGCCTTCGCTCGCCCACGCCCGTTCGATGCGCCGCCCTTCTTACCGATGCGCGAGTAGTAATCGGGTCCGTGCTTCTGGCGTACGGCCTCGCCGCCCTTGCGCCCGATGTCGGCGTAGAACTCGGAGCCGTGGGAGCGTTTGACGGTGTCGCCGCCCATCTTACCGATCTGGGAGTAGAACTCGGGGCCGCGCGCTTTGGCGACGGCCTCGCCGCCGATCTGGCCGATCTTCGAATAAAAGCCCGGCCCGTACTTCTCTTTCACCGCCTCGCCGCCGCGGCGCCCTGCCTCGCGGACACTCATGCCGCCGGCGCCGCTCTCGCCCTGCCCACCCTTCGCCTTCGCGCGTGCCATGGAACCCTCCTGAACCGGCCGCCGACTTGATCATAGTTATGTCGCGTGGCGGCGAGCAGGATCGGTGCCATCGCGCGGCGGGCGCTTGCTACGTCGGCCCCATTTGAACTCGCACGCAGGCTGCGCGGCTGCCGCTCGTTATCGTCGACGCGGCTCGTTCTCGGAAGCAGGCGAGCGTGTGAAGAATCCAGGCTAGGGCTCGACCGCCCCGTCGGTCACGCGGCCCGTGCGCAGCAGGTAGCGCAGGAACTCCAGGCGGCGAAGGTCCAGACCATTGAGCGGCTCGGCCTGGTTGTCCCAGCGAAGCCGGTAGACCGGCGTCCCGTCCGCGTCCGACCCGCGCTCGAAGCGTCCGCTGCGCATTAATGCTCCTCCCCGTGGCGCCCTTTATACCACCGACGTAGACTCGACAGCGGGGAGGTTCCCATGCAGCTCGGGCCCCTCGAGGTTGGCGTCGTCGTGGGCGCCGTCGTCCTCCTGTACGGGGCGCTCCGCGGCAGCGAGCTCCTCGTCGCCGTTCACGAGTGCCTCCGCGCCTTCCTGGCAGGCTTGCGCGGCGGCGGGGCGGCCTCCGCCCTCTAGCTCCTACACTCGGCGCAATGATCTCGGTCGATCAAGCGCTGGAGGCGGTCCTCGCGCGCTTCGCGCCTCTTCCTGCCGTCGAGTCGCCGATCCTCGATGTGCTCGGTCAGGTCGTGGCGGAGGACGTGCGGGCCGGGTTCGACGTCCCACCCCTCACGAACGCGGCGATGGACGGCTACGCCGTGCGGGCAGCCGACGTCGCCGTTGCCTCCGAGGTTGCGCCGGTGGCGCTCGCCGTCGTGGAGGACTTGCCCGCCGGGCGCTGTGCCGTCCACCGGGTCGAGCCCGGCACGGCGATCAGGATCATGACCGGGGCGCCGCTGCCCGATGGCGCGGACGCGGTCGTTCCGTTCGAGCTGACCGACGAAGCACGGGGCGCGACGCGGCGATCGAGGGTGCGTGTCTTCGCCTCGATCCGACCCGGAACCAACATCCGGCTGGCCGGCGAGGACGTGCGGCGCGGTGAGGTCATGCTCCCAGCCGGGACCACGATCAGGCCGGCCGAGGTCGGACTGCTGGCGACGATGGGCCGCGCCACCGTGCCGGTCCATCGGCGGCCGCGCGTCGCCATCCTGTCGACGGGCGACGAGGTGCTCGAGCCGGGCGAACCGCTGGCGCCGGGCAAGATCTACGACGCGAACTCCTTCACGGTCGCGGCGATGGTGCGCTGCGCCGGCGGCGTGCCGATCCGCCTCGGCGTCGCGCGCGACCGGGTCGACGACCTGATCGCCCGTGTCGAGCGGCTCGACCAGGTCGACCTGCTCGTCACGTCGGCCGGCGTGTCGGTCGGCGACTACGACGTCGTCAAGCAGGCGCTGACGACGGCCGGCGAGGTCACGTTCTACCAGGTGCGCATGCGGCCGGGCCGCCCGCTCGCGTTCGGCCACCTCCGCGGCGTGCCGCTGCTCGGCCTGCCTGGCAACCCGGTCGCGTCGGCGATCTCGTTCGAGCTGTTCGGCCGCCCGGCGGTGATGCGGATGCTCGGGCGGAGCTCGTGGGCCCGGCAAGAGATCACCGCGCGATTCGACGGCGCAATCGACAACTACGACGGGCGCCGGTCGTTCTACCGCGTCAGCGTCGAGCGCGGGCCCGGCGGCTTCGTCGCGCGGTTGACCGGACCGCAGGGCTCCGGCATCCTCACCTCGATGGTCAAGGCGGACGGTTTGATGGTCATCCCGGAGGACCGGCGCAGGGTTGGTCCCGGCGAGGAGGTCGTGGTGCGCCTTCTCGACGCTTGAACGCCACCCTGCGCGTCGGGGTCGAGCTGTTCAACGCTGGCGAGTTCTTCGAGCAGCACGAGGTGCTTGAAGAGCTCTGGCGGGACGAGCGCGACCCGGTGCGGCGGGAGCTCTACCAGGGCATCCTGCAAGTCGGGGTAGGCTTCTACCACCTCCAGCGTGGGAACTACCACGGTGCGGTCAGCCTGCTCGAACGCGGACTGGCCAGGCTGGAGAAGGTCCCGAAGGACGCCGAGGGGATCGACGTCGCGGCGCTCTACCTGGCCGCGCGCGCCGCCCGCGATCGGATCATCGAGCTCGGGCCGCACCGGCTCGACCGGTTCGACCGCGGTCGAATCCCAAGGATCAACTGGCTTCGGTCACCCGCCTAGTGACCCGGGATCGGGTGTCAGTACCGGTTGTACTCGACGATGTACGCGGCCAACAGGCGCCAGAAGGTCCAGCGCCGAACCGCCCGCCAGACGCCGTTCGTATTGCCGCCTCGTTCGACCTTCCGGTATCATAGCTGGGCTCCGGGGAGTAGCGCAGCTTGGTTAGCGCGCAGCGTTCGGGACGCTGAGGTCGGAGGTTCAAATCCTCTCTCCCCGACCACCAGATCCGCGGCAGGGGCCGCGCTGGCAGGCTAGCCGGTGAAGCGCGCGCGTTACCTCGTGTTCCTGGAGCTGTGCTTCGTCGGGCTGCTGTGCCTGGCGACGTTTCTTTTCTCGGTCTTCGTGCTCACTGGCGAGGTCGGCATCGCCGCGACGCTGCTGGCGCTGGCGGAGATCGCCCTCGCGTTCGTCACGCTGATCGTCACCCACTTCACGCTGCGCACCGTGTTCCGGCGCGGCGCTAAGTACGAAGCGAGCGACATCGCCGCCTCGGCGTGGTTCGCGGCGATCCCGGTTGTCGTTGTCGCCGACGGCCTGTTCCACATGCTGCTGCTGCAGGTCGTGCCCTCCGCCCTGGGCGAGGTCGGCTGGGTGTTCACGAAGTCGGCGCTCATCTACATCTTCGCGCTCGCGCTCGGTTGGCACATCGTCACGGCCTGGCTGCTGAAGCGCACGCCGCCGGAGACTGCGTAGGTAGCGCGTGCCCGGATTCACCGGCACGCTGTTGAACGTCGGCGCGGTGCTGGTCGGCACCGGCCTCGGGCTGCTGCTCGGCGCGCGGCTCCCCGAGCGGGTGCGCGCCGCGACGATGGCCGGGCTCGGCCTGGTCGTCCTGGTGACCGGCGTGCAGCTCGCGCTGCGCAGCTCGAACCCGCTCGTGCTGCTGGGCTCGGTCGTGATCGGCGCCGCGATCGGGGGCCTCCTCGGGATCGACGAGGCGCTCGAGCGGGTCGGCACCGCCTTCGAACAGCGGCTCAGCGCCGGCTCGCCCGGCCGCTGGGGCCGGGCGAGCGAGGCGTTTGTGACGTCAAGCCTGGTCTTCTGCGTCGGACCGATGACGATCGTCGGCTCGATCCAGGACGGGCTGACCCACGATTACTCGGTGCTCGCGTTGAAGTCTGGGCTCGACCTCATCGCCAGCACGCTCTTCGCCTCCACGCTCGGGCCGGGCGTCCTGCTGTCGGCCGTGACCGTGCTGGTGTACCAGGGTGGTCTCGCGCTGGCCGCCTCCGGTGCCCGACAGTTCCTGACCGACGACGTCGTCCGCGAGATGACCGCAACCGGCGGCGTGATGATCCTCGGCATCGGGCTCCGCCTGCTCGAGATCAAGCGGCTGCCGGTCGGCAATCTGCTGCCCGCGCTCGTCGTCGCGCCGCTGGTCGCCTCGGTCGCCGCCCGGCTTTAGATCAGCTTTCGGCGCAGGTAGGCGGAGCTGAAATCCAGCGCCATCACCACGATCGTGATCAGCCAGATGGCGGTCGCGGCCTGGTTCCACTGGAGCAGGTTGATGTACTGGATCAGGATGTAGCCGATGCCGCCCCCGCCGACGAGGCCGATGACGGTCGACATCCGGACGTTGATGTCCCACCGGTAGAACGTGAAGGACAGGAACGCCGGCACCACCTGCGGCACCACCGCGTAGGCGATCACCTGGATCCTCGAGGCGCCGGTCGCGGTGATCGCCTCGATCGGCCCCGGATCGATGCTCTCGATCGCCTCGGAGTAGAGCTTGCCGAGCGCGCCGATCGAATGGATCACGATCGCCAGCACGCCCGCGAATGGGCCGATGCCGACGACGACCACCATGATGACCGCGATGATCATCACCTCGACCGACCGCAGGACGTTGAACACCGTGCGCGTGCCGTAGTAAACGGCGTCCGCCACGGCCGAGCCGTGCATGATGTTCCGAGCGCCCAGGAACGAAAGCGGCAGCGTCACCAACACCGACGCCGTCGTCCCCATCAGCGCGAGGAACAGCGTCTCCAGGATCTTCGAGAGCGACAACGACAGTGTCTCACTTGGCCGCCAGGCGCCGGTCGGCGCCTGCGTCTGGATCCTGATGGTGTAGGCACCACTGCCGTCAGGGGCCTGGAACAGCTGCTGGAAGCTCCCATCCGGGCCGACGGCGAAGGTGGGGCCGCGTCGACTCAGCCCGCTGGGGTCGACGAGAAACAGCTGCCCGTCCCGCCCGGCTGGGAAGCCGCGGCCGGTGACCGTCACGGCGTCGCCGGGCTGCCCGCAGCCGGGCGAAACCTCCAGCTCGGCCGTCGCGTCGCCCAGCTTGGGGCTGGCCGTCCGCGGCGCGCGGTCCGCGCAGCCGAGCCCGAAGGGGACGTCGGCGGCGGCCGTTTCGACAACCCTCTCGACCAGGTCGGGCTGAACGAGGCCGGCGACGATGTGCTGCATGTTCGGCAAGCCCGTCACCAGCCCGACGAGGTCGATCCTGGTGATGTACCAGCCGTACACGTGCGCGGCCACGATCGCCGCGACGATCACGAAGAAGCGGATCTCTCGGAAGGCCGAGCGCTCGCCGACGAGCGGATCGGCGAGCTGCTTCGGCGCCGCGCCGTTCTCGCTCACCGGATCTCCACCTCGACGGCGTCCTCGCCGTAGATCGCTCGGAAGCGGGTCTCGTCGATCTCGGTCGGCGGGCCGTCGAAGACGATCCGCCCGGCCTTCAGCGCCACAACGCGCGTGGCGTAGCGGCGCGCCAGCGAGAGGAAGTGGAGGTTGGCGATGACCGTGATGCCATCCTCGCGGTTGATCTCCTCGAGGTACCGCATCACCGAGTGCGAGGTCGCTGGATCCAGGCTGGCGACCGGCTCGTCGGCCAGCATCAGCTTCGGCTCCTGCATGAGCGCGCGGGCGATCGCGACGCGCTGCTGCTGCCCGCCGGAGAGCGTGTCCGCGCGCTGCTGCGCCTTATCCAGGATGCCGACGCGGGACAGGTTGTGGCGGGCGCGCTCGAGGTCCGCGGCGGGGAAGCGGCGCAAGAGGCTCGGCGTTGTCGCGACGTAGCCCAGCCGCCCGGAGAGCACGTTGGTGAGCACCGACTGACGCCTCACCAGGTTGAACTGCTGGAAGATCATCCCGATCTCCAGCCTGATGCGCCGCAGCTGCTGCGGACTCGCCGCCGTGACGTCGATCCCGTCCAGGAAGATCTTGCCGGAGGTCGGTTCGATGAGCCGGTTGATGCTGCGCAGCAGCGTCGACTTGCCGGAGCCGCTCAGCCCGACGATCACCAGAAACTCGCCGTCGGGCACGGTCAGCGAGACGTCGTCGAGCGCCTTGGTGCCGTTCGGGTAGATCTTGGTGAGGTGCTCGATGCGGAGCATCGCCTCAGCCTGTCATGACGAGCGGGCCCCTTGCCACCCCGAGCGCAGCCAGGGACTTCGACAGCCGAGGCGACCGCCGACGGCTGCGCTCCTCGGCACGGGCGAGGTGCCTCGTCGCCGCGCTCGTCGGACCGACAAACGATCGCCCTACGGCTTGGTGGCGGGCGTCGCCCCGGCCGCGCTGGTGGCGGCCGGGGAGGCCGTCGCACCACCGGTGCCGGTCGCGCCCGCCGCGGGAGACGTCGATCCGGCGGCGCCCGTCGCACCGGCGGCCGCGGTAGGCTTGGCCGGCGGTGGGATCACCGCCTGCTCGATGTTCACGCCGACCTGCTGCGCCTTCTTCCGGATCGGGTCGAAGTCGGAATCCTGCGCGTCGGCCAGCCCGTCGATCTGGTAGAGGTCGGCGAGCAGCTTCTTGCCGTCGTCCTGCTTCGCGAGCTGGAGGAGGCCGCTCTTGACCTTGTCGAAGATCGCCTTGTCCAACCCCTTCCGCGCGCTGACGGTGTCGTTCGGGATCGGGTCGGTTTCGGCGATGATCTTGACCTTGTCGAGGACGTCCGGCAGCGTGCTCTTGACCAGCGTGCGCGCGTCGGTCAGCGGCGCGCTTGGGTCCGTCGACGAGCGCCCGAACGTCGCGCCGCCCGACACCTGCTTGTTGTAGACCGCGATCACGACCTTGTCGTGGCCGCCGGCATAGAGGACGTCCGAGAAGAACGTCTTCGGGTCGAAGCCTTTGTCCTTCAGGTAGGCCGACGGGTAGAGGTAGCCAGATGCCGACGCCGAGTCGACGAAGGCGAACTTCTTGCCCTTCAAATCGTCGACCTTCGTGATCGCCGGGTCGGCGGTGATGATCTGGGAGACGTAGGTCTTGCTGTTCTGGCGTGTCGTGATCAGCATCACGTCGGCGCCGTACTTGTCGTGGGCGAGGACGTAGGCGAACGGCGCCAGCCAGCCGATATCCACCTTGCCCGAGCCCATCGCCTCGATGACCGCGGCGTAGCTCGTCGGCACCGAAACCTCGAACTTGAAGCCGGTGATCTTGCCGAGCGCGTCGCCGAGCGGCTTGCCGGAGTCGAGCACCTTCTGCGAGTTGGCCGACGGCACGAACGCCATGTTCAGCGTCTGAGCCGCGGCCGCGCCAGGTGCGGCCGCGGCGGCAGGGGTTGCACCGGCGGCTGGCGTCGTGGCGGGCGCCAGCGTCGGCGCGGTCGCGGGGGCCAGCGTGGGCGCGACGGCGGGCTTCGTCGCGGCGGTCGCGGCGGCGCTGGTCGCCGGCGCTGTCGTCGGCGCGGGGGCGGTCGTCGCGGCTGGCTTCGGCGCTTCGGTCGGCTTCGCCGGCGCGGGGGTCGGCGAGGCGGATCCGCCGCACGCGCCGATCAGCGCGGCCAGCGCACCGGCGGCGCCGAACCCGGCGCCGGCGCGGATGAGCGAGCGGCGGGACAAGGGGCGGTCGAGCGCTGGGCGTCGCGGCAAGTTGCCTCTCCTATCTCTCGGCTAGCGCCGAAGTCTACCGCCGGCCCCACACCGTCGCAATTGAAAGCCAGTTGACTCGACGCGTGCGCGCGTTTAGATTCCCGTAGTTAGGCCGGTGTCGATGACGTGACCCGGGCGCAGGAGTAGGAATAGTGGCCGTCACCGCCGATCCACAAATCGAAGCCCGGTACAGGGATCTCGAGCGCAACTTCAAGCACTGGGAAAAGATCAAGGACTCGATCGACCAGTTCATCGACATCTTCGAGAACTACGCGCAGACCGGCCACCCTGGCGGGCCGCGCTCGAAGGTGCACATGCAGGTCGCCCTGACACTCGGCGGCTTCATGCGTTGGGACATCCGACACCCGGAGAAGCGGTTCGGCGACAAGTACATCCTCGTCGCCGGCCACTGCGTACCGTTGATCTATTCGATGCTGGCGGTCTACAACACGGCGCTCCGCGCCAAGTACGAGCGCACCGGGGACCCGAGGTACGCCGTGCCGCACGCCGAGGAGCGCCAGCTCGTCTGGCAGGACTTGCTCGGCTTCCGCCGCAACAAGGGGCTGGCCGGTCACGCCGAGATGGAGGGGAAGACCCTCTTCCTGAAGTTCAATACCGGTCCGTCGGGCCACGGCTCGCCGCCGGCGGCTGGCGAGGCGATCGCGCTGAAGCGCGCCGGGGCGACGGGCGTCAAGGTCTTCGCGATCGAGGGCGAGGGCGGCCTGACGACTGGCGCGAGCCACGAGACGAAGAACAGCGCGTACGGTCTCGGCCTCGACAACCTCTACTACATGGTCGATTGGAACGACTACGGCATCGACGAGTTCGCCGTGAGCGAGGTGGTCCATGGCGAGCCGCGGACGTGGTTCGAGCCGTACGGGTTCCGTGTGTTCGGCACCGAGCAGGGCTCCGAGTTCGGCCCGGTGACCCGCGCGCTGCTCGAGACGATGCTGACGCCGAACGACGAACAGCGGCCCAACATGACCTGGTTCAAGACGATCAAGGGCCGCGGCTACATCGTCACGGGCTACAAGTCACACGGCGCGCCGCACAAGCTCAACTCCGACCTGTTCTGGCGTCTGCGGCAGGAGTACTCGGACAAGTACGGCACGAAGTGGGAAGGCTTCGGCGAGCCCGCGCCGAGCGACCCGAAGGCGCTGCGCGCCCAGTTCGAGGCGAACCTCAAGGCGGTCGCCGATACGATCACGAGCGACGCCGAGCTCGTCGACTACCTGGCCGATCGCCTGGTCGAGATCGGCGACTCCGTGCCGGATGAGGTCGACGACTTCCGCCTCGATACGTCGAAGAACCCCTGGCACGACAAACGGCTCTGGGACTTCAACAACTACCCGAAGGAGCTGTTCGTCGCGCCGGGCTCGAACGTGCCGAACCGCGCCGCGCTCGCCAAGTGGGGCGCCTGGGCGAACTCCTTTGGCCGCCGCTACTACGATCGGCCGCTCTTCATCGCGATGTCGGCCGACCTTGCCGAGTCGACGAACATCGCCGGCTTCGCGGGAGGGTTCGGCGAGGAAGAGGGCTACGGCCGCTACGACCGCGAGCACAACCCCGAGGGCGTCCTGCTGCCGCAGGAGATCACGGAGTTCACGAACGCGGGCATCTCGTGCGGCATCGCCTGCGTGAACCTATCGCCGAAGCCGTTCGAGGACTTCGACGGCTTCTACGCGGCGTGCTCGACCTACGGCTCGTTCAGCTACCTGAAGTACGGACCGATCCGGCTGTTCAGCCAGATCGTCCAGGACTCGCAGATCAAGGTCGGCAAGGTGCTCTGGGTGGCTGGCCACTCCGGCCCGGAGACGGCGGCGGACTCACGCACGCATTTCGGCATCTTCGAGCCGGCCGTGATGAACCTGTTCCCGGATGGCTTGACGGTTACGCTCGTGCCGTGGGAGCACAACGAGGTGCCCGTCGTGATCGCGGCGGCGATGGCGACCGACGCGCACATCATCGGCCTGCACCTGACCCGCCCGCCGATTCCGGTGCCGGATCGCGCCGCGCTGGGCATCGCCTCGCACTTCGAGGCCGCCAAGGGCGCTTACATCATCCGCGACTACAAGCCGGGCCAGCCCAAGATGGGGACCATCCTCGTCCAGGGCACGATGTCGACCTACAACACGATCAGCATCCTGCCGAAGCTCGACGAGCTTGGCCTGAACGTGAAGCTGGTCGCGGCCATCTCGCCCGAGCTGTTCCACCGCCAACCGAAGTCGTACCAGGACTCGATCCTGTCCGAGGGCGACAAGCTGGATATGACGTACATCACGACGCTCGCGCGGCGGCTGATGCGCGACTGGGTCACGCACCGGATCTCCGACGAGTACGCGATGACGCCCGACTGGGACAACCGCTGGCGCACTGGCGGCACGGTCGACGAGGTGATGGAGGAGGCGCACCTGTCTCCCGACTGGATTCTCAAAGGGATCCAGCGGTTCGCGCAGGAGCGCGACCAGCGGCTCGAGCGGGTCGAGAAGCAGCTCCGCGCCGCGCGCGGGTCGTAGGTCCGATTCCCTCGGCGCGGGCTAGGCTGGGGGCGTCCCTGGGCTTCCCCGGGAGGCGCCCTCACCCAGCCCGCCGCCATCCTCATCACGCGGGAAAGGGAACCCGATCGCCTGGAAGCGGCGACGCATTCCTCGCAGGGGCTCCCGCTTCATCGCCTCCCGCCAGGCCTGGGCCGCTTCGTCCTTCCGCCCGAGCGCCGCGAGGGCATCGCCGTAGTGCAGCCACACCTCGGCGGTCCGCTCCTCAGACGAGATACGCTCCACCGCGGCGATCACGTCGCCGCCCGACGCGACCGCCGCGCGGAGGCGGTCGATCGGTAGGTTCGCGAGCACCTGCCGTATCACCTCCTGCTCGGGGTCGAGACCTAGCGCGCGCCGCCAGACGGCCTCGGCCGCGTCGAACTTGCCGCACATCGCAAGCGCCTCGCCGAGGTAGTAGTAGGCGGGGTGGTAGCCCTCGACCGAAGCGACAACACCCTCCAGCAAGGGGATCGCTCGCTCGGGGTCGCGCGCCTGGTAGTCGCCGACGAGCAGCGCGCCGAGCCGGAACGCCTCGTCTGGATCCTCCGGCGTTACTTCGAACGGCTCGGCGTGCGCGATGCCCTCCTCCGAGCCGCCTCCCATCGGGGGCGTCACTCGAACCGTTCGGCGTGCGCGATCCCCTCCGGGTGCCGCCAGACGACGACCATCGCTCCGATCGTCAGCAGCGCGGCGGTCACCAAGATCGCGACGCCGAGCACGCCGATCACGTTCTGGTTGAGCGCCTTGTACACGACGCCGGTAAGTGCGCACGTGGCCGTCGGGAACGTCCCGATCGCGGCAAGGACCGTCATCGGCACGCGGTGCGACCGGCGGCAGGCCTCGCAGAGCACGCGGCCGTGGACGCGGCAGTAGAGTCGTCGGCAGTCACGGCAGCGCCCGATGGCGTCTCCGCCGCACACGTAGCACGCTCGCGTCAGGGTGCCAGGTACCCCGCCACGGCCACGAACAACCCCATGAGGATCGACCCGACGCCGAGCTGGACGTGGAGGACGCGGCTCTGGCCCGGCAGCGGCCGCCCGACGGATAGGTACACGCCGAGCGCGACGAACAACGGGGCCATCACCAAGATGATCGGCAAACGGAGCGATGGGTCCATGACGGAGGAAATTCTAGTCACGGCCACCGCTCGTCGGTCGGTATCAACCGCGTCTCACCCTCGAGGTGCGCCTCGACGTCGGCACGCTCCCACAGCATCGGGTGGTAGTCCCCACGAAGCCACAGCGGCAGCAGGTCCGCGTAGTGCGGGCTGGCCGGGTGTCCAGACTGCCCGGTCGTGTTCACCGCCATCGATCCGCTCGGGTCGCCGAGGTCGACTACCTGGCGGTACGACGGCGCCCAGCTCACGTTCCCGCCGATCAGGCCGGCCCAGCTCCCCGCTTGCAGCGGCGTGTCCACGTCGCCGCCGATCGGGAACGGACCGCGGCTGAGCAAGCGTCGGAGCGGTTTGATCCGCGCGAGTGGGTGGTCGAACGCCACCGTGTGGACGCTGCCCCAGCGCCAGGCGTCGATCTCCTCGCCGAGCTTCAGCCGCAGCTCGGACACCGCCTCCCCAAGGCCGATCATGAGCACGTCGCGCCAGCTCAGGCCGTGGTGGCCGATCTTCTCAGGCCAGGCGGAATCGCCCAGCGCCCGGATCAATAAGGAGCTCGTCCGCCAGGCGAAGCTCGACAGGCCGCCAAACCGGTGGGCGCGGTCCCCAAGGTATACGTCGAGTACGTCGCCGAGCAGCGGCCCGTAGAGGAACCGCAGCAGCTTGACGCGCATCACGCCGTAGATCGCCGCCTCGGGGCTCCGTGCCGACAGCTCGCCGTCCCAGGCCAGGAGGCGGCGCAGCGCCTCGCGCTCGAGTGGGTCGATCGGCTGCTCGTCGCCAACCTCGCGCCTGATCGCCTCCACGATCCGCCGCGCCGCGATCGACGTTACGTCGCGCTGGATCGCCGCGAACGAGCGCGGGTTGTGACGCTCCCGACCAGCGAGCAGCTCGGCGATCCGCCCGATGCGGTAGGCATCGCACCAGTCGACGCCGACCGCGAACGGATAGTCGTCGTCAACCGGCCGGTTGTTCGCGGTCGCGACGACGCCCGAGGGTGGGTTGTAGACGTGCGGCAGCTCGTCGATCGTCAGGTAGCCGCGCCACGCGTAGGCGGGGTCCCAACCGGGTGCTGGCACGCTGCCGTCGCCCTGGACGCGCCGCGGCACCCGTCCGACCATCTGGTACCCGACGTTGCCCTGGCGGTCGGCGTAGACGACGGAGAGCGACGGCGCTGCCCAGCCGGCGAGCGCCGCGCGGAACTCGTCCCAGCTCCGCGCCCTGTTGAGTGCGAGACCGGCGGTGAGCGACTCGGCAGGGTCGAGCCCGGAGGCTCGTAGCGAGACCGGCGGCCCCGAGGCGGCCAGCAGCGGCGTGACGACCGGGCCGTTCGAGCTAACGACGACCTCCTCGACGTGCCACCGCGGCCGCCCTCTGACGCGGATCTCCTCCCGGACGACCTCGGCGCGCTCCCAGCCATCGCCGCGGCGGAATTTGAGCGGATCGGCTGGATCAGGCTCCTCGACGAACAGGTCCTGCACGTCGGCCAAGCTGGCGGTCATCCCCCAGGCGATGTGACCGTTGTGCCCGATGACGACGCCCGGCAGGCCCGGCAGGCTGGCCCCGGCGACCCTCATCCCCTCGCCGTCGGCGCCTGTGCAGTCCAACGAGAGCTCGTACCACACCGCGGGCATCGCCGGTGCCAGGTGTGGGTCGCTGGCCAGCAAGCCGGCACCGGACGCCGAGCGCCAGCCGGCGACGGCCCAGGCGTTGCTGCCGCCGAGCGCGCCGATCCCCGTCAGACCACGGACGCGCTCGAAGCTCTCGAGGAGATTCCGCGCCGCCGCCTCCAGCGTGCCGCCCACGTCGGCTGTCAGCCACGCACCGGTTGGGTAGAGCGGCTCGAGCTCGAGTGCCCGCTCGGGGCCGACGCGGTTGATCAGCCGCACCCGCGCGAGCTCGCTGTCCCAGTTGACCGCGAGGCCCCAGCTCATCAGCTTCGCCCACGCGAGCACGTCGTGGGCCGTCCACGGCTCCGGGTGGTGGCGCAGGAGGACGAGCTCGACCGGCCGCGGCCGCGCCTCGATCGCCCAGTTGACGCCGGCGAGGTACGCGTCGAGGACCTGGCGGGTCGCGCTCGGGAGGTGCTCGACTTCCTGCCGCGCACTGCGCCCGATGCCGAGTCGGCGCATGAAACGGTCGACCTCGAAGGTCGCCTCGCCGAACACCTCCGACAGCCGGCCGGTCGCGGCACGCCGGTTGAGCTCCATTTGCCAGAGGCGGTCTTCGCCGTGGACGACGCCGTTGCCGAAGAACAGGTCGTGCTCCGTGCGCGCGTAGACGTGTGGGACACCCCAGCGATCGCGCAGGATTTCGACCTCGTCGTCGAGCCCCGCTACCCGGTAGAGCCCCGGCTTCGGCAGCGCCCGGCGAAGCGCCTGCCGCACGCCGAGCGCGGCGCCGCCGAGCGCGAGCGCCGCGGTGGCGGCGACCCGCGCAGCGCGCGCTACAGGTCGCCTCCGAGCACTCGCTGCCCGGTCGGGCCCGGCGAGCCAGCGCGCGGCTCGACCGTGATGCCGACCCGTGCCACCGAGCCGAACGTCGCCGGTGCCTTGATCTTGAGCCAGCCGTATCCCTCGGCGTCCACGCTGAAGACGCCCCCAGAGTATCGCTGCTGCGTCGGCGTCACCAGCCAGAGCTGGTACGCCTTGTCCGGCGGCAGCGGTGGGAGCTTGTAGGCGACGAGCAGCGCGTTCGCGTCCTGTGGGTCGGTGTAGATCCAGCCACGCGCCTCGGGGGCGGCGTCCGAGCCGACGAGGCGGTGCATCTGCGCGCGCTCCAGCGCGAAGCCGGGTCCCATCCCGCCGTAGTCCGACGGCGAGACGGAAGCGGCCGGGGCTAGCATCGCGGGCTGCGTCTGGAGCCGGGACTCAAGGTTGAGCGCCCAGGCCAGCGAAGCCGAGCAGAGCAGGCTCGCGAACGACGCGAGTCCCCAGGCGATGCGGGCCGACCCGGGCAAGGCCCGACGCCACCACGCCTCCTGCCGCTCGGCAGTAGTGGTGTCGCCACGTGCCGCCGCCATCAGGGAGCGGGCCAGGGACTGTGGAGGTTCGCGCTGCGGCACGGCGAGCGCCAGGAGCGCGGCGACCTCGACGTGGCGGTCGAGCACCTCCCGGCACCGCGGGCAGGCGTCGGCGTGGCGCTCGACCGCGTCGAGCTCCTCGGGTCCGAGTACCCCGAGCGCGTAACCTTCGCCGAGGTCGGCGATGAGCTCACACGTCGCCATCATGTACCTCGGCCGCGCCCCCGGAGCTCGTGGCCACAGGCGCCACCACCGCGCCGAGCGCCGCCTGATCCGCGTCGTGGCCGTTCAGTCCGTCGAGGCAGCCGCGCAACTTCTGCATGCCCAGGCGCATGCGCGTCTTGATCGTGCCGAGCGGCTCGCCGAGCCGATCGGCGATCTCGCGCTGCGTCAGCCCCATGAAGTAGGCCATCTCGATCGCCTGGCGCTGGCTGACCGGCAGCGTCGCGAGCGCCTGGCGCACCGCCGTCCGCTGCTCGCGCAGCCAGGCGTGGTCGGCCAGGTCGAGCGCCTCGTCGACCAGCTCCGGCGTGCCGTTCGCGCCGTCGGCGAGCGGCAGCGTTTCGTGCCGACGAGCCCGCAGCTCGTCGACCGCGCGGTGGTGCGCCACGCTGAGCAGCCAGGTGGAGAACGTCCCCCGGCCCGCCATGTAGCTCGAAGGCCGCCGCCACAGCTTGAGGAACACCTCCTGCGCGATCTCTTCGGCCTGGGCCGGTTCGCGCAGCATCTTCAGCACGAGTGAGTAGACGGCCCGGCCGTACCTCTCGTAGAGGCGCTCCAGCGCGCGTTCGTCGCGATCCGCCAGACGCTCGACGAGCTCTTCGTCGCGGGCTTGAGCGTAATCCACGCGCGTTCCGCTTGCCTTCTCGCACGGGCGCCCATTCAGTGATACGCCGCGTGCGCCGAGCTGGATTGGTGGGGCGTTCCGCCGGCTCGGCGATTCTACGGTTCGCCTGGAAAGACTGGCAAATGGCGGGTAGACTGCCCCTAACCATGGTCCACGCCGCGCTCGAGGCCTACGAACGCCGCTACGGCCTTCTCCCCGTGGCCGCGGCCGCGGCCATCGTCCTCGACCACACGCCGACGCTCGACGTGGAGCGCGTCGAGACGATTGCCTCGGATGGCCGGACGCTCGCCGAGACGGTCCGGTCGCCGGAGCAGATGCCGCCGTTTCCTGCCTCGACCGTCGACGGCTACGCGGTGGTGGCCGCGGACACGGCGGAGTGGCGGGAGCTGCTCGGCGACGTGCTCGCGGGGCAGCCGAGCGGCGCCGCCGTCGGCCCGGGACGCGCCGCGCGCATCATGACCGGCGCGTCGCTCCCACCCGGTGCGGATGCGGTCGTCATGTTCGAGGACACCGAGGAGCGGGACGGCCGCGTGCGTATCAAGCGGAGCGTCAAGTCGGGCGACAACCTCCGCCCGCCGGGGATCGACCTCGAGGTCGGCCAGATCGTGCTCGAGGCCGGGACGCCCGTCGGCGCCGCCGAGGTTGGTCTCCTCGCCACGCTCGGGCTCCCAACGGTCGCGGTGTACCGTCGGCCGCGCGTGGCCGTGCTCTCCACGGGTGATGAGCTGGTCGAGCCGGGCCAGCCGCTCCACCCCGGCGCGATCCGCGACTCCAATCGCTACGCGCTGATGGCGGCCGCCCGCGAGGCGGGCGCCGAAGCAATCTCGATGGGCATGGCTCGCGACGACGAGGCGCTTCAGCGCGAGCGGCTGCGCGCCGCGTTCGACGCGGCCGACGTCGTCATCACCTCGGGCGGCGTGTCGGTCGGCTCGCGCGATCTGATCAAGCCGCTGCTCGAAGAGCTCGGAACGGTCCACTTCGGTCGGATCGCGCTCCGACCTGGCAAGCCGCTGACGTTCGCGACCGTCGGCGCCAAGCTCGCCTTCGGGCTGCCGGGAAACCCTGTGTCCGCCCTCGTGACGTTCGAGGTCTTCGTCCGCCCGGCGCTGCTCAAGATGCAGGGCCGCCGGCGCATCCACCGGGCGCGCGTTGAGGTGACCGTCGAGCACGCGCTCGCCAGGACGACGGACCGGACCGAGTACCAGCGCGCTGTCGTGCGCTGGCAGGACGGTCAGCTCGTCGCGCGCTCGACTGGCTCGCAGATCTCGAGTCGGCTGATCTCCATGTCCGGCGCCAACGCACTGCTCGAGATCCTGCCCGGCGAGGGGCAGGTTTTGGCCGGCAGCCGCGTCCCGGCGCTCTTGATCGGAGAGATCGACACTCCTTAGAGCACCGACCTGGTGGCCGCCGACCGGCCGTACCTATCGTCCCGAGCAGAGCCAGGCGTTGGCCGGCGCGACCCGCACGTGCGCCCGAGCCCCTGGGCACGGCGCGACGGCCGAGATTCCGCGTCGTTCCCTCTCGCGATGGCGCCACCGGGCCGACGTCCTAAGCCAACCGGGCCAGGTAGCCCCCGTCGACGATGAACGGTGCGCCGGTCGCGAACGACGAGTCGTCCGAGGCGAGCCACAGCGCCATCTGCGCAATCTCCTCCGGTCGGCCGACGCGGCCGATCGGCTCGGTCGTCGAGATCTTCCGGAATTCCTCCGCCTCATCTCCGACGGCCCGCAGGTTGGCCCGCATCAGCGGCGTCTCGATCGCTCCTGGACAGATCGCGTTAACGCGGATCTTGTCGGGCGCGAGCTCGAGAGCCGCCGCCTTGGTCAGGCCGATCACGCCGTGCTTCGTGGCGCCGTACGCGCCGACGCCCGGCGCGGTGGCGAAGCCGTGGACCGACGCCGTGTTGATGATCGAGCCGCCGCCACGCTTGCGCATCTCTGGCGTCGCGTACTTGATCCCGAGGTAGACCGACCGCAAGTTGACCGCCACGACGCGGTCCCACTCCTCCTCCGACGTCTCCTGGAGCGTCTTGAAGATCGCCGTTCCGGCGTTGTTGAACAGCACGTCGAGCCCGCCGAAGGCCTCGACGGCCGCCGCGATGAAGCCGCGGACGTCCTCGCCGCGCGACACGTCGGCGCGGACGAAGCGGGCCTTGCCGCCAGCCGCCTCGATCGTCCGCACCGACGCCGCGCCTGCCTCCGCGTTCAGATCGACCACGACGACGCTCGCCCCTTCCGCCGCGAACAGCGTCGCCGTCGCTCGGCCGATCCCAGATCCTGCGCCTGTGACGATCGCGACCTTGCCATCTAGCCGCACGGTCCAGCCCCCTCCTCGATCTCGCTCACTATACTTGCCCAACCTGATGCCGCCCGCGAGCAGTCCCGGCCTCGTCCGGTTGGCCGAGATGGCCGGGCGCCTGAAGGAGGTCAGGCGGCAAGGCTGGGTCGACCGCGGGGTCACGGACGCTGAGTCCGTCGCCGATCACTCGTACCGACTGGCCGTGCTAGCCTGGGCGATCGCACGCCGGCGGGGCCTGGACGCGGACAAGGCGATGCGGATCGCCCTGTTCCACGACCTGGCCGAGGCCGAAACCGGCGACGAAACACCCTTCGACGCGATCCTGCGGCCGACGCGCGGGGCCCACGCCGCCGTCGACCCTGCCATCTTCGACCGCGTGCCACCGCGCGATCCCCGCGCGACGCGCGCCAAGCACGCGCGGGAGCGCGCCGTCGTCGACTCGCTCGCGGCCGAGCTGGGCGGGCCGATCGGAGAGGACCTGCGGGCGACCTGGGAGGAGTACGACGCCCAGACGAGCGCCGAGGCGAAGCTCGTCAAGCAGCTCGACCGCGTCGAGACGCTACTGCAGGCCGAACGGTACGCGGCTGGGCAGCCGGACCTGCCGATCGGCTCCTTCCGGCGTGAGGTCGAGGCGGCGAGCCTGCCGGACGACCTGGCCGCGCTGGTCGCCGCGGCGACCCGCCGATCAGGATGACGCTCGCCGACCGACCCACGTCGGTCGTGGTCGATCGCCGGGCACTCACGGTCGCCGCGGCGGCGCCACGGCGGCGCGCGCTCGATCCGCGCCCCTACGTGGCGCTCGTGGTCGTTCTCGCTGGCTTCGTCCTGCGGACGCGCCAGCTCGGCGTCCAGAGCTTCTGGTGGGACGAGGCGTATTCGGCAGTCGTGGCGCGCGGCTCCTTGCGGGAGATCGTCGCCGCGATCACCGCCGCCGACTTCCACCCGCCGCTTCATTACGTCCTCTTCCACTACTGGCGCATGGCCGCCGGGGAGAGCGAGTACGCGCTGCGGTTCACGGCGGCGGCCGCCGGAACAGCCACCATCGCGCTCGCGTTCGCTACGGCCAGGCGGCTGTTCGGTCGCGGCGGCGGGCTACCGGCGGCGTTCCTCTTCATGGTCGCGCCGTACCTCGTCTACTACTCGACCGAGGCGCGCATGTTCGCGCTCGCCGCGCTCCTCGCGCTCCTTGGGCTCTACCTCGGGCACCGCGCCGCGACCGATGGACGGTGGTGGCCGGCATTCGGCGCCGCGCTCGCGGTCGGATTGTGGAACTACTACTACGCCGCGTTCATCGCGGCGCCGGTCGGCCTGCTCGCGCTCGCGACGCTCCGCTGGCGCGCCGTGGCCGGCTACCTCGGCTCGATCGCCCTGGCCGGGTTGCTGTTCGCGCCGTGGCTGCCGACGATGCTCGGCGAGGCGGCGAGCTGGACGAACCCCTGGACCGGCCCGACGACGCCCGGTCGCGTGCTGTTGTGGACCTGGCCGGCGCTCCTGACTGGCATTCCGGCGTTCGAGCTGTGGAACGACCAACCGATCCGGCTCGCCCTACTCGGCGCCGCCGGTCTGGCGTTCGGCCTCGCGCTCGCCGGCGCCGCGCTGCGCGTCGGGTCTCGGCGCCTGACCGGCCTGTTGTACGCAGCCGGGGCGGTGGCCGTTCCGCTGATCGGGATGGCCGCCGTCGCGCTCGTGCGGCCGATCTACCACCCGCGGTACGCAATGCCTGCCGAGCCCGGGCTGCTGCTGCTCGTCGCCGGCGTGGCCGTCGTGCCCCTGCGCTGGCTGCTCCCGGCACGACTCGTCCTCGTCGCGCTGGTGCTGGGCCTGTCTGGTTACGGACTCTACCGCTTCGAGTACACCAACGGCCTGGCCCGCGACGACTACCGATCGGCGATCGGTTACGTCAACCTCCACCAGGCGCCGGGCGATGTGGCGATCACGAACGCGCCGCCCGGCTTCGACTACTACTACCGCGGCGACATGGCGCACGTCGAGTTCCCGACGGCGCCCTACGAACCCGCTTCGATCGTCCAAAGGCTCGACGCGGTAGCGCGCGGCCATTCCCGCTTGTGGTACGTCACGCACGATCTGCGGCCAGCCGATCCAGAAGGCTTCGTCGACGGCCAGCTCGGCAGCCACGCGCGGCTCGTCGACGACCAGCGCTTCGGGCAGCTCCGCGTTGCGCTGTTTCAGCTCGCCGATCCGCCCGGCTTTGCGCTCCCCCGCCCGCACCCGCTGCCGGGGCTCCGCTTCGGCGACACCCTGGTGCTGGAGGGGTTTGGGCTGGACGAAGCGCCGACGCCCGCCGGCGGCCGCGTCCAGCTCGACTTGACCTGGCGCGTCGCGGCGCCGCCGGAGGCGGACTACGGCGTCTGGGCGCGACTGAAGGACGACCAGGGGTTCGCGTGGGGCCGCCAGGACCACCAGCCGCGCGACGCGCGGTTCGTGCTCTCCTCTCAATGGCGGGTAGGCGAGGTGGTCACGACTCACCAGTCGATCCCGGTCGACCCCGGCACACCACCCGGCCGGTACGCGATCGAGGTCGGCGTCTACCGGCTCGGGAACCTCGGCGGTCTCGACGTCCGCGACCAGGCTGGCACGAAGCTGGGCCCCTCCCTCGTCGTGGACGACGCGGCGGTGTCGCTCGGCGACCAGACGCGGGCCGATCCCCAGCTGAAGGGCCCGACCGGGCAGGTGGACGACGCGGTGGCGCTGGTCGGGTCGGGTCTGTCGCAGACGGAGGTCGCGGCCGGCGCGTCGTTCGAGACGACGCTCCTGTGGCGCGCTGCCGCTGCGCCGGGGCCGCGCGAGCGGGTGCTGCGGCTGGTCGGCCCGGATGGGAAGGTCGCCGCCGAGCGCCGCGATGCGGCGGGGATGGGCCGCTACCCGGCCGACCGCTGGCGGCCCGGCGACCTGGTGCGCGAGCAGGCGCGCTTCACGGTGCCCCCGACGCTGCCGGGTGGCGACTACCAGCTGTGGGCTGCGTTGGCGCCGCCCGGCGTTGAGCCGCGAGGGCTCACGATCGGGACCTTGCGTGTAACCGCCATCCCACGGCAGTTCACGCTACCTCCGATCGCCCACCGGTTGGACGCGGATTTCGGCGACGGCCTACGGCTCCGCGGCTGGGACGCCACGCGGCCGGATCCAGGCCACGTGCGCGTGACGCTCGTCTGGCAGCCGAGCGCGACGCCCTCGCGCGATTACCGGGTGTTCAACCACCTCGTCGACGCGGCCGACAAGATCGTCGCGCAACAGGACGGCGTCCCGGTGAACTGGTCGCGGCCGACGACCGGTTGGCTGGCCGGCGAGGCGATCGAGGACGTGTACGACATCGCGCTGCCGCCCAACGTGCCGCCGCTCAAGCTTCGGGTCGGCCTCTACGAGCCGACAGGCGGCCAGCGACTCCACCTGGCGAACGGCGACGACCACCTCGACCTCGGGGCCATCCCGTAACCGATGCGGCGCCTAATGCTCGTCGTGGGCCTGTTGGCACTGCTGCTCGTCTGTGGCGTCGTCGCCTACCTCGCGTCCCCGAGCGCCGGCGAGGCGCCGCCGCGGGTCCACTTCGAGATGGATGCACCCAAGCGTGCGCTCCTGCGCGAGCCGACGGACCTGGAGGTGCGCGTCCAGAACCTCGGCACCGTGCCGATTCGCGACCTCGGCGTGAAGATCAACCGTGGCTACGCGAACGTCTTCACTATCACACGGACGCGGCCGCTCGCCCAGATCGACGACGCGAGCACTGAGAAGCGGCTGTATTTCGGACAGGTGGACCCTGGCGAGTCGAAGGGCTTTCGCATAACGATGTCGCCGCAGCGCACCGGCGACTTCAGCCTGACGGTGAGGCTGGTCGCGGCACGCCGCGGCTTCGATCCGCAGCCCCTCACGGACGCGACGACCGGCGCGACGGAGCTGACCGCGGTGACGAGCGTCGTGGAGCGATAGAACCTCTGCCGTTCGTCGTGGGGCGACGGCTCCTACCCGCGGCGTCGAGCAGCGGCGCTCAACCGAGCATTCGCCACCACCGGGGTCTTGTCGCCAGGCGCCGAGTGAGAGCGGCGCTCTACGCGCGGCCCTCGCGCTCGCGTTTGTCGACCTGGAGCCAGCGGAGCAGCTCGGCATCGCGCCGGGCCAGCGTGCGCTGAAGCTTCTCCGGTGGCCAGTCGTGGAAACCCGCGCCGGCGTTCACGCCGGTTCGGCCCTTCGCGATCAGCTCCTTCAGGTAGGGGTGGGTGTCCTGGGCGCAGTCGAGCTCCTTGAAAAGGTAGTGCGAGATGTTCGCCCACAGCGACGTCGCGTTCACATCGGCCGTCTCGAGGATACCGATCGTCGACAGGCGCCGTCCGAAGCTCATCTTGATGACGGTATCGACGTCCTCCGGTGAGCAGACGCCGTTCTGCACGAGCGAAACGGCTTCGCGGAACAGCGCGTACTGCAAGCGGTTGCCGATCTGCCCCGGGATGTCCTTACGGACGACGACCGGCACCTTGTTCGCCGAGCGGAGCACGGCCAGGACGGTCGCGACCGTCTCGTCCGACGTCTCGTCGTTCCGCACGACCTCGACCAGGGGCAGGATGTGGGGCGGGTTCCAGAAGTGCGTAACGCAACAGAGGGCCTTGCGGCGCGTCCGTGCCGCGATCGCGTTCGAGCTCAAGCCCGAGGTGTTGGAGGTCAGGATGACGCCCGGGCGGCACAGCCCGTCCAGCCGCTCGAACGTTTCTTGCTTGACCGCGATGTCCTCGAACACCGCCTCGACGACGTAGTCGGCGCTGCGCACGGCCCGCGCCAGGTCCTCTTCGAGGTGGACCCGCCCCAGCGCGGCGTCGGCCTCGGCGCGGGTGCAGAGGTCGTGCTGGACGAAGTTGTTCAGGATGTTGGCGATGCCCTCGCGCGCTTTCGGCAGCGCCTCGGGTCTCGCGTCCGTCAGCGTGACGTCGCGGCCGGAGAGCGCGAAGACCTGGGCGATGCCGTGCCCCATCAGACCCGCGCCGACAACCGAGATGTTGTTCACGTTCACTTCAGATCCCCAGGAAGCGGTAGCCGCAGTCCATATAGTGCACCTCGCCGGTCGTGCCACGCGCGTGGTGGCTGGCCAGGAACGCGGCGAGCGCGCCGATCTCGTCCGGGTCGTTGACCCGCCGCAGCGCCGACACCTCGCTCGCGTGCCGGTGCATCCCCTGGAAGCCCTGGATGCCGCGGGCGGCGAGCGTCTGCATCGGGCCCGGTGAGATGGCGTTCACGCGGATGTTGCGGGGCCCGAGGCTTGCCGCCAGGTAGCGCACGCACGCCTCGAGCGCGGCCTTCGCGACTCCCATCACGTTGTAGCCCGGCATCGCGCGCTCGGAGCCGAGGTACGTCATCGTGAGGATCGAGCCCGCGCCGGCCCTCTCCATCAGCGGCGCGGCCGGGCGGGACACGGCGACGAGCGAGTAGGCGCTGATGTCGAGCGCGGTCTGGAACGCCTCGCGGCTGGTGTTTAGGAAGTCACCGGCGAGCGCCTCGCGCGGCGCGAAGGCGAGCGAGTGGACCAGCACGTCGAGGGTGCCCCACTCCCGCTCGATCGTCTGGAAGACGGCGTCGATCTCCTCGTCGCGTTGGACGTCGCACGGCAGGACGAGCGGCGCGTCGACCTTCGCGGCGAGCTGCCGGACGGCGTCCTCCATGCGCTCCTGGTAGGTCAGACAGAGCTGCATGCCCTCGGCGGCCAGCGCCTGCGCGATCGCCCAGGCGATGCTGCGGTGGTTGGCGATGCCGAGCACGATGGCGCGTTTGCCGGACAGGCCGAGGTCCATAGGCTAGCCTCCCGTCGGGTTGCCGGGGCGCGTCGTCAGGCCAGGTCGGACCGCTCGCCGGGCGGAGGGTCGAAGAAGCCGAGCAGCCGATGGTACCAGGGGCGGACGTCCACGGCGGCCAGCCCCTGCGCCGTCGCGGTGAAGCCGACGTACGGGCCGCTCGCGGCTTTGCGGGCCACCTGCAGCAGGCCGCCCTCCTCGAGACGATCGAGCGCCTCGCGCACCAGGAAACCGAGCCCGACTTCCTCGTACAGCTCGGCCGTCTGGCGGACCGAGACGCCGGCGCGCACGGCGAGCTGGTAGTCGGTCGTCGCGGCCAGCTCATCGGCCGCGGCCCCGCCGGCCTGCTGGCAGCGGACGACGCAGCTGAGAAGGCGGTCTGCCACGTCGGTCAGCCGGTACGACGGGCGCCGGCCGCCACGGCTACGCCGGCGCTCCATCTCGAGCGCGACGCGGTAGGCCAGCAGGCGGTTAGCCAACAAACGCTCCCACGGAAGCGGAAGTATACGCGGCGACCCTGGGAGGTCGAACGATCCGAACGACAACGCAGATCTGGTGCCGACCGTGTGGCACGCAGGGTGCCCAGGTGCCTGGGTCAACAGGAGGGCACATGAGCGAGGTTCTGCGCGACGAGCGCACAGTCGGTCGCATCGTCGCCGTGCACGAGGAAACGCTCCACGTCGTGACCGAGCAGGGCATCGACTTCGAGCTGTTGATCCCGCCGGACTCGACGCTCGACCGCGACCAGCTCCGGCGCTTCGAGGAGAGCGGCGAGAACGTGGCGATCCACTACCAGGGCAGCCCGGGCGGCCATTCGGGCACCGTGCTGGGCGTCGAGCCTGCCGTCATCCCTTGAGCGCGCCGCCCGTCAGCCCGGCGACGATGTACCGTTGGGTGAACAGGAACAGCAGGATGAGCGGCGACGCGGTGATGACGATCGCAGCGGCGATGAGCGTTAGCTCGGCGGTGTTCTCCGCGTAGAACTGGAAGAGCCCGGCCGAGATCGGCTTGATCGCCCGCGACGGCAGGAAGATGACGGGGTTGACGACGTCGTTCCACACCCGGATCGTCACGATCAGCCCGACCACCCCAAGCGCTGGCTTCAACAGCGGCATGACGACCTGGAAGACGTAGCGGACGTAGCCGCAGCCGTCGATGGCCGCGGCGTCGTCCAGCTCCGACGGTATGCCCTTCACGAAGCCGGCGAGCACGAACACCGGGAACGCCATCCGGCTGATCCAGAGCAGGATGTAGCCGATGCGCGTGTCGAAAAGGCCGAGTTGGTGCATGACGAAGAACTGCGGGATCAGGCCGGCCGGCAACAGCAGCCCGGAGACGAAAAGCAGATAGAACCCGTTCGAGCCGCGCACGTGACCGCGGGCGATCGGGAACGCGGCGAGCGTGGCGATCACGAGCGTGCCGATCGTGATCACGAGCGTGTAGGTGACGGTGTTGACGAAGTAGCTGCTGAACTCGCCGCGCGTCCACGCGTTCGGGACGTTCGACCACATCACGGGGTCGGGGATCGAGGCGGCGTTCGTCGCGAACTGGCGCGGCGACTCGAGCGCGACGAACAACACGAACACCATCGGGATCGCGTACAGGAGCGCGAGCAGCAGCATCACGACGTAGCCGCCCGACATGCCGGGCCGCAGCCTGATCGGAACGGTCCGCAGCGCCGGGCGCGCCGGGGCCCGCCCGAGCGCGTCTCCCTGGATCACAGGACGGCCTCCCGTCGGCGCAGGTAGTACTGGAGGATGATCACGACGATGAAGACGAGCGCGAACTGCACCATGGCGATCGCCGAGGCGAAGCCCGGGTTCGTGCCCGCTCCGTAGAACGCCTGGTTGAACACGAACATACCGAGCGTCTGGGTGCTGAACGCCGGGCCGCCATCCGTCAGCACGAACAGCAGCTCGAATGTCGTCATCGACCCGATGACCGCGAGCAGCACGTTGATCGTGATGCTCGGGGCGAGCAGCGGGATCGTCAGGCGGCGGAACGCCTGCCAGGCGTTGGCGCCGTCAATCTTGCCGGCTTCGTAGATCTCGGCCGGGATCCCCTGCATCCCAGCCAAAAAGATCATCATGCTGAAGCCGAGGTTAGCCCAGATCTGCACCCAGATCACCGCGTACAGTGCGGTAGCCGGGCTCCCGAGCATGTTCGACCGGACGCCGAGCAGCCCGTTGATCATCAACGTGACTGGCCCGCTCAACGGGTTGAACATCACGTACCAGACGAGACCGTTGATCGTCGCGCCCAGCACGACAGGTAGGAAGACGAACGAGCGGACCAGGATCCGGCCGTAGTAGCTCGAGTTCAAGAGCCAGGCTACCAGCACGGCCAGCCCATTCTGAAGGAGCGTCACGCTGACCGAGAAGATCGCGGTCACCTGGAGCGCTCTGGTCAGCAGCGAACGGCTCCCCAGCAGTAGGTCGTGGTAGTTCTGGAGGCCCACCCAGTTGATCGGGGTGTGCGGCAGTCCGGTGTAGTCGGTTAGCGAGAAGATCGCCGTCGCCAGCGACGGCACCAGCTCGAACAGCCCGAAGGTGAGGACCGCCGGCAGCAAGCAGAGGTACGGCCAGACGCCGGCGGTCCTCCCCACGTACGGTCAGCCCTGCCCGAAGTACAGCTTCGCCCAGTCCTGGTCGAAAGTGCCGATGTACTTCTGCCACTGGGGCTTCGACTCATCGAAGCTGCCCTGCACGTACTTGGCGAAGCTCTCCGGCGTGTACTGGTCGGTGAGCAGCAGCTCGCCCCAGTCGCGCAGGATGTCGGTGTTCATGCCCGGCAGGAAGAGCCGGACGTTCGACACCGCCGTCCGCCCCTTGACCAGCGGTGCCTCCGCCTCCGGCACGGGACCGGTCAGCTCGACCGGCATGGTCGGGTAGTACTGGATCACCTGCATGAAGGTCTGGTAGTTGTCCTTCTGGCCGAAGAAGTCGATCCAGTCCTTCACGGTGTCGGCGTTCTTCGTGTAGTTCAGACCGGCCCAGCCGATGTCGCCGTAGACGGGGTGGACGGCGTTCGCCTCCTTGTCGTCGCCGAAGGCGGCGTTGAAGGC